>JAACDM010000103.1 GCA_009936795.1 Verrucomicrobiaceae bacterium | reverse complement strand
TTGACCACTATTATGATTGAGGCGAATCTATTAGATAGGTCACCCAGCGTGTTGATCGCTCCGCAGTTCGTGCAGGATCTAAGGCGATGAGTCGTAGGTACAAGCGTTCTTTCGAGGTTTTAACTGGCCTGATTCCCATTTGGCTCCTCGTCCCTTTGTTGTTGACCTTCTTTGTCATCATTGTGGGTCTATGGAATTACATGAGCACTCGCCGTGTGGTGGAAGCTAGCATTGAGCGAGAAGCCGCACGCGATCTCACTCTAGACATGACGCGGTTACAGGCCGCCCTGGAAAAAGCAGCTCAGTTGGGCGCGACCACTTGGACGCAAGATCAGTTAGCCGCCTTTGGCGCTGATACTCATGGGTTGTTGGCGTTGCTCTCGGATGAGACGGGCCATGTCTTGGCTTCGGCGACCCGAGGAGACCTAGGCAAACCGGTAAGCTCAGCGCTTCCAGAGGCTTTGAAGAGGGCAGAAATCTATCAGGCCGACAGTTTATCGAGAACCCTCATAACCCGGGCTGGTTTCGTCGAGGTTCTCAATGAAGGGAGTGTGATTGCTGGAGTGTATCCCGTACTTTTGGGGGCGGCACAGGGCGAGTTGCGCCCCAATCGAATAGGTCATGTGTTCATTGCTAGAAACCTAGACGTCCTTAAATCGCCAAAATTCATGGGATCGCAACGGCGAGCGGCTCACATTGGTCTCGTACTCTTTTTCTCGGCGCTGGCCACTAGTCTCCTATTGCATTGGCTGGTGGCCAGGCGTCTTGTCCGTATCGCTAAAGCTGCCGATCAGTTGGCAACGGGAGATTTGACGGTTCGTTCTGGTGTGAGTGGTAGAGATGAAATTGCTCTTCTCGGTCACTCGTTCGATGCCATGGTGACTAACTTGGAGCAGCATGAAGCAGCTCTTGTTGAAAGTGAGGAACGTCATCGTAGTCTCTTTGAAAACGCGGTGGAGGGTATCGTGACTATGGGCGAGGATTGGATCATCCGATCAATGAACCCGGCTGCGCAGGGATTGTTTGGTTGTCAAGAGGAAGAAGTCATTGGGAAAAATGTGAAGATTTTCATGCCCTCACTGTATCAGGAAGAGCATGATCGTTATGTAAGGAATTTCATCAAGGCAGGTAAGAAGATAATCGGCAATGGCCGTGAAGTGACTGGGAAACGCAAGGATGGCACTACCTTTCCGCTTGAGCTCTCCGTGGTTGAGTTAGAGCTATCGAACGAGCGCCTGTTCACAGGCATCTTGCGAGACATCACCGACAGGAAACGCGTGGAAGATGAACGACTGCGGATCAACGAGCACTTGGAAGAACTGGTCCAAGCGCGGACGCAAGCACTTAAAGATGCTCAAGAGACCTTGGTACGTAAAGAGCGTTTAGCGACACTGGGGCAACTTGCAGGAAGCATTGCTCATGAGATCCGTAACCCATTGGGAATTGTTCGGAACGCCACCTACTATTTGGAACAAGTTTCCAAAGATCAAGACAAGGAAATGTTAGAAAGCCGCGCTGAGATCCAGCGGGGTCTTACGAGAGTGGATCGCATCATCTCCGAGCTGCTCGATTATGCGCGCGATTCGCAAGTAAATCATCAGGAATTTGCGCTATCGGATGTGATTGAAGATGCATTTGCTGGAGTCGAGATCCCACCCAATGCCATTGTGAATGCACCTATTCCGTCCCCGTCGTTAATATGCTACGGTGACTCCGACCAGATCAGCCGTATTCTTAAGAATCTAGTCATCAATGCACTCCAAGCCATGCCTGATGGGGGTACGTTGACCATGCATTACTCAACTAGCGGTGACGGGAAGGCCATGGTTGAAGTAAAGGATACAGGGGCTGGGATGACGAAGGAGCAATTAGCAAAGATCTTCGAACCTCTCTGCACCACGAAGACGCTGGGCATTGGCTTGGGACTTGCATTGTCACTGCGTTATGCCGAATTGAATAACGGATCTCTTACAGCAGAAAGCATCCTGGATCGAGGATCTACCTTTCGTCTGACTATTCCAAGAGTAAACGCATGAGTGCTGAACTAACTGACATTCGTGCGTGGATAGGAGGCCGGAGATCGTGTGGGACTCTGTGCCGCATTCTTCGTGGTCTCAGACAATTCTACTCTGTGACGCATTCTTCGCGGTCTCAGATTACTCTGGTTGAGCTTCCCTGTTTAAATGAGGCGTTCATCTGACGTTGCTCCTGGGCTTTCAAAAAACACATTGTCTTTAGTGGGATGCCAAAGATACATACTATCAAGCTGATCAAGGGTTGGTTGGTCGAGATTTCGGTAGGTGCGGCTGTCGCAATGGTTTGTAAGGGGCTGTTAGTTTGAGGTTCTTCGGGGTATCCGCACAGCCTTCATTCGGAAGCGGAGTGGTGTGACACACCTCTTGCCCGCCGAGGGCGCTGTCTTCGGCCAATCGCATAGAGTGCC
>JAACDM010000102.1 GCA_009936795.1 Verrucomicrobiaceae bacterium | reverse complement strand
GCAAGCGATGTCTTTAGTCTTTAGTAAAGTTACTGTGAGGGTGCTGGAGCCAACGCCGACTTGAGGAGCTCCGCGTGCCACTCATCAGCTGTCTTTGCGACAGACGCAGCTACTTTCTCACGCCCAAAGCGACGCTCTGCCTGAGCCTTCCAATGTTTAGCACGTGCACGATCACGCAACTGAGTTTCACAGACCCTGATCACCCCGCCGTAAGCGTGAATCTGATTCGGGTCCGACTTAATGATTGCTTCATATGCTACCGCTGCGTCCTCGCCTCTGAAGTGACGTTCATAGTAGATCGGCAACTCGTACTTCAACGGCGCTTTGCCCCAATTGCCTCCGGGGAGGTAGATCGAGTCGATAAAATTGGTCAACGGCGAGGCAATGAGCTCTGCGACATTGGTCGCGACCAACGTGAACGAGATGGTCATGATGATCAGTCCATTGAGAAAGGCCTGCGCTGGATCGTTCTTTACTCCAGCGAACCAGAAATATAGTCCGAATGCGGTTCCTCCGACAAAGAGTCCCCACCGCCAGCGCGTAAAGAATCCACCCATCTAGGGATTCTAAACGAAAGTTTTTCGAAATGCGAGCCACTCAGGTAGAATCGGGGTCAAAGTGCCCGGTATTTCTTTTGAAATGCCTTCTTGACCCTGCTTAGATCCCCTCATTCCATTCCCTATAACCCTAATATTTATTTCGATGCCTAACTCTCTATCTCGTAGAAAATTCCTAACCACGACTGGTTTGGGGGCTGCTTCCACCATCGCCTTTCCCAACGTGGTGCGGGCACACAAGCCAAATAGCAAGCTTCAAGTCGGCTTTGTCGCAACGGGAGGCCGCGCTGGTGCCCACGTGAAGGCTGCTTTCGAGGATGGCTGCCAGTGCATCGGCTTTGCAGAAGTGGACAAGAATAGCTGGAGGAGCGTCCTTGGAAAAGAAGGATGGGGAGAGGCTAAGGGCTACACGGATTGGCGGGAACTCCTCTCAAAGCACGGCCAAGAACTCGATACCATCTTCGTGGCGACTCCAGACCACACCCACTTCTCTCCCTCCATGAGCGCGATCGCCATGGGCATCAACTGCTACACGGAGAAGCCGCTTTCTTGGTCCGTACGCGAGGCGCAAATGCTGACCAACGCCTACAATAAGACCAAGGTGGTTACCCAAATGGGCAACCAAGGCCACTCCATGCAGGGCTGGCGCATTGCCTACGAGCTAATCAAAGGTGGATCCATTGGTGACATCCAAGAGTTCCATACCTGGACGAACCGTCCCGTGTGGCCTCAGGGCAATCCTCGACCTCCTTATTCCGATAAGGTGCCTGAGAATCTAGATTGGGATTCATGGATCGGACCCGCAGCCATGCGCCCCTACGTTGCGAAATACCGTGATGGCGAAGATAAGGGTAAGGATGTCTACCACCGCTTCTCTTGGCGTGGGGTCGTTGACTTTGGATCAGGCGCTCTTGGTGACATGGCTTGCCACACGACGGATGGTATCTATGCCATCATGGATCCGGGTTATGCCGCCTCGGCAGAGCCTATTTTCATGACAGCCCCAGTGGGTGATCAATTCCCTTCTGGTATGACAGTGAAGGCAACCTATCGGGCCACTGCTGACCGGCCTGGCTTCACCACGTATTGGTACGAGGGCAACAAAGTCGACGGCTCACCGAACATGCCAGAACCTCCCGAGGAGTTAAAGGTCGATAATCGCGAACTGCCTCGGACAGGAAATCTGATTATCGGCACCAAAGGCAAGATGCTGGTCGAAGGGGACTATTGGAATAGTCCACGCATTATCCCAGAGTCTGCAAGGCGCGCTTTTGGTAAGCCTGAGCAACTGCTAGAGCGTTCTCCTGGTCATCACAAAGAGTTTCTCATGGCTTGTCGCGGTGAGCAGCCACGCGAATTCAGTCAGTCCAACTTCGGTTATTCCGGTCCAATGACGGCCAACATCCAGCTCGGCAATCTCTGCGCGCGTGCTGGAAAGCGCCTTGAACTCGACGAGTCAGGAAAAATCACTAATGACCCTGCAATCAACGATCTTGCTTGGCGCGAGCCACGCGAAGGCCACGGTCCGATTGCGACGATCAGCTAAGCCGTCCGCTGCTTAGTTTCAGTTCTGATTTTTACACTAAGGGGGCGTTCGGGAGACCGGGCGCCCCTTTCGTGTCTACCTCCAGCTACGAGCTTGCGGCCAAACCAACGATTCTTGCGCGGGAGAAATCATAGGGAGTCATTTCGAGAATAACTTGGTCGTCGACCTCAAAATCTGGAGGATTGGTTTGCAGGGCCTTCGAAACGTGGCCTACCAGCTGCTTTCCGTTCGGTAGGGCGATGCGGTAAGTCACTGGGCTCAAACGGGAAAGAACAACTGCTACAGCAGGGATCGGCTTCTCAGACATGAAATAAAAGCTGGGCCGACTCCGTCCCATTTCAAGTATCAGAACCTGCGCTTTTAATTCTCAAATGTAATCATTAAACTTATTATTATTATCGTTTTATCATATTTTAGCCACTCTACTAAATCTAAATATTCTCTCTTCCTTCCCTTAATCTTCCCCTCGATGCCTCGCTACCCTCTCGATGTCTGCTGGATTGCCCAGACACCATCGGCCCCATTCAGCGAAGATCTCTCGACCATCAGGGATTTGGCCCAAACGGCTCCCTTCAACTTCGGTCTCGCCGTCGTGCATGAGGGAAGCCCTTAGTTCAGTTCCTGATATCGGAGCGTCCAACCTTGAGATAGTCACCCTCCAGCACTCCCAACCTTCGCTGCCAAACCCTTGGGACTGAGCGAGGATGACGTTAGTGCCTTTGCTAGTTTACTCGAACGACTTCAAGTAGCTCTCGGACCGGAAGACGAGGGTGAACTTCTTGTCGAGCTTGCACATCTTCTCATGTACCTCGGCCCAGAGTTTCGGCCGGGCGCGTTGCTACGCCACCCTTCTGTTATTCAACAGATGATGGAACTGCACGCTCAAAGCAGTCTCGGCCACACTATCACAGACACCATCCTCATCGTGAATGAACTCTTGGAGATCTTTCAGCGGACAACCAACATGGTAGCGCAAGTGCCAGAAGCTCGTCTCTATCATGCCGTGCGGGGCAGCTACGTTGGATTGATTGCGGCACTCGCTGCCGAGCGTTACCAGTCCAAGTTCATTTTTTTAGATGGCCTGGATCCAGGAGATGACCTTGCTCCCTTCTGGCTCAATGCCCTGCCCCATCACTGGCACAGTTCTCTGGCAAATTCTCCCCTTTATCGTCAGCTGGGCGAGCGCATTCTTCATGCTCACTCAAGAGATTCTGTTCCGTCACTCCGTGAGCTTTCTGACCCCATTTCCGAATCAGATTGATCAAGACGCTTCCCACGTCAGCGTGGTTGGTCCAGGTCTACTTGCTCGCGAGAACTATACGGCTCGAACCAAACATGAGTCTTCACTTACCATCGGCTGGCTCATGCCAACGATAACACTAACCATGCTCGACACGCTCGTTCGTGTTCTGACGCATGTCGCTGACCTGTCCGGCAACTGGAAGCTCCGGCTGATTGAGGCCGCGCCTCATCGTCGAG
>JAACDM010000664.1 GCA_009936795.1 Verrucomicrobiaceae bacterium | reverse complement strand
GAGCAAAGCTTGAGCTTCAATCTACGAACTGGGTGCCACGGTGACGATGACCCTCGGCTGCTGGTGGAAATATTGGCGCGCTACCTCGCGGATGCCGTAGTGTCCGGAAACTCGAATCGTCCGTATTCATGCTGCATCGCGGTGGTAGTAGAGGAGCAGTCCAACGCCGAACCCAGCCCGCGCCTCCCTTGGGAGACTGGATTCGCAATCCAGTAGCAAAGCAAAGCAAAGCCAACCCGCCCGTCCTCAACCAGACCGCTGAACCCCAGCCCTAGCAATGCGGCGAATCTTACCCTGTAGACGAAAAGCAGTTTCCTAGCAGTAACCCCACCGAAGGCCCACAGGCCGAGAGCGATCAATCGCGAGGGAAAAGTCCAATTCACTCCCAGAACCTAAGGATTTCTCCAAGTCCAATCAAACTTCAGAGAAGGTGCCACGCGCGGGCTTCCCGAGCCAAGAGACACCCTGACAGCACTCAAAGCTGTCTCCCAAAAACCTTTTCCTCTCACCTTTCTCCGTCTACAGGACAGCTCTCATCGTTCAATCCACATGAAGCCCGGAGAAAAAAGCCGCCCCATCCATCGTTTGTTGACTACAGAGCTGGCCTGCGCAGCAGCCCTGCTCGCCATCTGCTTTCAAGGCGTCTCTTGTTCCAGCCCGGGGGTGCAGCGCCTCTCACGCCCAATCACTGACTCGGCTCTGCTGCGGGCGCTCATGGACCCAACGGAGCTGGCCGAGGAAACAGCCACCACGCTGCGAGAGGAGCGGCTCCTCAAGGTCTATCGCCGGGATCCGTTCGAGGCCCAACGCACGCTGGCCCAACGCCACGAGGCTCAGCCCACCGAGCCTCGCCGCCAGGCCTTGGCCGAGATCTCCTCGGGACACGGGGATCGTCTGGCCGAGACGGATCAGAACGAAGCCATCGGCCATTACCTCGATGCCGCCGCGCTCACCCATACGGCCGCTCTGGAGGACGCGACTGCGGTTGAGGCGACTCCGGACAGCGCCCTTTACGACTACGCCGTCTCGCGCGTCACCATGCT
The DNA here is from genome assembly GCA_009936795.1 of Verrucomicrobiaceae bacterium. GTDB lineage: Bacteria > Verrucomicrobiota > Verrucomicrobiia > Verrucomicrobiales > DEV007 > JAACDM01. Next base: position 9,694 of record JAACDM010000664.1, on the reverse strand, counting down.
GGCCTATGAGAGTCAGATCGATCTCAGTCAAGCCTTTCGGACCTCCGGCAACCTCAATTCATACGTGGTTCGGCTCGCTCAGGGAGATCATTTGGTGTCGCCGCGCCAGTTCAACGACATGGCACCGGCCGACTTTCTTGAGTTCAAGGGGATTGAGCTCAAACGGGTGATCCAAGAGGGCTTCGGGGCCGCCTTGGTGGGCCACATCAAGCACTCCCCTGAGTGGGAGCAACGCGATCCCTTCATGAGTCCATCAGGTTTCGGTATCCCCGTGAACGGCTCTCTACGCTTCAACGGCCCGGACGTGACCTTGGTGCTTCAGAACCTCACCAAGGACCACCTGGCAAACATTGGCGATAAGAACGTTCCCCTCAAGGGCGACTACACGGCCCCTCTCGTCTTCCGCTACTACGAAGAGCGCGATGCCGAGCCTAACAAAATCATGGCGGCACTACGCCCGTCAGAATACAGCTCGACGATTGGCATGCATTCCCTCGAACCCTTTGATCCCGACAAGACACCACTGATACTTGTCCACGGTCTGCTCTCGACCGCAGAAGGTTGGCTGCCCTTTCTCAATCGGCTTCGCCAAGATCCCGTGGTCCGCGAGCACTACCAGATCGTGCTCTTCAACTATCCCACGGGCACGCCCATCGCTGAAAACTCGGTACACTTGCGTTCTTGGCTGACCAAGTTCAGCCAAACCTATGATCCGAAGGGGCGTATTCCCAACATGCGCAACATGGTGATTCTTGGTCACAGCATGGGGGGCCTCTTGTCCAACATGCAGATTCGAGATTCAGGAGACGCCCTGCTGAAACTCGTGTTCAAAGACCCCATCGATCAAGTCAATATCGATCCGGCAGTTCGGGAAAAGCTGGCTGACATTGGTGTCTTCAAAGCCAATCCTGACATCGATCGAGCCATCTTCATGGCGGCTCCGCATCGAGGCAGCGAAATGGCTTCCAACGTGGTTGGCCATATCGGTGCCTGGCTCATCCGACTCCCTTTCGATGTGGTAGATTCCGTATTCGGCAACCTGGAACTCATCGATCAACTCACCGATGTCGGCCAACAAATGAGCAAGAGACCGAGGAACAGTGTCACCTCTTTGCGCACCGACAATCCTATCCTGTCGACGTTACTCACCCTGCCCGTGGCCGAGAAAATCGAGATCCACTCGATCATTGCCCAAACCAAACGAGACGTCCCCGTCCCCGATGGTACCGACGGCGTGGTCCGCTACTGGAGCTCCCACCTTGACGAAGCAGTCTCTGAAAAGATCATTTACAAAGAAAACCACCGCTCCATGGTCGAGGCCGAAGAGAGCCTCATCGAAGTCTGGAGGATCCTCTACCAGCACATGAACTTCCCGTGGAACCGAGCGAGCGTGCCGACCGTTGGAAGCAGACCTCTCGCCGAAAAGGCTTCCTAACTTACCATGCAGCCATGAATCGCTGTTCCATAGCCCCGCTCCTCCTCACTCTGATCGGGTCCGTTTTCATGTTATCCTCGCTCCCTGCCGAAAACGAAGACCTCAAGCCTTAACCCAAAACTGAAGAAGGCTATGAGCGTTATGTGTTTCGCTTGCCCAAGCTAGAGAATGAAGAAGGCCTTCGCTTGAATCTCATTGTCGGGAAGACGTTACAACTCGACACCATCAATCGCTACTTTTTCTCGGGCAAAGGCGAAAGGAAATCTATTCCAGGCTGGGGTCACTCCTACTACAACGTGAAGGAAGTTGGGCCCATGGCTGGCACGCGGGCGGCCGCTCCGCCCGACGCACCCAAGGTGGAAAAATTTGTTAGCCTCTCCCAGGATTGGTGGGTGCGCTACAACAGCAAGTTACCGGTGGTCGTCATCGTGCCCAAGGGGTTCGAAGTCCGCTACCAGGTTTGGAAACCCGGAGAAACCAAGAAGGCTTCGGTCGAGTAGGAGGGGCGTGATCGGGGTTCGCGAAAACTCGGTCCTCAACTGAATCGCTCATCAGACGCTAACAAGCCGTCGCGGATGCACAGGATGCGGCGCGAATGGCGGGCTACTTCCTCTTCGTGAGTCACCACCACCATGGTGTTGCCACCGCGCCAGAGTTACTTGAACCCCCTCCAATCCCTAACAAGGCGGCGAATCTGACCCCGTAGACGAAAAGCAATTTCCTAGCAGCCCACCTCCCGGGCGCGCCCGGGGAAGGAAATAGATGAAAATCAACGACTTACAGCAAGGGGCGCTGGTCTAGTTTCATAAGATTTTGATAGTGATTACTCGGCTGTGCTGATGAGAACGAAACGATAGTAGCGGTTCGTGACAGTGGATGGATGACTTACCGTCTTCGGCGGACCGTTGTCAGTCCACTGCAGGCGGTTTGCGTTAGCAACCACGGTAGGCTCTACGCGCGTCCAGTTTACCATGTCTTCAGAATACTCGATAGCGTAGGTCTCGCCCGGAGTGGAAGCGATCGCGATGAGCATGTCACCATTCGCCAGCCTCTCCGTCCGTAAGACTTGAAAACCACCGTCGTCAGCTGGTGGAGTCCCCTCCTCGACAAAGATATTGGCCACTCCCTGGCTCGAGTTGGTTCCGTCGGACACGAGATAGGTGAAGCTATCATCACCATGATAATCTGGGTTTGGAGTATAGGTGAAGCTCCCGTCCTCATTGAGAACCGAGGTTCCGTTGTCGACGTCATCGGCCACTGAAACACTCGTCAGATTGGCAACTCCGTCGCCGTCGTCAGCATCAGTATCATTGATGAGCACACCCCCGGTAAAGGCCACGTTGAGCACCTGATCCTCTATCACATTGTAGATACCGTCCTCATTGCCAACTGGCGAGAAGTCATCGTTTTCGATAGTCGCGTTCGCAGCCAGAGTTGCGGCATCACCGCTAAAGGTGACGGCGCGACCTGAAGCATCGAGCGCAGAAAGAGTTCCCACGATACTTTCATCTACTTCCGCAAGATTCTCAGGAGTCACCGGAACAGTGAACCGAACTCCTTCAGTCGTAACCGCGGTCGCAGTCGTGCTCGTTTCAGTGTAGTCCTCTGCGGCAACCGCAGTTCCATCAGAAGTGGCAAAGTCTACCAGCACAGGCACATCAACCTCAGCTGAAAGCGTCGCAGTATAAGTGACGCTCACCACCCCATCATCGCCTTCTACGACAGATCCACCCGTCAGCAAGATACTCGCCTCATCGTTATTGGTAATCGTTCCCTCACCTTGCCCGTCCCCGATTGCGATCTGCTTGCCGTTGGCTTGCACATTGCTGAGATTGACAAAGAAGCTCTCATCAAGTTCGACAAGTTCATCACCTGTCACCTTCACTGTGAAGGTGCGACTCTCGTCAAGGTTTCCGAGTAAGATCAGGGTTCCCGAAGTCGCCGTGATATCTTCCGCCGTCGCTGTCCCGAAAGCTGTGCTGTAGTCGACCGAGAAAACCTGATCGAGCGCAGCATCGGAAGATACCGTAAAGATAAAGTCAGTCTCTCCATCGTCTCCTTCTGCTACAGCTACATCACTGATGGAAATAGCACCGGCATCATCGTTGGTAATGAATCCAGTTCCCTGACCACCTGAAGCAAAGGTAATATCTCGGCCACCGGCGCCGAGCACCTCGATCAGGTTAAGGAAGACGGTCTCGTCAACTTCCAAGAGCTCGTCACCTGTAACCGCCACGGTAACTGTTTGCATTTCACCAACCGTTCCAGCAAAGGTGATCTCACCGGAGTTCAGCGTGAAATCTCCACTGTCGGTAGTATCCGTGCCAGTAGCGTAAGCAACGTTAAAGCCGATATCGACTGGCGTATCCAGAGTCACTTCGAAGACGAAATTCGTAGCGTCACTGTCTCCCTCTGGAAGAGTCACATCATTAACGCTGAGAACTGCCGAGTCATCATTGAGAATGGTGCCATCGATACTCAGAGTGCTTTCTTCACCTTGGAAAATCACATCGCGACCTTCAGCGGACAGTACGGAGAGAACCCCTCCCACCGTCTCGTCTAGCTCGACAACTGGATCTGCAACAACCGGCACATTGACCGTCCCCCCATCAGCAGTCACCACCAAAGTGTCTATGGTCGTCGTGTAGTCTGATCCAGGTGTGGCCGATCCATCCTGAGTGCCAAAGGACACTTCAACAGGAACATCAACCTCGCCTACCAACGTTGCGGTGTAGACTAGATTTGCTGGCCCGTTTTGATCTTCGAAGGCATTAGAGACCGCCAATTCTACGATCGCCTGATCATCGTTCTGGATCGTCGCACGCGCTTCGCCATCCGCGATTGAGACCGATAGATTCCCAGTGCTCAGATTAGAAAGGTTCACCAGGAAGGTTTCATCAAGTTCGACAATCTCCTCGCCAGTAACAAGCACCGTTATCTGCCGAACTTCATTCGTAGTTCCTGCAAAGTTCAGGGTTTCAGTTTCGAGAGCTAAATCTGCACCGTTGGTGGTCTCATGGGAAACTCCGTAGTCCATAGTAAATGGCTGATCGACCGCAGCATTGAGAGTGACATCAAAGACAAAGTTCGTTGTGCCGGAATCCGTTTTTACGAGAGATAGATCAGCAATGCTAATCTGTGCAGTATCATCATTAACAATCAATCCCGCCACGGCCATCTCGGCAGTCATGCTAGAGAAGTCTACCGAGCGCCCTTGGCTGTTGAGCGAATGGATTACACATCCAAATGTCTCATCGGCTTCCACCTGAAGATCAGGTATTACGGGGACTGTAAAGTTGGTGCCTGTTCCGAGAATTTCCTGATCCGCCAGAGCAAGTGCCGTGTAGTCAACTGTTACGCTCGCAGTACCCTGTGTGGTTCGGAAAGAAGCGGTAGCCGGAACGTCAACTTCCCCTTCCTGCGTGGCGACAAAAACCATCTCTGTTGTTCCTTCATTGCCCTCAACCACGGAGGCTTCTACTAAATTCACCGTTGCTGAATCATCGTTCGTGATCGTTCCATTGGTGCTCAGTGTTTCTTCCGTGTTGGAGAACTCCACCGCACGGCCTTCGGCTTCAATTCCGGATAAGGTTGCAAGGATGGTTTCATCAAGTTCGACCAATTCCTCAGCAAGAATGGCAACCGTGAATGTCGTTTCATTCGGAAGCAAGGTGACGTCATCCATCACCAACGCCTTCTCTACAGCAGCTTTGAGGCGTGAGAGAGGGTGTTTTCTAACAAGCGTAGTATGCTGATGTAATCTTTGGTCCCGGCACTTTGGTGGTCGGCTTCCAAACGCTTGCGAAGCACTTGTAGACATTGGGGCAACTGCCAACCTTTCGAGGGACGGGCGAAGTCCAGGGCTTCTGGTTTGCGCTCGAGCAGAGCAAGGTAATGCACAGGATCGAAACAAACCTGCTCCTTGTTTCAGATCCGGCGATGTTCGGCCACTAAGCTGTCTTTATGATAGATGCGGATCGCATCGCAGTCTCCTTTGATGACCACTTCTCGGTAGGCGTAGCCTACCGGCACAGAGTAATCATTGCGATCAAAGCGTACCAAGGAAAGCTTGGTAGCCCGTGTAGCTGCCACCCGGCAGGTTTCAAATGGGACAGAAGGCAACGGGAGCATGAGAGCGACTTCTTCGGCTAACAAATATTCCTTACGTTGGCACTGACCGCGCAATTGACGCTTGAGGTCCTCTCGACAAGACGCTTCCAGCCGGGCATTGAGTTCATCCAGCGTCCGCACCTGAGGCACTGGTACGAGGAAGTTGGCACGGCTGTAGCGGACAATGCCTTCAACCACGCCCTTCTCATTGCCCCTGGCTGGACGGCAGAAGTGTTCCTCAAAGAGATAGTGGCTTTGTAGCTGAAGAAAGCCGTCCGTGAGTTTACGTTGACGTCCTCCTAACATCTGTGCTACCGCCACTCTGGTGTTATCATAGCTGATACGTTTGGGCACCGCTCCAAAGAAACAAAAGGCGCGCACATGGCCCTCCCAGAAGCTCTCCGTTCATTCCCTCTCGAAGACCCGGACGTGAAAGGCGTCACTGTGAGGCAGACTCATGACGAAGAAGGGACACTTCGTTAAGGACCCATTGAGGTTGACAAGCGCATGGCCGAAATCCACCTGCGCCTCACCGGGCGGATGACTCAGGGGCACAAAGACCTCGCGTTTAGTGGCCTTAAGTTCGGCTACAGCCTCCTTCACCCCGGTATAGCCACCTTCGTAGCCCCGCTCGTCCCGGAGTCGCTCGAAGAGTCGCTTGGCCGTATGGCGTTGCTTACGGTGCACTTCGCGATCACCATCGAGAATCTGAGCGATCCAATCGAGGTGAGAATCGATCTTGCGCGAAGGCTTCACCACCCGCTGATAGCCAGGCGGCTTAGAATGGCTGAGTTCCATGTTCATGTACACGCATCCTTTCTGATGGGTGTACCGGTTTTAGTCCGCCTCGTTCTCCGTACCGGTTTTCACCCGGCGTTTACACTTGAAAAGGCCCGTCGTTTTGTGCGGCTGCGGGTCACTGAGGTTAGCAGTGAGGCGTCTGGCCTTTGAATGCGTAATTTGGCCCGGAATCTGAAAGCCTCATGGATTCCAAGATCACGGGCACGGGTCCACGCTGAATGCCACCGGCGGGCGAACTCAGAACATTCTCGATCACTTGTTTGTCCAGGACGATGGTAAGACTGGCTCTTGGCCCCGAAGGGCGACTTGACGTTTTGAAAAGGTTTTTGCGCACTAAATCATCTCCCGTGAAGGCTCCCGAGCATTGAGGGCTGATGAATAGGGCAAATGGGCTATTTTTCCACTCAGAAGCTACTAGATCCCGAGTTTTTCAAAACCGCAGGAGCCGAGGCTACTGAAGCGAGTGAGCGCCCAGCCTAGCTAGATGGGATATTGGAGAAGTACTTCTCTGGGTGGGAGGTGCTGAGCGAAGAAATCGAGGCGCTAGAGGTGGGGTAAGCCCCAATCCTCTCAGCTTTGAATTCCAAGGATTATTGGGATTTTAGGTGTTTTCTAATAAATTATTTGAAATATAATAAACACTACAATATATTTCATGGACTTTCCCCCAAGAAGAAATGTATGGATTAGTGAATCAAGGAATCAGAGAGATGGTAATCAAGCAGTGCGGCGATGCCGCCTGGGATGAACTAAGAGCAAAGGTCGGCTTGGAGAGAGACGATTTTTCAGCCATGGATACCTACCCTGATGCTCTCACCTATGATCTGGTAGGGGCTGCCTCAGAAAAGCTGGGCCTCTCACCAGAGGCGATACTTAAGGCTTTTGGTAAACATTGGATCACATACACGGCCAAGTCAGGCTATGGCGACATGATGGATACCTGGGGTGATAATTTGGTCGAGTTTTTAGAAAATCTAAATTCGCTTCATACTTCTCTCAGCATCGCCATGCCTGACCTAAAACCTCCAGCCTTCGAGATAGAGCATGTGGACACTGACAATCGTACGCTCACATTGAATTACTACTCAGAGCGCGAAGGTCTGACTCCAATGGTGATCGGAATGCTCGAAGGATTGGGAGATCGGTTCGAGACGCCTGTAGAAGCACAAATAACCAGGACCAAGACATCCCCCAGCGATTGCGATCAGTTTGCTGTATCTTGGCGGGAGAAAGAGTAGTTCACGATGACCCTCTCAAAAAAGCAGTGTGAGGCGCTCTTTCCTTTCCACCTTGAGATTGGTTTTGATGGACTCATCATAAGGGTCGGATCCAAGTTGCAAAAATTGTTGTCTATTGAAACTGGAGTCTCAATCCTAGGTTTGTTTCGCATTGTAGCACCGCGCTTCGTTAGAGATTGGTTGCCGAATAAGATTGAACATCGGTTATTAGTCCTCGAGCACATCGAAAAAGGGCTGAAACTGAAAGGAGAACTATTGGTCCAAGCACCCTCTTCTAATAGCCCAGGGGTATGCTACTTTCTTTGTCATCCTGTTGTCAGATCATCGCGAGAGCTTAAGGCGCTTGGGCTGAGGTTTATGGATTTCCCCAAGGTGTTTGATATCGCCGAGTATTTTCTGATGATAAATGCTCACGAGCAGACTGCCGCCGAAGCTAGGCGATATGCTGATGAGTTGGAGAAAAAGAACTTATCTCTAGGTCATCGGGACCGCCTACTCAACAGCTTGCTAGCCAACCTCCCAGAGGGTGGCGCAGTGTTACTGCGGGGAGGCGAGACTGTATTGGTAGCTAATGGTAGCGATCTACCTAGCGAGAATAGTCAGATATTTTCCGAGAAGGGCGTGCCTCTTGAGAATGTGTTTGGCTCTCGATCGACTGAGATCCGTGAAATCATCCAGCAGGCAAGGCAATCTCATGGTGGAGGCCGCTACGATCATGGGGATTGTATCTATCGCTATGCTATTTCTGATTTACCACATGAAGATTCAGAAGACTCATATTCGATCCTGATTTTTCAGAATATTACCGAAGACCTGAAGCTCCTGAACCAGGCGGAGCGATTGCAGCGTCTTGACTCGGTGGGTCACCTAGCTGGTGGTATAGCACACGACTTTAATAATTATTTGGCAAGTATTTTGGGTAATATCTCTGCTGCATCGGAGAGTCCTGATTTGATTTCCGAAGCATTAAAGGATGCTGAGTCTGCATGTGTCGCTGCTAGGCGACTGACTCGTCAGTTGTTGACCTTTTCAAAAGGCGGTGCTCCTGTGATGAGGGTTGAGCCAGTTGAGCAAATGATTTATGACTCGGTTAAGTTTTCTCTAAGCGGGTCTGATATTGTGTGGCGTGTTAATCCTGAGCCCGATCTGTGGGCAGCGAATTATGATGAAGGGCAGATAAGTCAGATTATAAATAATCTATGCGTGAATGCTAGTCAAGCGCTGAGAGGGGTTGGGGCTATCGATGTCAATATCACGAATCAATCGATAGATAATGATACTTTCCTAGATCCGGGGCCCTATGTGAAGATAGACATTAGAGACGATGGGCCTGGGATAGCACCAGAAGTCTTGGAAAGGATATGGGACCCTTACTTTACCACCAAATCAGAAGGGTCAGGGCTAGGGCTCGCTACATGCCACTCAATTGCTGAAAGGCACGGTGGGAGAATGGCTGTGAAAAGTACGGTAGGAGAGGGAACCCTCTTTTCGCTTTGGTTGCCTGCGGTCTTTCAGGTGGATACTCATCGTTCTGCTCCGACGGATACGGTAGCAAAAGAGGTCTCTGAGAATCGAATTTTATTAATGGATGATCAGGCCCCGATCCGGATTGTAGCAGATCGATTGCTACGCAACATGAAGCAGAGGATTGTGGCAGTGGAGGACGGTATCCAAGCTATTGGGCACTATCAAGATGCAATGGCAGAGGATGACCCTTTTGACCTAGTGATTCTCGATCTGACCATCCCCGGTGGATTGGGTGGCGTTGCGACTCTGGAGCGTATTATGCAGATAAATCCTGAAGTTTATGCGGTAGTTTGCTCAGGGTACGTGGACGATGATGGCCTATCACGTTATCGTGATGACGGTTTCACAACGCTTCTTAGTAAACCTTTTACCGCAGAGGATATAAAGGCAATGCTACAGGAACATGCGACGGCGGTTGCGTGATATGACTAGGAGAGTGTCCACATTGAATTGATAAATTTTTCGAGAAAAGATTTGTACTTTACCTAAATGACTCATCTTCGGTCGGATGCGTAAGATTTATCGCCTCAGACTAACTCAAGAAGAACGTAGATCTCTGGAGTCACTAACAAGATCAAGTAAG
>JAACDM010000001.1 GCA_009936795.1 Verrucomicrobiaceae bacterium | reverse complement strand
TGGGTATGAGCCTAGTCGAAATGTTGGTCGACCAACTGAATGGGGCGGTGGAGTTCCGCAACGGAGACGGCACAACGGCCGATATTCAATTTAAGGAAACTGTTTACACGAACAGAATGTGATTAAGCTATGAGTAAACGAGTTCTCATCGTCGAAGACGAACGCATTGTGGCAGAAGATATCGCGCAGTGTTTGGAGGAGAGTGGCTACGATGTTGTTGGCATTGCGAACGATAGCGAACGTGCGTTAGGTCTTGCGGATGAGCATCGTCCGGACCTGATTCTCATGGATATTGTCATCCAGGGAGAGAGGGATGGTGTCGATACTGCCCACATTATCAAGGAACGCTTTGGGGGCTCGGTTGTTTACCTAACTGCGTACTCGCAGTCTAAAGTCATCGAGCGTGCTAAGGAGACAGATCCGTTAGGGTATGTGATCAAGCCCTTCGAGGAGGTAGCCCTGCTTAGCACGGTAGAGATTGCGATAAACAAGCAGCGTCTCTATCAGCAGCTTTCCGCAGGGCGTGAGTGGTTCTATGCTACTCTAAGGTGTGTGGGGGATGGCGTCATCGCGACAGACAATACTGGGCAGATTGTTTTCATGAATCCTGTCGCTGAAATACTGACGGGGTGGTCAATGTCAGAAGCCGAGGGAACTGCTGTGGTTGATGTGTATCACTCACTCGATGAGCAAGGTCAGCATGCGATGAATCCGGCGCTGGGGGCTCTCGAAAAGCAAGAGCATGTGCCACTGGCAGACAACACAGTGCTTGTCTCGCGTGAGAATGCGGGGCGTTGTATTGAAGATTCAGGGTCGTTGATTCGCAATGCGGATGGTGTGGTGTTAGGCGCCATCCTTACTTTCCGTGATATTACGGAGAAGAAGGCGAAGGCCAAACAATTGATCAAGTATCAGCGTCACCTGGAGGAGCTGGTTGATGAGAGGACGGCTGCATTGAGTGCTCGTATTGATCTGGAGAGCTTGATCTCAAGCTCTTGTGTTAATCTGACCAAGTGTGATCCTGAGCGTCTGGAAGAAGCCGTTTGCGAGGTGCTCCAGAACCTGGCTGATTTCCTTAAGATAAAGCGCTTCATTGTGACTCAAGAAGAATCGGAGTCGATCCTCAACCAGCCGATCCACAACATGGAAGGTGAGGTTGGTGTCTACCAGCAAGAGTTGGAATCGCTCTACTGGAGTGATCTGCCCTGGATTGAAGATCAGCTTCAATCTCACGGTCACGTCCTCGTTCAAAGCAGCGCTGATCTAAAAGAAACTTCGCCTGAGACGCTGAAAGTTTTGCAAGATATCGAGATGGAAGGTGTCCTGGCATTGCCGCTAGGATACGATAAGGATGGTAGAACTTGGGGAATGATCTCGTTTGTCAGTGATGAGCCACTTGAGTTCAGTGTGCATGATGTGCGTATCATGGTGGTGCTGTCCGAGATTATTCATAACCTCCTGAAGCGTAGACAGAGCGAGAAGCAGCGACTGGAGTTGGTCGAGTCTCTCAATCAATCTCAGAAGTTGGAGGCCATTGGCAAGCTTTCGGGCGGTATTGCACACGACTTCAATAACATGTTGGTGCCGATCATTGGTTACAGTGATACTATCCTCCAGAACAGTGGGCTTTCCGCGGATCATCGTGGCGAGTTGATGGAGATCCGGAAGGCAGCTGAAAGCGCTGCTTCATTGACTAAGCAACTTCTCGCATTTTCGCGAAAACAGATTCTGCAGAAGGATCGCATCAATCTTAATGATACGGTCGTCCATTTGAAAAACATGTTACAGCGCATCCTCGGTGAGGACATTGTCTTGAAACACGAACTTGAAAAGGAACTTTGGGGGGTGGAGGCGGATCGTGGGCAGTTGGAACAAGTGATCATGAATTTGTGCGTCAATGCACGACATGCGATGCCTGAAGGGGGGGAGATCCAACTGACCACTTCGAATGTCAGCCTGGAGAAGGGCGATCCCGATCGCCCGTTAGGCAACTATGTCAAGGTTACGGTCAAGGATCAAGGGTGCGGGATGAGCAAGGAGCTCCGGGATCGGATCTTTGATCCGTTTTATACGACGAAGGGACACGATGGAACTGGGCTTGGCCTCTCGGTTGTGCTCGGCATCATCGATCAGCATGGGGGATGGATCACGGTCGACAGTAAGCTTGGAAAGGGCTCTACTTTTGAGGTTTTCCTGCCCTCTGACAAAGTCGTGTGTGCCCCTGAGCGGAAGGGGACGTCGGTGGTGGGTTCTTTGGAAGATCGCAAGGGTGTGGATCGGGTACTTCTGGTCGAAGATGAGCCTAGTGTGCTCGCTTTCGTTCAGCAGGCTCTTAAGAAGGCGGGATTCATAGTCACTCCTGCTGCTTCCTTCAAAGCCGCAATAGAGGCCTATGATGAGAACGATGGTAGGTTCGATATGGTTTTCACCGATGCGGTCCTGCCAGACGGTACGGGCATGGAGATCCTGGAGATTGTGCTGGAAAAAGATCCTTCGTTGAAACCCCTGCTCAGTAGTGGCTATACTGATGCTCGTGCTTTGTTAGACAAGGCGATGGACCGCAAGATTCCATTCCTGCAAAAACCATATTCACTGTCTCAACTTTATGAGAAACTACGTGAAGTGATCCATGATGCCGATGTAGCGGATACTACTTCCGAAGCGCCTGAATGTGCGCCTGAACGGCAGAAGCAAGCCCACTGACATTGTATCCTCCTTCTAGGCAAGAGATGATTCTTCCCTCCGCGTGCTCGTTGGCGACATTGATTACAGTTTGAGTAAGGGTAGCGAAATTCTGGTCTGTTAGTGTAAAGGCTCCCAAGGGATCATCGATACGTGAGTCAAATCCGGCAGAGATTACGACGAGCTGAGGTTTGAAATTAGCCATGGTTGCTGTCCACTCGTTGGAGAAAGCCCCACCGATTTCCGTCATTCCGCTCATCGCGGCGAAGGGCCTGTTTAACGTGGTGCCCTTGCCATCTCCTCGGCCAGTCTCCTGAACGGCCCCCGTGCCCGGGTAGAGCGGCGATTGATGGGTGCTGAAGAAATGGACGCTTGGGTCTTCGTAGAAGATATCTTGTGTCCCGTTGCCGTGGTGCACGTCCCAATCGACTATGGCAACCCGCTCGATGTCGTGGTGCTCTTGTGCATAACGTGCCGCGAGGGCGGCACTGTTGAAGATGCAGAAGCCCATTCCGCGATCTGGCGTGGCGTGGTGCCCGGGAGGACGAAGAGCACAGAATGCTCGTTGAATGGTGCCCTCAAAGATGGCGTCAATGGCAGCACAGACACTACCGGCCGCGCGTCGGGCCACTTTGAGGCTCGCCTTGCAGACAGTCGTGTCACCTGTGCTCAACTGACGCGCCCCCTCTTTAATCTCCTTGGCTGCTTTGAGGAGGTAGGCGGGCGTATGCACGAGCCCAAGTTCTTCATCCGTAACTCCACGGGTGGGAATTTGCGTTAATGAGGATGCTAGTCCGCTCTGGGTGAGAGATGCCGTGATAGCTGTGTAGCGAGCCACCTGCTCCACGTGCCCTGGCCCGGGATCGTGTTCGGCGAAGATCGGATCAAGTACGAGCCCTGTGGGAATCGGAGAAGATGCGGAGACCATCCATGAATCATGAAGCCGCCATGGCCAGGGAGTCAATCACACGCCCAATTCTCCGTTGCTTTCCTCTTGGGAGTCCCTACGATCAGACGCTTTATGAAAGATAAGAGAATCGCATTTGTTGGGATTGGTCGCATGGGCTCGAACATGGCGCGCCATTTAAAAGATCAGGGCTACACGATCTCCGCTGTGTCTGATGTCAGCGCGGAATTGTCTAAAGCGGTCGCCGACGAACTCGGAGCCAAGGCCTGCAGTACGTTAGCTGAAGTCACTGCCGCGGCGGATGTAATTATCACGGTCGTTTCGGATGATCAGGCCATGTACGACATCTTTACCAATGATGGTGATAACTTACTCGAAGGGGCTTCTGGAAAAGCATTCATCAATTGCGCTACGATTCGCCCGAAGACTCACATTGATCTTGCAGCGAAGTCTAAGGAAGTGGGCGCTGAATACTTGGAAGGGTGTATGGCTTCCAGCATTAGCCAAGCGCGCGAAGGAACGCTCTACCTCATGGTCGCCGGTGATGAAGGCGCATTTAACAGCAGCAAGCCACTGCTCGACGAGCTGAGTGTCAATATGCGCTACACCGGCGAGATCGGTTCGGCGGCCAAAGTGAAGGCTCTCGTCAATATGGTCATGAACATCAATACGGCTGGGTTGGCCGAGGGTTTAGGTCTAGGTGATGCGTTAGGATTAGATCTCAAAATGCTCCAGGAAGTCTTTTCACAAACAGGAGCCAACTCCCGGGTTTTGGAAACGGACGCTGAAGACATGGAAGATCGTGATCATGAGTGCTGGTTCTCTGCCGCACACGCGTCAAAGGACTCTGGCATTGCGCAATCACTGGCTGAAGATGTCGGTCTGAATCTGCCTTTGAATGATGCGACAAAGGCTCAGTATGATAAGATGATCGAGAAAGGCCTTGGCGAACTCGACAAATCAGGCGTGGCCGAGTTGACTTTTAAAGGACGGAACGAAGCTTAACGACGCTGGCATTAAATAATTGCCAATAGCAGAGATCCTTCTTGTGGGGGCTCTCTGTTTCTCGGTGGCTACGGATTTGCCAGGACTCGAATTAGTGTTGAGATCGCACGGGTGGTCTCTGCTAGCGTGGTGGTGTCTACAGCAAGCTCATCTTTGCCCAAGCGGCCGCTTCCTCGGATGAGGAGTGTAGGAAAGCCGGCGGATTGGAAGGCGCCTGCGGTAGACTCATCGAGAAAGCTCTGTGAGTTCTCAGGCACGACAGCCTGATGACACGTGAACCTAAGAAGAGGTGCGAGATAGTCAAAACTGAGGGCGAGGACGGAGGCAGATGAGCGGTTGGCAAGAAGACTGAGGAATGGGCCCTTGTTAGGGAGAAAGGGCTCGGTGAGTGCGGTAGTGGCCAGTCCGGTGGCTGGAAAAGCTCCTATCCCATCAAGGCAGAAGACAGTGCGGATTTGTTCTCCTCGTCGTTCCAATAGCTGAGCATAACGTGCGGAGCCGGAATCGTTCGTGTTCAGGTGGGGGGCAGTGCTGTGTGTTAGAAACGCTAGACGCATGCTGAGAATAGGCTTCTCGCGAGCGAAGTTTTCGGCCATCGCGAGCAGGGCGGCAACACCACTTGCATTGTTATTCTCGCCGCGGCTGCCAAGCGGGGCATCATAGTGAGCCACGACAACGACCACTTCGTTAAGGCGCTTCCCTCCGGGAATCTCGACCCAAAGGTTTCTCGCTGGTTGTCCCCCGACGTCGTAGACCTGTCGTTTCACATCGTAGCCTAGGTTTCGTGTGCCCAATGTGGACTCTAGATAGTTCGCGGTACGGTCTAGTGTTCCTGGTTTCGAAGAATGGCGTTCACC
>JAACDM010000663.1 GCA_009936795.1 Verrucomicrobiaceae bacterium | reverse complement strand
CTTCTGCCGAACCTCGGCTCCTGCGCCGATGACTTACTCATGGTTCGCTCGCTGCACAGCGAAGAATTCAATCACCATCCAGGACAGCTCCTCATGCAATGTGGCGTGTCTCGCTTCGGCATGCCCGCCATGGGCTCATGGATCAATTACGGCCTCGGCTCCACTTCAAAGAACCTACCCGGCTATGTTGTCCTCACTGCCGGTCGCGGCTCTTCAGGAGGTGCCACTCTCTGGCAGTCCGGCTTTCTGCCATCGAACTATTCCGGTGTGCTCTTCCGCAACTCCGGCGAGCCGGTTCTCAACTTAAAGAACCCTAACGGACTCCCCCCCGAATTGCAGCGAGCAGGATTGAATGCCCTTCGAGATCTCAATCAGCGACGCTATCAGGAAGTTCACGACCCCGAGATCGCAAGCCGCATTGCCAACTACGAGTTGGCGAATCGCATGCAAAGCGCGGCGCCCGAGTTGGTCGACTTGTCAGGTGAGTCAAAGCAGACGCTTGACGCCTATGGTGTTGGCAGACCCGAACCCAAAGAAGCGAACAAACGACGCGGCACCCTGCCCGGCTTACAAACTTACGACACCTTCGCCAAGAACTGCCTCTTGGCCCGACGTTTGGTCGAACGCGGCGTACGTTTTATCAATATCGTTCATGCCAGTTGGGACCAACACTCCGAGCTTAACGTGAACCACACCTACAATGCAGGCGCCGTCGATCAGCCAGTCGCGGCACTGATCAAGGATCTCAAGCAACGCGGAATGCTAGACTCAACCATGGTTGTATGGGGCGCCGAGTTCGGCAGCACGCCGTTAGGCGAGAACCGCCAAGGTCGAAACGCCAATACGGGACGTGATCATCACCCGACAGCCTACACCATGCTCATGGCTGGGGGCGGCCTCAAAGGCGGCCAAGTCTACGGCAAGACTGACGAAATCGGTTGGGGAATCGAAGACAAGCCGGTTCACATCAACGATCTCCATGCCACCCTACTCCATCAGTTCGGTCTCGATCACCTCAAGTTAACCTACCGCTTCCAAGGCCGCGACTTCCGTCTCACCGATGTCGGTGGAAATATCGTACAAGACTGGATCGCTTAGCTTAATTCTACTTTGTTAGACTAGAGAGCGAGGGGATCAACTTCTAGAAAGATGAAAGCTTAGAATCATTCCCGCCAGCAGAAAACGTTGGTATTACGTAAACCCTACTTTAAGAACAACGCCCTAACAGCACCCTTTACCTCACTCACTCCAAGGTGAGACAAGTGCTTTTGATCGTAGTACAGTGCACGTCCATCCGAGTCAAAGGCTCTAATGGATCCATCCGCCCTCACAAAGAACGGCTCAGTATCAAGTATGTGAACCTTCTCTGCGACTTGCTCCTTAGCTAGTTCATTGAAACGCTGACGGAAAGCACGTTTGTCATGCTGCTCGAAGAATGGCGGCCGTGCACCAGCTCGAATGGATTCTCGTGAAGCCAGATCGGGTCGATCTGGCGGCATGGTCAGTAAGATGATCTGTCCCACCTGCGGCTTGAGACACTCCAGCGTCTCCGCGAGGCGCGACGGCTCCTGAGGTAGCTTGTCCCAGTGGAAGGCAAGGAACACAGAATCAGGGCGCTCAGCCTGAATCCTGCGGAAATTGGATTCCCAGAGCCCACCGTTCACCAGCGGATCCTTGCCAGCCTGACAGAGAACCACCAGTCGCTTCTGCGCCTCTTCAGCCAAGTCACGTAGAAGCACGCCATACATCGTAGCCTGGCTGTCACCCATCAGGACGATGGTTCCCGTAGGCTCCTTCGGCGTAAAGACACGCCCATCAGAACCATCGACGTAATACTGCTTCCGCAACGTGTAGCCCAGAGGACCCAGCACAACCAAGGCCAGGACAAGAATGCCATAAGTGAATCGCCGAGACTGCGTGCGATTGAGTCGAACACGGAGAGGTTTCTCCAGATAACGATACGACAAGCTGGTTAACAATATTGTCAGCGCGAGCTTGAGCAAGAGACGGGTCTCGGAACTCTGATAGGGCCCGGCATAGTCGACAAAAGAGAATACCGGCCAGTGCCACAGATAGAGGGAGTACGACGCACGTCCAACAACGACCAGCGGTATCCATTTCAATAGGCCCATGTTTCCGTGACGCAGCACGAGCACGGATCCAAACACTGGAATCGAGGCCTGCCACCCGGGAAATTGTGGCCCCTCGTGAAGAATGAAGAAGCTTCCAAAGATGAGCATGAACCCAAAGCAGGACCAGCGCCTGTCAGAATTCCGTGCCGCCGGAATCATCGCCAAGACACTTCCCGCGAGCATCTCCCAGGCACGCGAAGGCAGGAGGTAAAACCCTGAGGAAGCATGCTCAAAACGCCAAGAAAGGCTCATCGCGAAACTCGCCAGAGCGACAAGACCTATTATCCCCACGTGCGCCCTGTCTCCCAAACGTCTCAGACCACAGAAGAGAAACGGGAATACTAAGTAGAATTGCTCTTCAACGGAGAGAGACCAACAATGCATCAGCGGCTGCGCATCCGCCGACAAGGTAAAGTAATCGCCCTGCATCCATTGATGGAAGTTCGCAATGGAAAGCACCGATGCCGAGAAAGCTGCTGAGGTATTGGCAAAGTCCCAACTTGTGTAGAGTCCCTTGGCCACCACGAGCGTGACCAGAACCATGGCAAGAAGCGCCGGAAACAAACGCGCGATGCGCCGCTGATAGAAACGCCAATATGAAAACGATTCCGCCTCATTCGCTCTCACGATGATCGACGTGATAAGATATCCCGAAATGACAAAGAAGACATCCACCCCAACAAACCCTCCAGGCAACCAAGCGCGATCGAGATGAAAGACCAAGACAGCTAACACAGCCACGCCGCGCAACCCATCGATGTCAGGACGGTATTGAAGCGAGTGGCTCACGGTTTCTTGAAATTCGCCATGGTGGAACCCATTGAACGGGCGGATGGGTCCTTTGTCACCTTTCATGAACGAACCGGAGAAACCTTTCAAACGCCGCCAGCGCTACCGTGGGACACACCCACGGAAGTTCGAGCAGAAGTATAAGGAGCTCGATCCTGAACGCGATCCCGAGACCATCGCGAAGGTGATTGCCTCAGGGAAGACCCCGGCAGGTCAGCATCGGCCCATTCTTGTGTCGGAGATTCTGGACAGTCTCGCTCCCCAGCCTGGTCAGCGCGGTGCAGATGTCACCCTGGGATACGGCGGTCATTCTCAAGAGATCTTGGCAAGGCTGAAGCCAGGAGGGCAACTGCTCGCTCTCGATGTAGATTCTCTTCAACTTCCCCGAACGGAATCTCGCCTTCGCGGGCTAGGTTACGATGAAGATACCCTTATCGTGCGTCGCAGCAACTACGCTGGCCTTGCCGCGATGTTAGGAAAGCTTGATTGGACAGAGGGTCTCGATTTCCTCCTCGCTGACCTCGGTCTCTCTTCCATGCAGATCGATAACCCAGAGCGCGGCTTCTCCTACAAGCATGATGGTCCGTTGGATATGCGCATGAACCCAGAACGAGGGGCACCTGCGAGTCAATGGTTAGGCAAATGCACGCTTAAGAAACTTACCAATGCCTTGACGAATGGTGGCGACGAGCCTCACGCACGCGATATTGCTAGAGCAATCTTAGCGACTCTCCCCATCGAAACGACCAAGGGGCTTCGAGAGATGGTGAGTTCTGCCATACCACCGCACTTCGATGATGAAGAACGGAGCCGAACGATTGCGCGTGTCTTCCAAGCCATTCGGATCGCCGTGAATGAAGAGTTCACCGCGCTCGACTCTTTCCTCAAACAGCTTCCCAACTGCCTCAAGAAAGGTGGACGCGTCGCCATCCTCAGTTTCCACAGCGGTGAAGATCGTCGCGTGAAACATCATTTCCGCGATAACTTTCGTTCTGGCATCTACTCTAAGATTGCCAACGAGATCGTTCGCCCAACCTATGAAGAAATTGGCCGGAATTCCCGGGCTGCCTCAGCAAAGATGCGTTGGGGCATACGCGCCTAGCCGAGTGTGCTTGACCGCCAATCCGCGTTCATCCAAACATGGCGACGTTATGTTCCGGCGCATCCTTCCAATTGGCCTCCTCATACTTGGAAAACTGACACTACACTCAGCAGAACAGGCCAAAGAATCACCCAAAGCTATCGCACCAGCAGTCTCAACCGAGACCGGGCTCCTACTCGAGCCGCCTCTCGATCTGTCGTATTTTACCACGGAGAGATTTGTCGAAATGATGGAAAGCGTTGGCGCTGAAAAGATACGAAAGCCATGGACCTCACCGGTAGTCTCCTTGCCTGAGCGCACACCGACAAAGGTGAACGGACTGTCGAAGGACGAGGTGAAGGCTTACATGGTCCAAGCAAAGGAGCTCTTTGACCAGGGCAAGGCGGTACCTGTTTCTGACGTCGGACTCATTAGCACTCAGGAAGATGTGATTCGGCAACCGATGCTCAATCACGTCTCAGCATTCGCAAACAACACGGCTCGCGTTTATCTGCTCGTGCAACGGGCAGCCTCAAGTATGGGCTGGGGCTATTACTCTATCGTCCAAGATCTCACCGTTGACCCAGCGCTCGACTACTACGCAACGCTCAAACCCTCAGGGCCGAGGTTCGATGGTGAGAGTTGTTACAAGTGTCACTCGTCTGGCCCTCTCGCAATTCACCCGACGCGAGAAGACCTCGTTCTCGATGCGCCGCTGGCAGCTGCCTTTAATCAGCACATCGCCGAGCAGCCGCGGTCTCGCCCTCAGTTCCTAACGGAGAAACCAGCGGACTTTGGTGAACCTATTCCGTTTAAGTTCTGCGCTCGATGTCACTCAACGGAAGATGATGCAGACCGCGACGCCCTCTATCAGACACACTCACATCCCATTCGGGTCATGGTTGATTTCGGTTACATGCCTCCAAACAGACGGCTAAAACCAGAAGAGATTGCCGAACTGAAGGCGTGGCTGGAGAAGAAGCCCTAGAAACACCGGCCCATCGGGCCAACGAATTTCTTCGGCAAGCCAAGCTCGTTCCTCATCTGTTAGATTGAGCACATACTCCTCGGCCGCCACAGGCCCGACACGACGCCAGGCGGTCCACAATTCTCGGCTAAGCCGTTTCCGCAAATCATTGCCACAGTCGAGACCATGAACGCCAGTTTGCTGGTCGTGGCCGCCAACGTGAAAGGCTTGCGAGACGTTGGCGGCGCGGATAGCGAGGTGGCTTTGTTTGGTCGACCCGGAAAGCGCTGAATCAATCGCTGGCGGTCTTCGACGCTTGTTAGAAGATCCCGAGCTATGGGCTCGCAATGGAAAGAAAGGATTCGTGAGGTCGCTGGAGTTTAGTGAGGGCCGCACTGTGGATAATTACCTCGCGCTTTATGAGAGACTTATTCGATCGGTGACCAGCTTTTGGCTAGCAGCATGAGCGTGGCCACGATCTCTGCGGACTTCTCAAGCTCAGGAGTGCGAAGTCAGGGGCCAAGAGAAACTCTCGCGAAAACGCTATCGAGTCATTGTCTAGGAAGGCTTAAACATAGGTGTAGCCCCGCAAAACTCCGTTCCTCTGTCCGATTCAATTGAGGAAAGTCCACTCTAAGAGTTCAGGTCAATGCTCACCTCCTCAAAATCCATGGGGTTTATTTCGTACTCCTTATCTTCCGGAATAGAAGACACCAGAACGAAAATGGAGATAATTTGCAAGATCAGCAGAGCTATTGCAAGAAAAGCCATCCAGGCCATGAGATTAAAGAAGGACCGAATAGCTTCCTGGGCTCGAATAAACTCGTCACGATCCCCTGTGACATGGGCCCGTGAAATGCAGTCCGCCGCTTTAAACAATCTCAAGCCGGCGATTATGGGAATGATCATCCAAAAGCTCAGCATATTCAGGACACCGAGGAACTTCATATATCCCTTAACCCGGTAAAGGGGAGCCGATAGGTGCCTTATGAGTTGAGGCTCCATGTCGTTGCCGATGCCAGAGCCCTCCACTGTGTATGCAGGCACAGCGTCGCCCATCAAAAGGCGTGGCTTTTTGGGTTCCGTTTCCTTTTCAGAAAAAGCGTCAGGAAACACATTCCCGCATGTCAGCCATTCGTCGAAGTCCCCTCGCCATAACAAGTTCTCTGAACCGAGTTGGCCACTCTCAACCATTGCCACGAGTTGTTCCTCATCGACAGCTATCTGGTTGCCGTTGTCATCCAAATGATATTAATGCGGCCAACAAATACATGAACTTTTATTGATCCGAAGGGTTCAAGATAGTGTGAAAAGAGATGGAAGAAAGCTATCGAGTGCTGAGCAATTGTTGCAGCGTCAGAATGCAGTGAACATGTTCTTTGAGGAAGGCTATTCCAAGACGGATATTGCACTGGCCCTCGGCG
>JAACDM010000101.1 GCA_009936795.1 Verrucomicrobiaceae bacterium | reverse complement strand
CGGCCTGATAGAGCATCTTGGCAACGGTGACTGGATCATCCGTGCCGCCCACAGGACGGGGATAATTACCGTACTCATTCTTGTAAGCCTCAAGGGCTTCCTGGACCGCCATGATCTGACCCTGAGCTTTATTGCGCTTGGCACCCATCGACTCTCCTTGGGATTTGACGACGTCCCGAGAAATCTTGTCATAGATCCTAGGCACACCGAAAACTAGAAAGCTGATAAGAAGAACCCACCAGACAAGTGAGTGACGCTTGAAAGCGGGATGCTGACTCATAAAATGGGATCTGGGATGCCCGCGACCACAGCTCTAAAAAAACGATGACCAACGGAGCCTCGAAGTTGAACACAGAAACGCCGCTGGCGAAGTTACTCGCGAGCGGCGCTCTAAATCATTTCGACTTGTTAGGAAAAATTACTGATTCCAATTGGAAATCCAAACATCCTCATCGTCATCCTGGTCCGGGCGATTCGTCGCCTCCGTCCAGAGATCAAAGGTCGTGGGATTCATCGTCTGCGAGTGCTCATCACCTCTCTCATAGTTGTAGGGCTGCCGCCACGGATCCATGAGATAGTAATCTTTGTTAGTGAACGACGACTTGCCACCGTTATGGAAAGCAGCTTCGAGGAAGAACTCACCATCAGTGCCTGGATTTCCGTCAGAGGCAGTCGGCTCTGCACCATCGATCATATTGGTGCCATCACCAGTGACGGCCTGATAGAGCATCTTGGCAACAGTGACTGGATCATCCGTGCCACCCACAGGGCGGGGATAATTACCGTACTCATTCTTGTAAGCCTCGATAGCTTCCTGAACGGCAATGATCTGACCTTGGGCTTTCTTGCGCTTCGAGGCAGCTGAAGCACCCGAGGCTACTGCCGCGACCAATCCCGCGAGCACGGCAATGATCGAGATCACCACGAGCAGCTCGATCATGGTGAAACCACGACGGCTCTTGTTGTTCCGGTTAATAGAAATAGGCAATTTCATAAGCGTTAACGTTATAGCGGCTTTGCGACTCTACTCCAGATCTGGATTCGTTTCAATCAGCCGCAACCGGTTCTAGCCGGAGTTCAGCGTGGAGATGATCTTCACGAGCGGCAGGAAGAGAGCCAAGACGATTGTTCCGACCACCAAGGCCAGCAAGACGATCATGATCGGCTCAAGCATCGAGGTCAGTGCAGCGACGGCATTATCCACCTCATCGTCATAGACGTCCGCGATCTTCAGAAGCATCTCGGGAAGCTGGCCGGTTTCCTCACCAACGTCCACCATACTGATGACCATCGGAGGAAAAACCTTACTGGCTTCCAGAGGAGCCACGATAGACTCACCTTCTTTGACGCTCTCATGGACACGGTCGATAGCAGTGGAAATGACCACATTACCAGCGGTGTCACGAGTAATATTGAGGGCCTGAAGGATAGGCACACCAGAAGTCACCAGCGTTCCCAATGTCCGAGCGAAACGCGAGATGGCGCTCTTCCGCTGAACGTTACCAAAGAGTGGCATCTTCAGTTTGAAGCTATCAATCGCATAACGGCCAGCCTTGGTTGACGATATTACTTTGTAGAGCAGAAAGATGACAATGGCCCCTAACAGGACGGCCCACCAATACTTGGCGAAGTTCGAACTAAAGCCAGTAACCATCTCCGTAAGCCACGGCAGCTTCTGACCACCGAGCATCTCATCAAAGATGACCTTAAATTTCGGCACGATGAAGAGCATCAAGAATGCCATGATAGCCACAGCAATGAACATCACGATGACCGGATAGACCATAGCCGCGACAATCTTATTTTTCAGCTTCTGCGCCTTCTCTTGGTATTCTGCTAGACGATTGAGAACGACCTCCAACACACCACCAAGCTCTCCGGCTTTGACCATGTTGATGTAAAGCTTGTTAAAAATCTTCGGGTGCGCGGCAAGACTCTCTGAGAAGGTAGAACCCGATTGCACGGAATCCGCTAGAGTCATGATCGTGTTCTTGAGTATTGGATTTGGCTCCTGCTTGCCAAGAACTGTAAGACTGCGGAGGAGAGGAAGGCCAGAATCAATCAGCGTGGCCAACTGACGCGTAAAGATCATCAAGATCTTTGTCTTAATGCTACCGCCGGTCTTGACTTTAACGCGCTTCGCCTTCTTCCCTTTCTTCCCTTTGACTCCGACCCCTTCTTCAACCACTTGCGTGGGATAAAGGCCGTTGCCTTTCAGCATTTCAATCGCCTGGGTATTCGAGTCAGCGGCAAGAACCCCATTGGTCTCGTTGCCCTGGCCATCGATGGCAGTGTAGTTAAAATTCGGCATGGATGTCAGTCAGGTTTTTTAGCGTTAAGAAATTAGAATAAAGCGTGGTCGTGGGAGGATGCAAGCCCTGGAGCTAATTAGGTGTATTTCAACACCTCCTCGATCGTCGTCAAGCCTTCGTAGATATTCCGGAGACCATCTTCCCGGAGAACGCGCATGCCCATCTCAACAGCGCGCTGGCGAAGCACTACCGTAGGCTCGCGTTCCGTGATCATGTCACGTAGAGTATCATTGACCTCGAATAGCTCATAGAGGCCCTTACGACCGCGGTAGCCTGAGTGCCCGCAACGATCACAACCGGCACCGGTGTAGAAACTCTTGTCCCCGAGTTCGTGCGGAGAGAGCCCAAGCTGGGAAATGATGGCCTCGTTCGGCTCATAGGCCTCACGACAGTCTGCACAGATCGTCCGGAGAAGTCGCTGAGCGAGCACCGCGAGCAAACTAGCTGAAAGCAGGAACGGCTCTGTCCCCATATCGAGCAGTCGGGTGACAGCACCCGTGGCGTCATTCGTATGCAAGGTTGAAAGCACCAAGTGACCGGTGAGTGATGCCTGAACAGCAATCTGCACGGTCTCCGGATCACGCATCTCTCCCACCATGATACGATCAGGGTCTTGTCGCAGGAAGGCGCGTAGAATCTTGGCGAAGGTCACCCCGACAGATTCGTTCGAGGGAACCTGGACGATGCCGTCCATGTCATACTCGACGGGATCCTCTGCAGTGAGAAGCTTGGAATCGATCGTATTGATTTTTCTCAGACAAGCATACAACGTCGTCGTCTTGCCGGCACCCGTAGGCCCGGTGACGATAAAGATCCCATTCGGTTTGAAGATCGTCTCATCAATAAAGTTGTAGATGTCCTCTGGGAGACCAAGATTCTCGAGGTCGAGATTGACCGAAGAGCGGTCGAGAACTCGAAGCACCACACTCTCTCCATACACAGTCGGCAAGGTGGAGACACGAAGGTCACAAGGCGTTGATCCGATCATCTTCTGAATGCGTCCATCCTGCGGTAGACGGCGCTCAGCGATGTTCAGATTCGACATGACCTTTACACGAGAGATGATCGGTGTAGCCAAGTGCCCTGGAGGCGGAGCCATCTCGTAAAGTGAGCCATCCACACGATAGCGGATTTTAAAGTCATCCTCGAAGGGCTCGAAGTGAATGTCAGAGGCACGCTCCTTGATTGCCTGCAGAAGCACCAAGTCAACGTAGCGAATGATCGGAGCTGCATTGGCCTCCTTCTCAAGATCCTCTGCGCTGTCACCAGCTTCATCGCCTTCGCCGAAGGACATGAGGACATCGTTCATGTCCTCTTCTCCATACACCTTATCGATCAGGTACTGGACTCTATAGACATCACCAACGACGGGAACGATCTCCTGCTGCACTGCAAACCGGAGATCGTCCATGTTCTGTGCGTTCAACGGATCAACAAAAGCGACTTGCAGACCGTTCTCTCCGATAGCCACAGGCAAGGCTCCGTAGAGGTGTGCGTTGTCCGACGTCAGGATCTTGGTGAGAGCTTCACCAGGCTCCCAATCAGTAAGGTCCATGAATTCAGCGCCGATTTCTGCAGCAACCACTTGATAGAACTGGTTGCGGTCCATCACACCGTAATCCTGGACCGCGTCGAGCACGTCTTTGCCAGAGGACACGATACTACTCATCATGTCTTCCGACTGATTAGCATCAATGTAGCCTTGGGTCTGCAGAAGATCGAGGACGTTCTGGGTATTCATAAATTGAGGAAGGAAATAGAAAGAAGAAAGGATTGTTAGGGAGTTAGGGCGTTTCCTGTCATTTACTCATCATCACCCATGGTCACACGAATGACTTCTTGTGCCGAGGTGATACCGGCAAGCATCTTGCGAATACCATCTTCTCGCAGAGTCTTCATTCCTAACTCCCGCGCACGACGCCTTAACTGCACGGTGGTAAGTTCCTCCGTGATCAATGTGCGAACCTCATCGTCAATATTGAAGATCTCGTAGATCCCTTGGCGTCCTTTGTAGCCGGTTTGCTTACAAACATCACAGCCGTCACCTCTCATTACTGTAGATTCAGCCAGGCGATTCGCATCGATGTGAAGCATACGCCCTTCCTTCTCGCCGATTTCACCAGGAACCTTACACTTTCCACAGATCGTCCGCACAAGACGCTGAGCCATGATCGCACGAACCGAACTCGCGGTCAGGAACGGCTTAATTCCCATGTCAGCCAAACGAGCGACGGCACCTGGCGCGTCGTTCGTGTGAAGAGTGGAGAACACCAAGTGCCCCGTCAAACTAGCATTAATAGCAATTGTCGCCGTCGCTTCATCACGAATCTCACCAAGCATGATAATGTTTGGCGCTTGTCGCAACATGGCGCGCAGGGCACCAGCGAAGGTCATCCCGATGTCAGCCTTCACCTGGACCTGGTTGATACCACTCAACTGGTATTCGACTGGGTCCTCCACCGTGATGATCTTGCGGTCAGGCTTGTTAATGTAGTTCAAACAAGCATAGAGTGTCGTAGTTTTACCTGATCCCGTCGGACCCGTCACAAGAATGATCCCATCAGGAAGCTTGAGCAGGCCCTCCATGAGTTCCTGCTGATCACTAAAGAAACCAAGCTGAGGCAAACCGAGAAGGAGACTCGACTTGTCCAAAATTCGCATGACGATACTTTCACCATGACCGGTTGGCACACTGGAAACCCGGAGGTCGATCGCTTTGTCGCCAAGCTTCACACTGATACGCCCATCTTGGGGAATCCGCTTCTCCGAGATGCTCATGGTGCCGCTCATGATCTTGAGTCGACTGACAATCGGTGCGAGAAGCTTGAGAGGATGTTCCTCCGTCACGTGAAGCGCACCATCAATACGACAGCGTACGCGAAGGGATTTCTCTAAAGGCTCGATATGGATATCACTGGTGCGACTCTTGAAGGCATCAGCCAGCATGTTCGTCACCAGACGAATGATCGGAGCGTCTTCATCAGCACTGGTACCCTCATCGACCCCACCGCGCAGCTCCATAGAACCCGACAACTCATTGTCAATCTTACTCGGCGCCCCATAGAACTCCTCAAGACAACGTTGGATGTGCTCCTCTGAACCACACTGGAACTCCACTTCCATCTGGCTCGCCAAAACGTGAGGGATTGCGTCCAGGGAATCGAAATCAGAAGGATCGGCGATGGCAATGAGGAGACGATCGTCATCAAATCCCAAGGGCACGCAGTGATACTTGATCGCCACCGTGTCCGGAACTGCCGCAATGATCGCAGGGTCCACCGCAAGATCAGCAAGGTCGACGAAGACCATGCCATTCGCTTCGGCCAAGGCTTGGCCAATGGCCTCTGAACTAACGATATTGGAATCGACCAGATGATCGATGACGCTCCCAGGCTTCTTTCGGGCGGTTGCCACATCGTCCTCAGCAATGAGGCCGGCTTGGGTGATTGTTTCGAGGACTGCTTCTTCGTTTGTGAACACGCTATTTACAAAGGGGTGACTAGATAAGTGGGCGCAGACTGGGCAATCAAAATTAGCTTGTCAACGCCTTCACGCGGGATTTTAGAGGAATTGCGACCTTCCGCACAACGACTATTCTTCCAGGTATCGTTGAGCACGTTTTGCAGGGATAAGAATGAGCGTTTCACCGGGCTTCGCGGACCTACGAGAGCTGTTGCGTAGCTCGAGCTCCATGTAGTCTACATCATGCTGCAAAAGCTGCAAACGTAGCTGTTTGTCTCTCAGAGCCGACTTGGCCAAATCGAGCCTTCCAGATTCCAGGGCGACAGCCTCATTCAGTTCTCGAGATTTTTCGAGTTCTGGAACCAAGCCAAGCCCTGCACCAGCCAACGCAATCAGAATGATCGCAAGAAAGACGTAATCCGCCGCCCGCTGGAACCCACGCGCTTTGCGATGGGCAGCGGTGTAGAGACGGAAACGGTCATCATCCACAACAATGTGAATAATGCCTAAACTTTCATCTTACCACTAAAAACAGCATCATCTCCTAGAAGATGCTCGATCCGCAATAACTGGTTATACTTCGCGATCCTATCGGAGCGACTGAGTGAACCCGTCTTGATCTGACCGGCATTCGTGGCCACAGCGATATCGGCGATGGTAGAATCTTCCGTCTCACCGGAACGGTGACTGATAACGGCGGTGTAGGCATTATCTTTGGCCAACTCGACAGCGTCGAGGGTCTCGGTAAGCGAACCGATTTGGTTCACTTTCACCAAGATTGAATTGGCCACGCCAAGATCGATCCCCTTCTTGAGGAAGTCGACATTGGTCACGAAGAGATCATCACCCACAAGTTGAGTCGTGGCGCCGAGCTTCTCGGTCATGGTCTTCCAGCCATCCCAATCGTTTTCATCACAGCCGTCTTCGATCGAGATGATGGGGAAATTCTTCTGTAGTTCGGCATAATAATCGACGAGTTCAGCCGCGGTCCGCTTGGAACCGTCCGATTTCTTGAAGACGTAAAGGTTCTCTTCAGCAGAATAGAACTCGCTGGAAGCCACATCCAGAGCAATCGCAATATCGTCGCCGAGAGAGTAGCCTGCTTTCTCGACCGCCTGAGCAATCGCTTCTAATGCGTCTTGAGCGGAATTCAAAGCTGGCGCAAAGCCACCTTCATCACCCACTGCTGTTGAGAGTCCGCGATCGTGGAGGACCTTCTTCAATGAATGGAAGATCTCCGTACCGTAACGCAGAGCCTCGGAGAATGTCTCCGCACCGCGTGGCACGATCATGAACTCTTGAAAGTCAATAGGGGCATCGGAGTGCTCGCCGCCATTGATGATATTCATCATCGGCAGGGGCAGCACCTTCGCATTGGGTCCCCCAAGGTAGCGGAAGAGTGGCTGCCCCAGCTGAGCTGCTGCTGCGTGCGCGACAGCCAATGACGTTCCGAGAATGGCGTTCGCTCCAAGATTCTTCTTATTTGGCGTTCCGTCGAGATCGCGCATGATCTTGTCGATCATTGGCTGCTCCGTCGCGTCTTCGCCGATCAGCTCCGCAGCAATCTTCTCATTGATCCCGCTGACAGCGTTTTGAACGCCCTTGCCCAGATAGCGCTCCTTGTCGCCATCGCGCAGCTCCCAGGCCTCATGCTCACCGGTGCTCGCCCCGCTAGGGACCGCCGCCCGGCCATAAGCACCGCCCTCAAGCGCCACTTCAACTTCAACTGTAGGATTGCCCCGCGAATCTAGGATCTCGCGGCCGATGACTTCGATAATGCTCGTTTCTGACATGAATCTTTAAGGATCGTCTGCCACTAGAGGCGAATCCAAATACTGTCCAGCCGTTTATGCTGAGAGCTCTGTTTCGATACTAGCCTGGGCCGG
>JAACDM010000662.1 GCA_009936795.1 Verrucomicrobiaceae bacterium | reverse complement strand
GACCCATCAGTCAGGCAGGTGAGCCTGTGACAGCGGAAGGTCCAGGCATGCACGAACTCGCCGATGATACAAAGGAGCGGTTCGCCAAGAACTGGGCGAAAGTCGGGGCGGATACTCCACCTCTAGCACAGCAGCAACTGCCACCTCCACCAATGGTTCCAAGCTTCAAGGAACGATTGAGCACACGTTTAGCGAGTTTGCCCGTCATTTCCTGGGTGCTACACGGTGGGCGCTTACGCAGCCCGTGGCTCGTTCCTATCATTCTTCTTACCATTGGTGGAGTCGTCTACCTGCTCCTGAAGGATTGGGAAACCTACCGACGCCAGGATAGCCTTTCCGCAGAAGAGTTGAAAGAAACACCACGTTACCTCCAACCCATCTCTCGAGCCGAGGTCGAGAGTTCGGAGAAACTCATCCGGGACTTCTTTGCTGTCCGCACCATTGACGGCCTTGAACCCTACGTGAGAATGCCTGGTACAATCCTACCACTGATGCGACGTTACTACCTTATCCGTGCTGTGAAGCCACTGGAGGTCAAAGGATTCGACTATCATCGGCACTCGGACATTTCCGCTGGGGACATTACTATCCACGGCGCCCGCCTTGGTCATCTAGGGAAAGTAAGAGAAATCACAATCGAGCACACCCCCAATGGTCCCAAGATAGATTGGGAAACCGCCGTTCGCTACCAGCCGATGGAGTGGCAGAACTTTCGGCGTGTGCGCCCAACAGAGACCACTTACTTTCGCCTGTCCTTGCAGCGCTCGACCTATTACGAAAAGCCGTTCCACGACATGACGGTTTACCAGTCCTATCGGATCATTTATCCTGGGGAGCTCCGCCCTCTCAATGGCTTTGTCATGATCGATACAGAAGCAGAGATCGCTATGCGCTCACTGTTCAAGGATACTTCCGTGACCAAAGATCTCATTGTAGGCTTAAAGTTTCGGTCGTCGGCGAAGACAGGAGATGGCCTCGTGGAGATCACCGAGCTGCTTCAAGACTCGTGGATCATGTCATACGGCGAGGGCGAACAACACATGGATCTACGCATCCCAGAGTCACGCATACTTCCTAAACTTCCTCCGGATCCAGCCGTTCCAGATCCTGAAACCGCACCCTCTGAGGTTCTGGAGGCCGAAGAAAGTGAAGAAACCGCCGCTGAAACACCTTCGGAAGCTGCTCCTCCCAAAGAGTAGCTTCACACCCGCCGGAGAAACAAACCGACAAGCGAGAGAGCAAGCGCTCCAAGATAGAACCAGGAGGCCACCGACAGACGAGTGTTCAGCGGACGAAGCCCTGCGCGAAAACCACCCTCGGTAAATCGGGGCAAGGTTTCGAGCGCTTCCGAAACGTTGCCCGAGAGCGCATACTCCGGCGGATAGGACCGGTGATAATGCAAGACCTTGAGAAGGTCGTCTTGCGTGTCGTGCACGCGCAGCGTTAGTCTCTCGTGACCACTGAGAGAAACAGACGCTTCATAACATCCTAAGCCCACCGGTCGCACAGGCACATTGATGTTCTTCCCTATTTTCGTAGTAGCCTGGACGTCCCACGCGACGCTATTTACAGGGACGCGATTCGGACCTCGTCTGATCATCTGAATCGCCCACAACTCTTCATTGATACTCTCAGAAATCTCGAGCCCTTGAGTAGAAGCCTTTCGAAAGATTGCACGAAAGATCTGGGCCTGCTCCATCGAGATCTAAAGCCAGCGAATCTCATGATCTCCTGGTTACCCTCAGGCTCCTATCGAGTGAAGATCCTATACTTTGGCATGGCCAAGTACGCTCCGGTGCCGGTCCACCAGACTGAAGATCAAGACAAGGCGATCTAAGGAACGATACATTTCATGGCGCCGGAACAGTTTAAACGCCAGCCCCTCGACTCCCGCACAGATCTCTAGCGTGTATTCTCTATCTTGGGCTCTCTGGAATGAACCCTTTTCAAGGTGACAGCCCAGCCGAGATCATGAAAGCCCAGCCTCAATCTAGGGTCCTCCCTATTCGAATGATTCGGCGAGACCTCCTACTAACATTGCCCTAATAGTTAATGTCGATGCTGGTCCGTGACGGAGTAGATCGCCCTGAAGACGCAGCCTCAGCACTTGAGGCACTCCAAAAGGCCATCGCCCTGTCAGAAGCCCCTGATGAGGACGGAGAGTTGCTTCGGCAAACCGGTTAGTCAGCGGGAAAGATCACTGGAGTTCAGCGATAAACCGGAGCCCATGCAAAGTCAGATCTGGTTCATAAAGTTTCACGCCGAGAGCGTCATAGAAGAGTTCCCCTGCCCCCCCCGTGGCGACGATCGTGGCCTCGTCTGGCTGATCAAAAGTGGCTAGCAATTCGTCAAGAATACGCCGGACCATACCAGCGTATCCATAGTAGGCTCCAGCTTGCATCGCCTCTTCAGTCGACCGACCAAACGGTGGCGGGTCCTTGATTAACTCGACTCGGGGCAACAATGCGGTCCGCTCGCTCATATAATCGCTCATCATCTCCACTCCAGGAGCGATGACACCACCACAGTAGTTTCCTTCGACGGACAACACATCAAACGTCACCGCCGTTCCGAAATCAACGACTATGCCAGGCTGCCCGTGAAGCTTGGCCAAAGCTGCAGCATTGGCTAATCGGTCAGCTCCGATCGTTTCGGGTTCGGGGTAATCAATCCCAATACCTAGCGGAACGCGAAAACTAACAATCAGTAAATCCTCTCCAAAAACTTCTTGCAAAGCCTTAGTCCGACTGGGAACAACAGAACAAACGACGACTTGATCGGCCCGGCTGGCCCAATCCCCGATCACTTCAAGAATCGACTCTCGTGAAATTTCGTCTGTAGACAGCTGTCTACGCTCTATCAATCGGACATCATCGGCAAACACCAGCTTGGTGCGCGTGTTGCCCACATCGATCAAGATCCGTTTCACGCCTTTTAAGATTTTGCTGGAAAGTAGGTTCCTAAGCCTTTGCCCAACAAAAGATCGCCTAACTGATCAGGACGCCTTCCGTTAGCAATGTAGACACCGACCCCCGCCTCAGTCGCCTTCTGAGCCGCACGCAGCTTGGTCGCCATTCCACCGACTGAAAAACCGCCTTTTTCCTCAGAAGCATAATCTAGCACATCGTCGATATCATCGACACGGGACACCAGTTCGCTGGTCTCCGGATGCAAGAGACCATCTACGGAGGTGAGGAGCACGAGCACGTCGGCCTCGACCAAAGTCGCCACGTCGGAGGAAAGAAGATCGTTATCACCGTATCGCAGCTCCTCTACTGCGACAGAATCATTCTCATTGATCACTGGAATCGTCTTCGGAAAGGACAGCAACTGATTCAAGGTGTTGGAAACATTACCCCGACGCTCCGGAGTCCGGAGATCGTCATGCGTCAAGAGCAGCTGGCCCACATGAAGTCCATGCAGGCGAAACAGCGACTCATAGTATTGCATCAGCCGCGTCTGCCCAACGGCGGCGCAGGCTTGCAGCACCTCAAGCGAAGTGGGGCGAACATCTAATCCAAAGCTCGTCAGTCCAGCAGCGACAGCCCCGCTCGACACCACCACGCATTCGTCCCCAGCCTTGCACAACCTCGCGATTGCTTGAGTCAGCCCCACAAACTGCGCGCCATCCAAATCCACACGCTCGTCGGAGGTCAGAACCCCGGAGCCGAATTTAAAGACCAGTCGTCGCGCCATGGTTTGAGCGTGGCGGCATAGTCTCGCTTGTCAACGATGACTACTCCGCATTCACCCGCTTTCTAACATAGGTATCGACCGCAAAAGCGTTCGATTCAAAGGCAAAGTCTTCCTTCCTCACGTCCTCGGGCTGCGCAATGAACCAGTCTTGCACTTCACTCGCATCCGATTCAATCCCCTCAAAGCACTCTACTTTCGCAGTGTAGAAGAAATCGGTCACCTGGTAGACCACTCCGTCATAAGCATACGTATTGGGGTGCGATGTTAGGTATGATAGCTCGCCTAAGGTCAGCCCTACTTCTTCATAGGCCTCTCGTCGAGCAGCCTCTTCTCCGGATTCGCCCGCATCAATGAATCCCCCGGGCATTCCTAACTTACTTTTTCCGGGGTCGCGTTCTCTCCTTATGAAAAGAACCCGTCCGCTAGCATCACTCACCAGGGTTCCAACGGCACCAGCCGGATTAAAGAAATAGCGGAACGCGCACACGCACGTCAGCGGATTTCCCCCTCCATCCCGCGCCTCCCCGCAGCTTGGACAATAATGAAAAGCAGCCTCGACTGGTTGAGTATCAGGAACGCTCATCCGCCTTGATTTCTTCGCTTGTCTCTGGGCTTTTCGGCTTGGCAGGAGTCTTCAAAATCGGCTTCTCGAAAATCATGAAATGCTGGCGAGGGAGAAAGTCCCGCGTCTCCACCCATCGAAAGCCAGACGCCGCATACTCCACTTTGGCTTGTTTCTGACTCATCTTATGGAGTGGCTTAATCGGAACCAGCGGATCTTCTGCTCGATACTCTAGCAGAAATATTCGTCCACCCGGCTTCAAAGCACGATACATCGATGCCAGCATTTCCCTTGGAAAAGAGAATTCATGGTAGGCATCTACTAACAACACCGCGTCAACTTCGTTTTCAGGGAGCCTCGTATCATCCTCCACGCTTAGAAGCGTCTCAACATTCTCAATACCAAAAGCCTTCCGGCGCTTCTTAAGGATATCGATCATCTCCTGTTGGATATCCACCGCAATGACTTTCCCTTTGGGAACCTTCTCCGCGAGCTTAAAGGTGAAGTACCCTGATCCCGCACCAATATCAGCAACTACGGCATCTTCGGCCAGCTCCAGATTCTTCATGAGCAAGCTTGGCTTCTCCTCTTGTTCTCGCTCAGAGCGCTCCAACCAACCAGCCCCCAAGTGTCCCATGACTTGAGATATTTCCCGTCCCATGAAGTACTTCCCGATCCCATCACGAGTCTTCGGTCCTTCGGTGTATGGCTGAAAGGACTTCTCAGAGGTATCAGCCCGACCAAGCGTGACCGTGAGAGCGAGGAGCGAAAGTAGCAAACGCATCCCAAGAACAAAGCAGAGAATTTCGGCTCGTTCAAGGCCCCACGCGAAGCACGCCCAGAAAGCGCTGTGCTTGGCTAGGATCGTTTAGAATCACATTTCCAGACTTCAAGCACCGGCGTCCGTTCTGATAAGTCTCCAATCTCGGTGCAGCGCCACGTTCTATCACTGCCGCTAATTCGACTAGCGAACTGACTTCATAGTGATCGAAATCTCGACGCGATAAGATTTCAAAGCGTAGCGGCACGCCCTTCACCACCTGCCTGGCCAACTCAAGTGCGACACGGCCCATCGTGTATCGAGGGTTGATTTCGATGACAGGATAATGCTTCAACTCGCCGGCTTCATCACGGGCAATCATGGCATCCACCCCGAGCGGCCCTTTGTATCCCAGTCGCTCCAAGTGAGGCCGGATAAGCTTGGGAAAGGTCTCCTCATAGTATCGTTCTACGTGACGATCCTCACTGTAAAAATAGCGCATCAACGATTCGTTGGCACCAGCGGTGACTGCCCGGTGCACCGAACATGCCTGGAATCGTCCCTTGGCATCATTGTGCAACTGGGTGTAGCCCAACAAGCGTAACTCCTGGTCATACTGGACCGAGAAATCGAGAACCCGCTCGCGCCGAGGTTCCACAACTACCGCTCCCTCTTCTTTCAAGATTCGATCCCTCCAGGCCTCATCTTCAGGCGTGATTCCCGCTGTATTCACGAATCTGAGCCCCTGACCGGCCACCCCGTATGGTGCTTTCCAGACAGAATCTCCCACTGAGGCCTCAGAAACTTCTCCAGCAGTCGCACAAACCTGCCCGAGACCAAACTGGGCCGAGAACGTCTTCGAATGCAGTTCATGCCATCCAGGATCCCATCCCCTGCCCAATTGCGAGAGCTGAGATCGTAAGGACTGCAGCCATTCGGTATCGGG
>JAACDM010000661.1 GCA_009936795.1 Verrucomicrobiaceae bacterium | reverse complement strand
GCCCGATGGCTCAAGGCCTCGCTCCGGCAACCCAATCGAATTCACCTTTGGGGAAATCACGACTTGGCCTATGCATTTCCAATGAGCAGGCACCTGCGCTGCTCGGGATTCTCAGAGGAGAAAGAGGTCCTCATCTCAACCATCCTGACCAGCCAAGACTGGGACCAACTGAAACTATTTCATGCGGAAGGCGAGACGCTCTTCACCCATGCGGGACTAGATCCCACGATCTTTGCCCATCCGATCGACGGAATCACCGTTCCGCGTCTCGAAAGCCTCTGCCAGAAAGCAATGACGAACGCCCGCGCGGGCCTGCGGGATCCCGTCCTGGATTTGAGCGGGCTGACCTGGCTCAGATGGTGGGAAATGACCGTTCTGGAAGAATTTAATCAAGTGGTGGGCCACACGCCAGACCCAAAGATCCGCATCCGAAGATCAGGTGATCGGTTCAACGCCGGGCTGGACACTTTCGGGCATTATGTTGGAATGCTAGATGGAACCCAGTTCTCCTACATCGATACCCGCTCAAAACGCGTCTATCCTATTGCCTGATCCACGGGTTCTAGAAACAAGATTTCAGTTGCTCACAACGTGGATTCGCGACTTGATAACCCTAATATGGGCAACGCCTCGACCAAGACCCTGTTTTACCATCACAACTCAGCCTTCAACTTGAGTGGCGGCGGTCATCTAGCAGAGTTTCAGCTCGCGTATGAGATATACGGGGAAATGAATGAGGCCAAAGACAATGTCGTTCTCTTGTTTCACGCCCTGTCCGGAAGCCAACACGCCTCTGGTGAAAATACTGATCCGGATGGTGTGATCGGCAAGCTTTGGACTCGCGAATGCCATCCAGGTTGGTGGCATGACTTTGTCGGTCCCGGAAAAGCCGTGAATACAGAACGCTTCTGCGTAATATGCATTAACTATCTGGGAGGATGCTACGGTTCCACGGGACCAGCCTCCCTCAATCCCGATACCGGCCAGCCCTATGGAGCCAACTTTCCTCAGGTCAATGCCTCTGACATTGTGGATAGCCAGCTCGCCTTGCTCGATCACTTAGGAGTCAAACAACTTCATGCCGTCATCGGCAACTCCGTAGGAGGATTGCTCGCACTTAATCTTGCCACGCGCTATCCTGACAGAGTTTCTATCGTCATACCTGTAGCCACGGCCCTCGAAGTAAGCCATTTGCAACATCTGCTCATTTTAGAGCAAGTGTTAGCAATTGAGAACGATCCAAATTTCAACGGCGGAGATTATTACAACGGTGAGGCTCCTGCCCGAGGCTTGGCCTTAGCACGTATGATCAGCCACAAGACGTTCATTTCGCTGCGAACCATCCAGCGCCGCGCCCGCCGGGAGATCATCAGGCAGAAAGAAGAGCAACTCTCATGGTATCAGATTGAGAGTCCTTTGGAATCTTACATGCTTCATCAGGGAAACAAGTTCGTGACCCGCTTTGATGCGAACACTTATCTCCGTATCCTCGATGTCTGGCAGAAGTTCGACATCCTCAAGCAAGTCGGCTCGGACTCTCATGCTGACACCTTCGCACGGTGCAAACACCAAAAATACTTGGTATTCAGCATCAGCAGCGATGTCTGTTTCTACCCAGACCAACAGCGCCAACTCGTCTCCCAGCTCCAGGATGCTGGCGTCAATACGATGTACATCACCGTGCATTCAGAGAAAGGACACGACTCATTCCTATTAGAGCCCGAACTCTACACGCCGCACTTGCATTACACCCTCAATGGTGTTTGACAGAAAGACGTGCGCAGCGGCGTTAGCCAAACTAGCCGAGAGCCAAGTCTATCTAGGAACGTCTTCTTGGAAGTACCCCGGATGGATCGGTCAACTCTACGAGGAACAAAGGTACCTCTATCGAGGAAAGGTCGCCAAGACACGATTTGAAAAGAATTGCCTCAGCGAGTACGCCGAGGTCTTCAAGACCGTCTGTGTCGATGCAGGATACTATCAATTTCCGCAACCCAAAACGATCGAATTTCTAGCAGCTCAAGTTCCAGATGACTTTCGTTTCTCATTCAAAGTCACAGAAGAAATCACGACCAAGCAATTCACACGAC
This sequence comes from Verrucomicrobiaceae bacterium, assembly GCA_009936795.1. Classification (GTDB taxonomy): domain Bacteria; phylum Verrucomicrobiota; class Verrucomicrobiia; order Verrucomicrobiales; family DEV007; genus JAACDM01. The sequence continues at coordinate 6,159 of JAACDM010000661.1, read as the reverse complement.
TCCCCCGCTATGGGTCGCGTGCTGGTCAGCTCAACGGGAATTTCCTCAACGCGACCTTGTTTCAAAGTGCGTTTCTTGGACCCCTTAGGGCTGTTCGAGAGAAAGTGAGCGTGCTCATCTTTGAGTTCTCACACTTCTACAAGAAGGACTTTAAACGCGGTCGCGACTTCATTGCTGCTCTCGACACCTTTCTCTCACAGCTTCCGAGCGATTGGCAGTACGGGGTCGAGATTCGGAACGAAAGCTTCCTTCACCATGACTACTTCGCGGTATTGGCTAAACACGGAGTAGCTCATATCTACAATCAATGGCAGCGCATGCCCCCGGTGAGGGCCCAGCTCCAGCTCGACGACTCGTTCACAACTAGTTTCACCGGAGCTCGGTTCCTTCTCACCCCTGGTCGGAAGTATCAGGAGGCTGTCGATTCCTTTAGTCCGTACGATCAGGTCCAGCAAGTGGATGCGGATGCCCGTCAAGCCGCCTCGGACTTAGCCAAACGTGCCATTGAGCAGGCGGGCAAGAAGCCCTCGGTCCTCTACGTAAACAACCGGCTAGAAGGAAACTCCCTCGGCACCATCATGGCCGTGCTGGCAAATCTTGGACTCCTTCCTCCTGAAAGTAGTAGCTAAAGTTATCCATTTAACTTGATAATAATGATTTTCATAATCAAATGAGACTTCAAACATTAACATATGGCACGTCTCATTGCTGCAAGAGGGCATTCCACAGAGTTCCACTCGGGCAAAGTCACCTTGGGAGAAGGTCCGGGTGTCGATGTCACTTTAACGGCCGGCCTTGGTATCGCCAAAGTCCATGCTGAGCTTCACCCCTTGCTAGGAGGGTATGTCATCAAGCACGTCGGGGCGATGCCTTCCAAACACTGGTCAATGACAAGTCAGTGGCCACCATCGCAAATCTCACATCTGGAGACAACATCCGCATCGGCGCTCTTCCTCTCACCCTAGTTCTCGAGGACGAACCAGCAGCGAAGGAGCCAGCACCAACGGTCGAGGTCAGCCGTTGCCAAAGCGACGCTGATTGAAGAGGAAACACCATCCATTCCTTTCCCTGGCCTCACCACACCAAGCGTCATCCAGACACCCCCAGAGGAGACCTTAACCGAATCGAGGCTGAAAGCCCAACCTGAAACAGCCACGCCGGTTGTAAAAGTCTCCGTGGGTGTCGACCTCTCGCTATCCCCCCTCCTTCGACACCTGGTATCGTTGAGACTAACTCGGGAAACGAAATTCCTCCAATTCCTGAAGATCACTCAGAGCCAGCGCCTAGCACGGGCACTGACGTCTTGCCTCCCCTTCCTCCTAATGTAGCGAAAGCAACGCCTTTCCCTGGCAATGACACGTTGCCTCCTCTTCCTCCCAATCTAGCGGAAACTGTAGCTAGCCCTGGCAACGATGAGCTTCCGCTCATCGATCCACCACACAAGGAGCAAAGCTTCAGTAGCAATCCAAACGCGTCGGCTCCAGAACCCATGCCCTGGGATGATAGCCAGTCGGTCTCTTCTGATCCGAACCAGAGTGTGACGGTAAAGCTAGCACCGCCAGATCGTCCGGTAGGACGTGCCCGTCGGAGCAGTCCGCTCATCGAATTCGCAGTGCCTGCCTTCATCACGCTGCTTTTCATCATCGGGGTATTATCTTTCTCCAACAGCACAACAAGAGACTAGCCCGCCAAATAGAGAGCGAACTCAGTCCCGTTCACCTCGGGAAAACGACAGAAGAACCACCCGAAATGGCCACACCTGCCGTTGCTGAGAGTGAATTGCCCAGAGCGCTGGAGAAGCTTAATCTAGAACGAAAGCGTCCCCGTCATCACGAATTCCCAGCAGAAAACTTCATTTTCAAAGCTCCCGGTAAGGACTGGTCGATAAGCTCAAGTGACCAAGTCCCGGAAGCCCAGGTAATCTTAGAGCATGCTGAAGGTGATTGTGTGTTCGTTATCATTGGAGAAGCTCTCGGCGAGGATGGCTCCTACACCGAGAAAGATCTCCAAGAGGTCGTGAAGCGCCACATGCTAACGTTCACCCCACACTTACAGTTTGAGAACAGAGGGAAGCTCGACAGTAAAGGTATGAGCTTCAATCGCTTTGATGCCCGCGCACGCATGGACAATGCCAAGCGCTACATCGTGAACATCAGCACTTTTCACCAGGGCTTCTTTTACCAGTTGATCACCTTTGGAGAAGGCGATGGCAATCATGAAGCTCCCATCGAAGCGAAAGCATTGGCGATGCTCCGCCATTTCGATCTCATAGACCATCAACGAGTGCTTTCTTTAAAGGAAGATTACAAGGTGGACGCGTTCGCCTCCTCACGCTACAGTTATTCCGTTAGTCTCAACGACCATTTCTGGGAACCTTGGCGATTGCGCGAATTCGAGTTTCCCGGTGCGCACATGGCCACACAATCTTCCCAAGGAAGTATCTTCGGTGTCATGCCGATACATTTTCCTGGCGAAGCACCCAACCTCGATGATCTCACCACTGCCCTCCTCGGTTCCCTTGGCATTCGCTATCCAACAGACGATCTACAGGTCGAAGACGTCAATCTACAGGTCGAAGACGTCATCATGGCCAATGGGCAAGGCCGACAGGTGATACATCAACGAGTAGAAGGACGCGAGCGTCTACAATATCAAGTTCAGGTTATTCTTCGAGGGAATAGTGCCTACTTGGCAAGAGGTTGGTCTCCGGCATTCAATAAGGTCGCTACTAGCGAAATTCCCAAGGCACTCAAGCAAATCACCTTCCACGAGCCCAATCCCAGCAGAGCTTTCCTACGACCAACGTCGAGCTCAAAGCGTCATCATGCATCAGTTGGGGGTCCTTAAATTATACAATCAGGAGCTCGATCTCGCCCTAAACTATTTCAAAAGCGCTGTAGATATTCATCCAGCCTACTATGAAATCTATACCCAACTCGTGAACACCTTCGCAAGCGTCGGACGCGCAATTGAAGGCGTCGCTTTCTTTCAAGACCTCGTTCAGAAACACAATGATGTGAAAGCCATCGCATCGCTATCATTAATGCATTTCCAGGCAGGCCAAGTCGCCGAGGGCAAGCGCCTTTATGAAGCACTGTTCGCCCAAGACTTCCACGACCAAGAGCATTTCTTAGGTTTAATGAACGCACTCCCCTCCAAGCGAAGCTATGCTGAAGCCCTCGAGTTGATCCGCACCGTTGGAGACAAAGAGTCTTCGCTTCTCCAGGCGCTCTTTGAAGGCCTGATCCTCAATAACACAGGCAACTTCGCGGCCAGTCTCACCATCCTAAAGCCGCTTTATCAAGACCTCAATAGCGATCCTATGGTCGCAAAGGAACTAGTCCGGGCCTTGATCGGCCTGAAGCGCAGCACCGACGCCTTTGCCCTGGCAGACTCCCATCTATTGGTAAAAGATCCGGCACTAGCAGAATACATTCGCGGGGTCTGCCACGATCAACTCGAGGCCTACGAAAACGCCAAGGCCTGCTACACCAATGCGGCTCGGCTTGATCCTCTGAATCGCCAGTATCAAACGGCACTAGTCAACACTTCTTCCACTACGAGCCAGGGTGCCAACTCCCTGATGAAAGCCAAAGTCAAAGCCGTCCCCATGCCCGACATAGTCGAGGAGACGATCAAGCAACTGGCTCCTGACACCCATGCAAGTGTCTATGAGGTCTATCACATTACGGTAGCCGACTTTCGTAAAGGCCACCCTTACCGAGCAACAGAGTATCGCAAAGTGAAGCTACTCGACCAGTCGGCAGCAAGCGCTCTAGATACCTTGCAGTTCGGCTTTCACCCGACCGCTGATGAGATTTGCGTAAACTATCTTTTCGTGCGCGATTCCGCGGGCGAGATTGTCGCCGAGGGCAATGTGAACGACACCTTCATTACAGACGTGCCAGCTACGGAGATAGCATCGGACGGAAAGATCCTGCATGTGACTGTGCCGGGGCTCGCACCCGGCTATGAACTGGAAATCGCCGTGACCAAGCAACGGCAAGGAACAGCCAGTAACTTTGGATTCCATCACGAGATCTTCGCTTCACACTACCCTACCACTTACCGCGCCTTAGCCATTACCGGCGACACCTCATCACTTGACTATCATACCACTTCAAACATTGCCCTTGCCAAACAGAAAGGCGCGTATGTCTGGTCAAGCCAGAATATCCCCCCGCGAACTCAGGAAGCCTACCAAGCCCCCTTGGAGCACTTTGTTCCAGTCCTCACTGTGGCTGAGTCCTCACAAGATTCTTGGATCAGCCTGGGTAATATTTTCCTCCGTGCATTGCGAGACCGACTCGAGGTTGACGAATCCACCCGCGCCACCGCTCGACAAGAGACAGGTTCAGCAACAGCCCCCCGAGAGAAAGTGAAGGCTCTCGCCCGCTATGTACAAAAATCAATCACTTACAAAGGCATCGAATTTGGGCAACGCGCTCTCATGCCGCACAAAGGCAGCCAGATTATCCATAACCGCTACGGGGACAGCAAGGATCACTCGCTCCTACTACACCAGCTTCTCCGGTCCGTCGGCATCCCAAGTCACCTCGTCCTCATTCACTCTCGCCTCGGATTGAAAGAGCGTTTTCCAAGCATGGGTCAGTTTAACCACATGATCTTAGCTGTTCAGCTCGACGGTAAACTACGATACATCGACTGCACGAACAAACGCGCATCAGTCATCGAACGCTCAGCAGATTCCATAGCCGGAAAACGTTGCCTCATTTTAAAGGAGGGCGTTAGCAAACTAGGCACCATTCCCAATGAGGACATCGATAGTCGCTTAACCATCGATCACGCAGTCACCGTGAATGAAGATGGGTCTCTCGATAGCGAAGATGTAGCCACGTTTTCAGGATCCAGCGGCACAGCCTACAGAGCAACGTTTGCCTCGATGACACCAACTCAGCGGGAAAGCGCACTCAAAAAGAAGCTGGGGACCTCCCGTCCCTTCCGAATGAGGTCGGTAGAGTTCGGCAACCTTGACGAGCCATCCCAGCCCTTAACGCTCACGCTGAGCTATCAGATTGCTGACGCCTTCAGCGCATCCGAGGCAGGCCGAGAAGGAAAACTGGCATGGCCCATTGAGGTCATGCTCCTGTCGACCGATGACAACCCTGCTGAACGCCAATCGCCGATACGAGTCGCCCGCAATCGCGAAATCCATGGGACGGTGACCCTGACTCTTCCATCAGGAACCGCACTGGCCCCGTCCGAACAGGCTGCCTGGGAAGTCCAGCAAAGCTCTGAACAGAATATCTTCGCCTTTGAAGCCTCTCAGGGTAACGGCTCATTCCTCTCCTACCGATGCTTCACAGCTGCTGGCGACTATCCTGCCAGTGACTATTCAATTTTCCAAGCTGCCCAAGAGAGCTTCCTCAATGTCTTGGAAACGAAACTCACCCTCACGAAGGCAGCGCTCGCAGTCGATTCAGACCGCGAATAAGGGCCTTTCCGCCAGGGTTTTGAGGTCATTTCTTGACGCATCGCCCGCGCGCGCTAAGTCCGAGGAGGACTCTTTCTAACTCCCAAATTTTTAATCTCTCTGCACCATGTTCCAATGGATTTCCAAGAAACTGCTTGGCTCAAAAAACCAGCGTGTCGTCAAACGGATGTGGCCGACCGTTCTGAAAATCAATCAGTTGGAGGAGGAGTATCAAAAGCTCTCGGATGACGCCCTAAAGGAGAAAACCCTCACCTGGAAGGCCCAGCTTTCCAAGATCGAGGATTATGATGAGCTCCAAGCAGCTCTCGAAGAAGTCCTGCCAGAAGCCTTTGCCGTGGTAAAGAATGCGGCTCGCCGACTCTGCGGAACGAACTTCATCGTCTGTGATCAGCCCATGGACTGGGAAATGGTCCACTTCGACGTCCAGCTCATCGGTGGCATGTCTCTGCACCAAGGTCGCATCGCCGAGATGGCCACGGGTGAAGGCAAGACCTTGGTCGCGACGCTCCCTGTGTATCTGAACGCGCTTACCGGTCGAGGCGTTCATGTCGTCACCGTGAATGATTACCTCGCGAAGCGAGATTCCGAGTGGATGGGTCATTTGTATCGGTTTCTCGGTCTTACCGTCGGCTGCATTCAAAACAATCAGCCTCCCCACCTGCGACGCGATATCTATGCCAATGACATCACATATGGAACGAACG
>JAACDM010000660.1 GCA_009936795.1 Verrucomicrobiaceae bacterium | reverse complement strand
GCTCCTAGGCACCTATGACACCGAAAACCCTTCCTCCTGGACGACGGGCGACGCCGAAGTGATGTTTGGCCCACGTCATGGCAGTACGGCCGAAGGCCCTGGCGCTTTAGACGCACTCATCGATGAAGCACGTGTTTACAACAGCGCGCTGAGCGCAGAACGGATCAAGGAAATCTTCGAGGCTGGTGCTATCATCGGTGACGACCGCGACAATGACGGCCTACCGGATGCCTGGGAACAGGAAAACTTTGCGAACCTGGACCAAACAGCCGACGGCGACCCTGACGGGGATCAGCTTACGAACGTCAATGAACGCGCACGCAACACGGATCCTAACAAGGCAGATACCGATGACGATGGCTATTCAGACCTTGTCGAAACCAATACAGGTGTCTTTGTGAGCACCACTGACACAGGCACTGATCCTAACAATGCCGACACCGATGGTGATGGCTTGACCGATAGCATCGAACTGAACACCGGGGTGTTTCCGCCTACCGAGAATGGCGATGGTGAGGTGATTGACACTGGCACGAATCCGTTGCTGGCCGACACCGATGGTGATCGCTTCCAGGATCTCGAAGAACTATCAAGCAATCCACAGACCAATCCGAGTGACGGCACCGATCCACCCGTCGAGCTCTCAGATTTCCTAGTGGGCCATTGGACGTTCGATGAGGGGAATGAATTGAAAGACCTCACCGGCAATTTCCCTGACATCGCTTTGCAGGGTGACGCCACCATCACGAATGGCCAGCTCGATATCAATGGGGCAGATGACGTGGCCAGCGGGTGGGCCATCACGGATAGTGACAGTGGAGAATACCAAGGCCCTGACATTGCCGATAAGACCTTGGTTGCCTGGGTTACCTTACAAGGTCTCAGTGACGCAGCGATTGCAGGCTCGGCCATCAGCATCGACAGCGTCGCGGAGGATCGCTTCGACGGCATTATCTATGCTGAACGTGAACCAAACCGTTGGATGAATGGTAGTAGTGACTTTCAACGCACTCAAGATTTTGATCCTGGTTTTGAGGAAACGGCAGAAACGTTAGACCAGCCATCCGTGTTGGCGATTACCTACCAACACATCGAAGGCGATCTGCTACGAGTGACGGGCTATCGTAACGGCGAGCCCATAGGTACCTATGATACCGAGAACCCCTCCTCCTGGACGACGGGTGATGCCGAAGTGATGTTTGGCCCACGTCATGGCAGTACTACCGAAGGCCCTGGCGCTTTAGACGCACTCATCAATGAAGCACGTGTGTATCGCACCGCCCTCACGCCCGAGCAGGTGAAACAGATATCTGGTGCTCTGCCGGAACCCGTAGGCTTTTGGACCTTTGAGAGTGGTGTGGAACTGATCGATCAGCAGGGCAATTTCCCCGATCTCTTGCTCATGGGCGATGCCGAAGTGTCCCTTGGCAAACTCGATATCAACGGTGCCGGCTTCAATGCCACGGGCTGGGCAGTCACCAACAGCGACGATGGCGAATACACGGGGCCTGTGATCGAGGATAAAACGCTAGTCTCCTGGGTCACTCTCGAGAGTTTGGCGAATGGCGCCAGGGATGGATCTGCCATCACCCTGGACAGCATCTCAGAGGATCGCTTTGACGGCATCATCTTTTCCGAGCGGGAGACGAACCGATGGATGAGTGGGAGCAATGACTTTCAACGAACGGAAGACTTCGATCCTGGCTTTGAAGAAACCCTTAGTGGCGAGGTGATCATGCTGACGATCACCTATGAAGTAACCGAGGCCTTCGGCGACGTGAAGATCACTGGTTACAGAAATGGCGAAGAGATTGGCCAATATGAAATCGGCAGCGCCGCAACTTGGGGGGAAGATGGTGATGCCGAGGTCTTGTTTGGCGTCCGTCATGGCAGCACTTCCGAAGGCCCGGGCGCTTTAGATGCCTTGATCGACGAGGCTAGCGTTTACGATGTCGCGCTTTCACCTGAACAGATCGAGCGATTGTTTGCTGAAGGTCCTGTCGTTGCCGCGGACGTCGACCTGGACGGCCTCATCGATGCGTGGGAGCTCGAGCACTTTCCAGACCTCACCGCTCAGACAGCGGATGGCGATCCCGACAGTGACGGACTCAACAACCTCGCTGAGCAGAATGCCTCCACTGACCCTAACGATAACGATACGGATGACGATGGTCTAACCGATGGTGTGGAAACGAACACCGGGACCTTTGTGAGTCTCACTGACACTGGCACCGATCCGCTCAATGATGATACGGACGGCGATGGCCTGAAGGACAATGTCGAGACGAACACCGGGACCTTTGTGGGTCTCACGGACACGGGCACGGATCCCCACGATAGTAATACTGACAACGATCGCGTTTCCGATGGCGCGGAGGTTGAGAATGGCTCTGACCCCCACGATCCCACGGATCCCATTCCGCCGACGCTGGACGAACTGCTCATTGGGCGGTGGACCTTCGAGCCCGGGGAAGAATTGATCGATCTGACTGGGAACTTCCCCGATCTCTTACTCGTCGACGCTGGCGATCCTGCCGTCGTCACGGTCGTTGATGGTCGCGGCGTGTTGGATGTCAACGGTGCTGGCGATGTCGCCACAGGCTTCGCAGCCACCAATAGCGACGAAGGCGAATACGTGGGGCCGCCCATCGAGAACAAGACGCTCGTGACGTGGGTCACGTTGCAAAGTTTTGACGACGTCGCGATTGCAGGCTCGGCCATGACCCTCGACAGCGTAGGAGCCGATAACTTCGACGGCATCATCTTCGCCGAACGCGAAACCAATCGCTGGATGGCGGGGAGCAGTGACTTTCAACGCACGCAGGACTTTGATCCCGGCTTCGAAGAAGACACCCTTGGAGAACGCACCATGATGGCGATCACTTATGAGCACCTGGACGACGGCATCGAAGTGGTTGGCTATCGCAATGGCGAGGCGATCGGAAGTTACACGGCTGGCGATAAGTCAAGTTGGGAATCTGGCGACGCAGAAATCCTCTTTGGCCTGCGACACGGCGGCACCGGTGGCGGTCCAGGCGGCTTGGACGCTCTCATTGATGAAGCGCGTCTCTATGGTGATTTCCTAACAGCCGATCAAATCGCGCGATTGTTCCGTGAAGGGCCAGATTCGATTGATCGCTTCGAGATCACCGACCTGGTG
>JAACDM010000659.1 GCA_009936795.1 Verrucomicrobiaceae bacterium | reverse complement strand
GCGTCTAAGCGCACAATGCAAGGACGTCAAGGCTCCTTTGCGTAGGGACGAGCCCCGCGGGAAGGCGATGCCTCTCAAAATCTCTCGCCCTCACCCAAGGGAAAGTTTCGACTAGAAGCGTGATACGCTTGTGTTTGCGAGCTGTGGACACCACCGGCTTGATTTCTACAATTATTGGACCGGAATCTCGAGTGCACACTCTTGCTCATAGGCATCATTGGGATCCTAATGAGATTGGGCGGGATTTGATGGATTGAAGATCTAGGCTATTGTTTCAAACTTTAGACCGGAATTCTTTGGCATCGCACGAAGTGCGTATTTTCAACTGAGCTGACCCCTCTTTCTGAAAAACCTCTGTTTCCCAGCCATCACTGGCCGCATCAAACTTCTGGTACTCTTCTTCATCGAGAATCAAGGAGCCTCCGAGAAGCGAATGCGCCAATAGCGATCCCTTTCTTGGCCTAACGGAAAAGCCAAGGTAACGGAAAAGTCCGCGTTCGTGATGGGAGCGGCAGGATCAATTTCCGAAGTGGTCCAAGTTTGAAGATTGTCAGACCACTCAAGCGTGGCAGTCACTTCTGCGGCTCGTTGGCGAACGCGCAGGGTGTTGGTATCGCTCTCGAGAGAAGGAAGTGCCATGCTTGATGCCTCACCGTCGCCCAACAAATCGATTGCCATGGCATAGGATCCGAAATGCGTGATGCCGTCTTGGTCGGGATCTCCGTTCGGATCGGTCAATCCACGGCTTGCTAGCCAATCAGCGAACGCCGACGGTTCTGGATCGGGGCCTCCGCCGCCTTCGGCAGCGCCAGGTGATCCGCCCTTTGTTAGGCTAGCCCGCCATGAACTGGCATCATTGTAGGCATCACCGGTGATGGTTTCCGGCGCGCCTGCGACGAGAGAGAAACCTTCACCATCGGTAGATACCGGCCAGGGCTCAGCGTCATCGTAGCGGAAGTCGAGGATGGCATTGCCAGCCCCAAAGGAGAGTTTGAGCCGTTCGCCACCGTTGCTGAGAGAAAAGTTCGATGGCCATTCTCCAAGAATGGGAAGATTGGCACCATAGCGAGCTTCCATAGCGGCTTTGCTTGAGACCAACAGACCGTAGGCATTCGCTGCAATAGACGTTCCCCCGGGGAAATCGAAATCGATGCCTTTGGTAAAGCGCACATCGGTAAGATCAAGCGCAGTGGTTCCGCGATTCCACAATTCGACGAATTCGAAATCAGATTCATCGAATCCGGCGGCCAATTCCGTTTCGGTAGCTGGGATGGGGTGATACATGAACTCTGAGATGACGAGACTGTCTTGCAACGCGGCCCCAGCAACGGGAGCTTCGGCGGTGAACTCGTGAGGCGACGACCAGCTCGACGCTCTCCCAGTGATGTCCCAATGACGCACGCGGGTCCGGTAGGTATGACCAACTTTTAAAACGTTGGCCGGCACGGTCATGGTGAGATCGCTGGGCGTTTCCGTGTGCCAAATTTGGGTGATCTCATAGTTGCGCGCTGCGTCAGGATCATAGGCGGGCGCTTGGGGATCCGTGATCTCACCAATACGCCACTCGACTTTGGCTAGCTCGGACGGCGTAAAAATGGAGGACGCTGTGTAGGCAGATGAATTGTATGTCAGCGCATCGACCGCGTTTCCAGAGGTGCCTGCAAAGGTAATCTCCGGGGTCTTTGGGATCGATCTGTCTTCCGCCATGTCGTCCAGAACCTTCGCTCGCCCTCCTTCCCCCACATTGCCACCAGGATAACTTAGATCGCCTTCGAAAGCGAAGAGCTTCATGTCCGCCACTTTGGAGGCAAGCGTTCCGAAATCTTCACTCCCCGTCGCCCTAGGCGCATCGCGCCACCGATCCCAATCAGCAGGATGAAAGTCTTCGATGACTTTGGCGGCATCGTCGATCAAGTCTCCAATGACGTCTGTTTGCCAAACCAAGTCGCGAAATTCACGCATGACGTTGCGCAACTCGATCTGAAAATCGTCTTTCCCCCTAATGGCATTCTGTGCATAATCGATCCCGCTATTCCAACTGGGGCCCCAACTGGCGTCCGAGTCGTAGGGAAGCTGCCAGTAGCGGCCTAACGGATTATCCGGCAAGGGTTCAAAGTACTGGACCATGTTTTTATCCGCGTCAGGCCAGTAGTCATAGTGTCGAATGGCTTCCTCTACCGCTGTGTAGCGATTCCAAATATCCCAATTCACATGTTTCCGAAGCCACTCATCGTCTCTGGCGGGACGCAACTGGGAAAAAATATTGGTATAGCCGTCGGCATTCAAGGGAGCATTCGGTGCTTGATAGCGTTGTTGCTTCTTGCCATCTGAGGCGGAGCCTTTGCCTCCGACGCCGTTAAAATTTTCTGACTGATCGGTGAGTTTGTAGAGATTGCCTTTGGGCAACCCGCGACTTTCGAGGAAGCGCACATCGATGCGTTCTTGTGCTAGTCCCATCCCATAGAAATCGCCACCATACTGATCCGGTGCCTCGGCAGCATCATCGCTCACACGGAAATGGAACCAATGGGTGCGCACGGCGGGCACCCCAAAGAGTTCCCAGAGTTGACCATTGACCGTATCAACGATGCCGAAATTGCCCGGCCCACGCCGTGATCCAAAGACGGTGTTCGAACCTAGCCGGTTGCCATACATCTTGCTGATGGTTAGGACGCGCCACTTGAATTCGTAAGGACGCCCACGATTATCTTTCACAGCAAAGTGATAGCCACGATTGAACTTGAACTTCATCGAGCGTTTGCCACGTTCTTGATAGCGCCCGTTGCCACCACGAAGACGGAAGGCGATATTATCATACACCTGGCCATCATAGACGATGGTGCCGCTCCAATTGTAGGCGCTTCGAGCACTCATGGAGGAACGAGGGTGTTGATCCCTGCCGTCATAGGCTAGGCACTCTACCCAATCTTCATTGCGCACCAGCAAGTGATAGGTCGGCAGTTTCTGCAAGAGGTCGGCTGTGTAAACGTGCCCATTCCCTTGAGAAGAATCTTCGCTCGCCACCCAATCAGGTACGCCCCCATAGACAAAGTAGGCGAAGTTGAGCGAGGGATCGTCCTCGAGAGGAGCCCGCACCTCTTGTCCGATTCCATCTTCAGCAGTGATGTATGCCCGCACCAAGGTCCGATTAATCTGACCGGGAAGCGTGACTGTGAACACGCCATCGTTACTTGGATCCTTATCAGTGCCATCGGAATCGATGGCTTCCATCGGCAGCGTCGGCCATCTTCCTGTGAACAAGCCTTCGGCGTAACCAGAAGAAAGTCGACGCTCGGCTGCGGGGTCGGCTAGCAAGGCGGAACGCGAAAGCGGAGAGTAGGCTGGGATGTAGTCGCCAGGCTCCACGATTAGGTAGTGCAAGACGACATTCTGTACGCCATCAGAATCGGTGATCTTGATCGTAATCGTCACCTCTTCATCTGGCTTTGGCTCTTTGGGACTATGCTTGAACTGGCGAATGTTAGGGGGTGGATTGTCGGAGAATACACTGTTCTCTTTGCCAGGCGTGGCTTCGCCATTCGAAGGCCTCCAGGAACTTCCAAGATTATTACCCATGCTAGGATTGATTAATTCCATCGATGGCCCGTCACCTGCAGCGGCAATAGGCCAAGGAAAGCGGGCTTCGAAGTCAACCTCATCCACGGAGGCACCGGAGGCATCACGCCAGACCACGCGCTCGCCATCACTATCGATCCGGCCTTCCCAAGGTCCTAACGCATCAATGTCTGCAAAGAGTTCGCTGGCTGGGTTGAAGGCCACGACCAGAAATCCGCCAGGCTTCAACGGATTGGTTCCTTGCGGTACTGTAAACGCGACCGCCCCTGATAGACGCCATGCTGACACATCAACGGTCTCGTCACCCGCGTTGTAGAGTTCGACGAACTCGTCATTCAATTGGGCTTCAACAGGATCGAAATGAATCTCGTTGATGACAATCTGTGCATGGCAGAGCGAAACGCTCAGCAAGACGAACAGCTGGATGAGTAATAGCGGTTTCAAAGGCGATTCGAGGGTTTCGCTGAGAGCGTGTCACCGAAACCCAGCCGATTCAAGGAAATCACCGCACGGTCGCGCGGTAGTAGCCACCCGAAGCCCCTGTACGGTCAGCATCGACATCCGCTTACGCGCCGATCCCATCTGCGGTGTCGACGCTTTCTGAGATCACCGCCCACGTGATCAAGTCTGCCGAGTATTCCACATCGTAGACCTTGCCATCAACGGCGGGCCAACTTAGCTCTACGCCATCGGCCCCTCTGAGAGTAGCGATGATACGGAAGCTATCCGTGGGATCGTTCGGATCGGTGCCTGCAATGGCTTCATCGGCATCGGAAGCGCCGTCATTATCGGAATCGCCAACTGGTGGGCTATCAACAGTAACGAGATCAAAATGAGCCCTCACTTGCTCTAACGGGATAATGTTAGTTTAGATAGCCGCTTCGTCTAACAGGCCGACATATTGGCCTAGCAGATGTGGCGAGGCGTCACCGGCACCACCATCGACGTGATGATTCCAGCCCATGTATTGAATGAGCGCGTCGGCATCTTGAGCGCGATTGGCACCAGTGGTCTCCATCACGACGGCAGCGCCATCCACGTAAGTGGCGAATTCACCACTTCCGAAATCAAAGGTCTGCACCACGTGATGCCATCGGTCGTCGTTGATGACTGGTCCGCGATAGACACCGCCACCCGCGTCATTCACGGCGAAGCCAATTTCACCCGCGTTGGTCACCCAACCCCATTGGATGTCGCCATCGCCAGGACTTTCACGACCGAAGACAACGGGAGAACGCCAGTTGTCGCCGTTGCCGCTCACTTGCGAGGTCTTCATCCAGAACTCTAGTGAGGCTTCCTTCTCCTCATCAAAGTTGTCATCTTGCGGCGCGTCAATGTTCGTCAATTGCGCAATCGCACCAGCACCTGGCTCGCCGAAATCAATGTTAGAAGAACCCGGCTCGCCAGGCTCGGACCATTGGGCAGCCGTTCCGAGATCGGCGGACCGGCCGAGTTGGCCTAACGTGACACCATTGTAAGTGCCGTCTGTGCCACCGCCTGTGCTGTCGGTAGCCGTGGCGGCACCCTCAGCTTCTTCAAAGCGCCAGTAGGCGACCGCACCATCTGCCATGACAAGTTCAGCGTAACTCGCCGGGGCGGGAGTATCACCGGTGTAGATCTCGCCTGGACTGGCCATGATCTTACCCACGTCTTCTGCCGAGAGCGCTTTCTCAAACCCCTGAAGGTCATCTAGCCGCCCGTTAAAGCCGACACCAATGTCGCCGCCATTGTCCAGAGCACCGATGAGAAAATCTGCGCTCGAACTCTCCGGGGCAGGAGACTCTGCTCGGCCAACTTCGTTGCCATCGACGTAGATGATGGCTTCGCCGCCTGTTTGCACGAGCACAATGTGATGGCTCTGACCATTGGTGAGAACGGCATCCGTGGCGATCTTCTGATTCTCGCCTTCATCGAGGCCACCGAAAAACCAGATGAGTGCGCCGCTCGTTGAGGCGCGGATAGACTCAGCGCCTCCATCACCTTTCGAGAATAGCGTTCCCAACGCATCTCCCGATGCATTCACCCAGAGGGAAATGGAATATTCTTCGCCAAAGGTTTGGAAATCGCGACCATCGATCTCCACATAACCGCCATTGAAGGCGACCGATGAGTCCGCTGCTACAGTTTCTTGTACCAGTGTGAGATCGCCCACGTATGTTCCGTTGCGAGCCAGCCCACCTGAGTCTGTCGCCACTTCGCCTTCCGCTTCATCGAGCCGGTAGTAAGAGGTGACTCCGCTAGGCGGTTCGATGCGGGCTGAGAGCGTCAGTGTGCGAATGGGCCTGTCTTCCGCGTTGGAAGCGAAGTCAATATTCGCAACGAAGCCGCCGGATTGTCCTTTGAAGTTGAACCGCACTTCCACAGGGGCAGATTCTCCTGGCGCAAGCGTGGAGGGGTTGGAAAGGGCCGTGAAATGATCCGCATCTGCGCCAGAAACGGTCACTGCGGTAATCGTCAATGTCTGCGTCTTTCCGCTATTCCTCACCAGGAAGGACCGATTCTGAATCGTGGGCTCAGGTTCGAGGAGACCGAAGATCGCGTCTCGTGGTAATGACAGGAAAGGATCACCTACAGGCTCGCTCGCCGCGGCAAAGTGGGCGGAAACGTACGATCCACTCAGATTCTTATCATAGATCGCAACTTCATCTAACGAGCCGACAAACTGACCAAGAAAGTTGGGCGGTTGATCACCTTGACCGCCATCCTCACGCGAATGATGGCGTTGATAAATGGGGATAAATTCAGCACCAAAGCTGAGCCCCACGATGGCGACCTTGTAGACGGGATCTTGAGACATAAAGGTTAGGGCAGTTTCTGTTTCTGCTCACTAGCACTGCGCCAGTAAGATGCAGCGACGATAGAAAGGAAGACTTGAAAGCCCGTTTCGTCTTGCTACCAGTGGAACCGTTTTATTATAAATGCGACATTATCTCTGAATGATCAGCACCTCTGAAACACGCGAACGGCGAGAGCTCCTCCTCGATTCGATCGGACCCGAAAACCGATTCTACCATCTCTTTGAATACGTCGAGGGACTGTCGTTCTTTGCCAAGGACTGCGAGGGAGTCCTCCTCGCCGCGAACCATCACCTCGTGGCGCTCTACGGATTCAAGACCGAGGACGAGTTTATCGGACACACTGATTTTGATCTGTTGCCTAGGCGACTGGCGGAGAAGTTTCGGCAGGATGATCTAGCAATCATGCAAAGCCGCCAACCGGTGAGAAACCTGGTGGAACTCTTTCTCAATCGCCAAGGAATCCCCTCCTGGTTCGTCACGAGTAAAATCCCGATTATTTCGCGAACCGACAAGGTCTTGGGTATTATGGGAATCATTCAAGACTACCAGCAGTACGAGCAGAGATACGATGGCGGACGAGACATCCGAAAGGCGATGGACTTCATCTACAGTCACTACCGGGAGAAGATATCTATCAAGGCCCTAGCAGAATCTTGCAAAGTGTCACTGCGACAATTTGAACGCAAATTTAAAGGCTATTACCATCTGAGTCCGCAGCAGCACATCATGAAGATGCGTATCCATGATTCCTGCGAGATGCTTAGGAACCACTCACTATCCATCGGAGACATCGCGTTCGAATTGGGGTTCTACGATCAGAGTTCATTCACGGTGAAGTTTAAGAAAGCGATGGGATTGACTCCGCTCCAATACCGGAAGCAGTTCATCTGAGCAGGTCGCACGGAGTCACCCTCGAAGTCGGGTTCGCCTTGCGGAATTTCCCTGGTGAGATTCCGTCTACCTTGTGAAAGAGCGCGTGCAACTGCTGCAGTTCGATGCCGACGCTTTCCGCAATCTTGTCCAAGGTGTAGTCGGTCTGGAGCAGCAGCTTCTTGATTTCCTCGACCTTCTGCCTCCGCATGAACACCGCCATGGATGTCTGGAGCTGTTCACGGAAGCGATACTCAAGGGACCGTCGGGAGATCCCCGCAGCCTGGGCCACGTCATCGACTTTGAACGGCTTTCGAACCGACATTCGCATGAATGCTAGTGCTCTTCGGAGGTGGGGATCATCAACGGCTTCCATGCCGGTGGACACCCGTTACACCACGCCGGCCGGTTGGATAAGCGTCACGGGGGCTGGCTCTCGTTGATGCATCATCGCGTCGAGGCGCTCTGCTACGGCCAATCCTGCGGCAGAAGCGTTGGTATTGATGCTAGCAAGTGAGGGATGCGAGATCTGGCAAAGAATGGGATCGTTGTCCACCCCAAGAACGGACAACTGTTCGGGGACGGTGCGGCCACAATCGGCCGCAATTCCGAGGATCTGAGCCGCGCGTTCATCTGTGGCACAGAAGACCGCACAGGGATTGGGAAGCGACCGCAGGAATTGTCGCGCGGCGTCTTCCTGGTCCGCATGGTGGACTTCAGCCCTGCTGGTAATGAAGTCTTGAACGGGCGGGTGACCGGCCTGCTCCACCTCTAGGTGGAAGGCCTCTTGACGCATGTCAGAGTAAACCGCATCATGAAAGCCGACAAAGGCGAAATGGCGGAACCCTTTCCTCATGAAATAGGTCGCCGCAAGTTTCCCAATGGCTTCCTCATCAGAGTGAGGAACATCCTTTGGGCGAGGCCCCATAGGATCGCCGTCCCACCGAATGACCGCCATGCCCTTCGCCGCAAGCTTGGGTGAGAAGCGCATGCGAGCCGCGCGAGTAATCACGCCATCACCCTGCCAATCACGTAGCCATTCGGGCTCCTCGCGATTCAGCCCACCCTGCTCGTAATACAGCCGCCACCCCGCCAGCTGGGCATACTGCGCCACACCTTGGAGCATGTTTCGCCCATACTGGGTGGAACTCTCGATAAAGACAGCAACGTTACGCATGAGAACCCACCTTTCGGCGGCGGGACGCCACCGCTACGAAACTATTTCAGGGTGGCAATGTAGGCGAGGACGTCTTCGATTTCTTGTTCGCCTAACAAGAGATTCATCGGTGGCATAGGAGAGACCGGCGCGGGATAATTCTCGGCGATGTCGGCGTTGGGTTCGACGAGCGATTTGCGGAGGTAGTATTCACCTTTGCGGGCGGCGATGCCGTCGAGCGCGGGGCCGATGTTGCCGCCTTCGCCGCCGACTTGGTGGCAACGATTGCAGGCGGCGACTTGGTGGGTGAAGAACAAGGTCTTGCCACGTTCTGCATTGCCTGGCTCCAGCTTGGCCGCGGTTTCTTGAGAGACGACTGGAACCAGCTCCTGCAACTTGATATCATCATACCAAGCCGTGCCTGTGGACTGTCCCCAACCTCCGAAGAGCGCATTGATCGAGATTTCACGGCGTCCTTCCGAGTTGAAGTCCACACTAACTTCGGTCCAATCCTGGTTTCCTTTGAGGCTTTTCGTTAGGGCGCGATTGTCGCCTCCTTGAATCTCATGCACGTTGAGCAAGGCGCCCATGGCATTTCCCTTCACATCCTTCGTCTTGATCTTGCCGGAAAGACGGTAACGCGTGTTGGCTTTCACGCCGATGACCGTGTGAAAGGAGGTGTCCATTGGCTTGGTCACGACAATCTTTAGGCAATCCGAGCCCTCGATACCTTCACTGTCAGGCTTAGTATAAGTGCCTCCATTGTCGCCCCCGCTGTAGGTGCGGGGAGTCCACTCCGCTTTGGTCAAGAGATCGGCACCCGGCTCGAAACTGGTGGCATCAAAGCCGTCCACACCGTGGTGTTTGGCGCTGGCCTTGAGAGCCGCAGAGAGCCATTCGTCGTTCAAGTTTTCAGCATTGCCTAACAGATTCTTGACCGCGTTCTTGATCGGGTCCGAGGTTCGGAACTCAGCAAGAGCCACGAAAGCGGCAAGTCTTGTCGTGAGATCAGGATCGTTGATCACTGCTGATTCGAAGAGCAAGGCGACACCGGCTTCACTCTTAGAGAGAGCGCGTACCGCATTGCGACGAAGCACGGGATCTGCAGAGAGGAGGGCGGCACGATGCGTTTCCGCGTCGAGCTTGCCCATGCCATGAAG
>JAACDM010000658.1 GCA_009936795.1 Verrucomicrobiaceae bacterium | reverse complement strand
GTAACGCCACGATTGCAGCTCCCTTTGAGCCGGGATGAGGCCTTCCAGCAGCTACAGCTCATTAGTAATTAACTCGATGGGTGACGGATCGTCGTGGGTGACGTATCATCTGTGAATGATGATACGAATTCTTGCACAATCTTCACCTGCTTTGGACACTGCGGCGACCGATGGTGCCAAGCTTGTGATGCTTGGGGTGATCTTTGTCCTCCTGTCAGGTCTTCTCGCATTCATCTTTCGCCTGCGCTATCTCTCTCGGCATCCAATCAAAGAAGCGGACGAGCTTGAGGCCATGGTAGAATCAGGGGAGAGTGAAGAAGCTCCTCCGAAGTCTTGGTAAGAAAGACTTTCGATCGCATGTTCGTGTTAGTCTGGCACGCCGAAATCTTCACTGAAACTTGGGGTGCCCTGGCTTCTTGCGGAAGAGTGTTTCTTTATCCAGCGCGCAACCTCGGCAGTTGGGAGTGGTGCAGATCTTCTCGGTGAGCTTGCCTTGTAGAATGTCCTCGGGTCCGGGTGATGGCACCCACTCGGGCTGAAATGGCTTGGGCAAAGGCTTCGTAGACTCTGGTATGGCGGGCATTTCCTGCGGCACGTCGCTTCGATCTTCGCGGGTGGCGTAGAGCAGCGCAACTACAGCCAAGGCGAGAACGGAAGCCACTTTATGCATGCTAGAAAAGTGATTTTATAGTACGAATTGGGCGATTTGTCACGCTGATGTCATGGTAATGTCATCTAGCCGGGGTATCTACTCCTAAGCTGAACAATGCGTCCGGCGTCAAACGAACATCTAACCAACACAAAACTATCATGAAACTTACGATTACAACTCTCATCGCGGCCCTGGTCGCTTCCATGGCCTTGGTGGCCACAGCACAAGATCCGGAGAAGAAGGCTCCTGAAGCCAGAGCGTCTGAGAAGAAAGAAGGGCCTCGTAGTGCCCGCGGTGGAGCTGGTGGTGGTCGCGGCGGAGATATGCTCGCTAGATTGCCGTTGTATAAGGCTCTTGATGCAAACAAAGATGGTGAAATCTCTGCGAAAGAAATCGAGAACGCTGTAGCGGCTCTCAAGGAGCTGGACGAGGATGGCGACGGCAGGTTGAGCAGGAAAGAAATTGCTCCTGCCTGGGGAAGTCGCGGTGGTGATAGGCAGCGTGGTGGTGACCGTGCTGGTGGACGCCAACGTGGTGGTGGCGGTGAAGGTGGTCGCCCAGAGCGTCCAGCGCGTCCGAAGCGCCCTTCTGCTGACGAAAAATAAGACATTCTTGTTTCTTGGCAGCCTTCTCTGACTTGACAGGGGAGGCTGCCTTCAATTGATTTCTATCCACTTCCTAACGTCATGTCTAAACGCTCTCTACTTCTTGGTGGCGGTTGGTTGCTCAGTGCAGTTGCCACTTTTGGTCTCGGTTGGACTTTGAAACCTGGCCCTGAGTCAACTTCTAACAGTGCGTTGAGCGCTTCCGGTGGGGAAGGTTCTTTCGTCCCGACTGTTAGGTTGAAAAGTGAGGAAGCGATTGCTGCCGCGAAACGTGTGGACGGACTCTTTCTCGACAAGTACGTCATCGGTGATCAGTTCTTGCCGGAAAGCATGACTGCGGCAATGAAGGAGGTGTTAGGGGAAGATGATCCTTTGAAGCGGGCGGCTCTTATGTCAGCGTTGCTTGCTCAGCTTACTCCAGAGAATGCGAAGGCTGCGTGGGAAGTAATGAAGGATTCGCGAGGAGGAGGTCGGCGAGGTCCTGGCGGAGACAACAGCCGCCAGCTGTTTTTAAACGCTTGGGGGCGGGTTGATGGGGAGGCGGCGCTGACCGAACTGATGGCGGCAATGCAAACCGAAGGCGGGGAAGAAGGGCGTGGTCGTGGTGGTCGAGGGGGAGGTGACCGAGGACGCGGTATGATGGACACTTACAGTGCGCTTACGGGATGGGCGACAGCTGATGGAGCGAATGCGGCAGAGTTTGTGGATGGTCTTGAGGACGATCGGATGAAGGGAGTGTATATGAATGGCATCGTGCGTGGTATGTTAGTCAATGGAGTGGATGAAGCAGTGAAGTATGTGAGCAATCTTCCTGAGGGGACGGAGAATAAGGATCGCTACATGTCGAGTATTGCAGATGAAATGTTAGAAGAGGGTGTGTCGTCCGCGACGAAATGGGTGGATGCGCTTGGTGATGATAGTTTGAAAGAAGGTGCCATGACTCGGGTCGCTTCGGAGTTTGTGCGAGACGACTTGGAGGGGGCCGTAGCTTGGGTGGCTGACCATGCTGGGGAGTCGTATGCCAATGATGCTGTCGAGGAGGTCGCTGAGCGGTGGGCAGAACAGGACCCACAGGCAGTGATCGAATGGGGAGCGGACTTGCCCGAGAACGCACAAGCTGAGGTTTACTATCAGGCGCTAGATGAGTGGACAAAGAGCGATGCCCTCGCGGCTAGTGAGTATCTTACAAGCATGCCTGTATCAGCAGCGAAAGACTCTGCCGTGGAAGGCTTTGCGACGGAGTTGGCTAAGGAGGATCCGGAATCGGCCATAGTATGGGCACAGACGATCGGCGATGAATCTCTGCGAAGCGACGCAGTGACCGAAGTTGCTCAGAATTGGTATCGGCAGGATCAGGCCGCTGTGAAAGCTTGGTTGCCCACGAGGGGTTTATCACAAGATGCTCAGGCAGCAGTGACGGCACCGCAGGACCGCGGTGGGAACTTTGGTGGACGAGGTGGTGGTGGGCGAGGCCGTGGACGTTAGGCGGCTCAAGGTTATTGATTCCCACACAGGTGGGGAGCCAACGCGTATCGTCATTGACGGTGGTCCGAATCTCAGGAGCGGATCACTAGCGGAAAGGCGAGACCTTTTGCTGGAGCAACATGATTGGCTGCGCTCTTCCGTGGTGAATGAACCTCGCGGGTCTGATGCCTTCGTGGGAGGGATTCTTTGTGAGCCGGCGGATGCTATGTGCGATGTTGGCGTCATTTATTTCAACAACACAGGCTATCTGAACATGTGTGTGCATGGGACGATTGGTTTAGCGGTGAGTCTCGCTTGGTTAGGCCGAGAGGGGAAAGATGGTCTGACAAGAATTGAGACACCTGTGGGGGTTGTCACGAGTAAGCGCCATG
Source organism: Verrucomicrobiaceae bacterium (assembly GCA_009936795.1). Classification (GTDB taxonomy): domain Bacteria; phylum Verrucomicrobiota; class Verrucomicrobiia; order Verrucomicrobiales; family DEV007; genus JAACDM01. The sequence goes on along the minus strand of JAACDM010000658.1, from coordinate 7,695 downwards.
TTGATGGCCGAGTGACTGTAGCTAATGTGCCCAGTTACCGATCGCAGAAAGATCTTCGGCTCCGAGTCGATGGATTTGGCGACGTCGTGGCGGACATTGCGTGGGGGGGGAATTGGTTTCTCCTTGTTCAGGAACATTCGTTAGAGGTGAGTTATGCGAATATACCCAACCTGACGCGTTTCTGTCAGGCTGCGCGCGATTCGCTTGAGCGCGAAGGTATCTATGGTGATGATGGAGGTGAGATTGATCACATCGAAGTCTTCGCGGCTGCGGAAGGTATTGACGCAGATAGCCGTAACTTTGTGCTTTGTCCTGGCGGTGCCTATGATCGCTCACCGTGTGGCACTGGAACTAGTGCGAAGTTGGCCTGTCTTCATGAATCTGGACGATTGCCAGAAGGGAAAGTTTGGCGCCAAGCGAGTATCCTCGGCAGTGTCTTTGAAGGCCAGGTAATTCGCGACGGGCAGGGGCAACTGATTCCGCAGATCACTGGTAGCGCCTTTGTGAATGGGGAATCTACTTTAATATTGAACCCGGACGATCCCTTTTGTGATGGGATCACGCCAAATACAGTGTTCTAGAGTCATGGGCCAAGCGGTTCACCACGCCAGTTCTAGCTGCCTTCCTTGAGGTGGCGTGAAGTGGGTTGTTTCCAAAGGAGGGATTACTCGGTCCAGGCCATGTCGCTTTCGGCTGACCATGAATAGCGTCCTGAGATCTTCCGCCGCGCGACCGCTGCCTCGCATGCGATTGCCGAACTCCGTTTCATTGAGACTACCGGTTTCACGAAACTCTCTGATGCGGCCGAGTATCTTTTCTTTATGGCCGGGTAGAAAGTCTTCTAACCAATGGGCGAAGATGTCTTTTACTGCATGGGGTAAACGGACAAGCGTGTAGCTAGCGCGGATGGCTCCGTGATCGGCCGCTGCTTCAAGAATGGCTGGAATTTCGTGATCGTTGAGCCCCGGGATGATGGGGGCGACATTGATTGATGCGGGAATGCCAGCTTTGCCTAGGCGACGCACCGCATCCAAGCGTTGCTGAGGGCTTGAAGCACGTGGTTTCAACCGATGAGCGAGTTTAGGATCAAGTGTGGTGATAGAGAGTGTGACCGAGGCTGCGCTCACCCGAGCCATCGGTTCTAACAAATCAATGTCTCTCGTGACCAAGTGGTTCTTGCTGATCACTCCGACAGGATGCAGGCATTTGGAAAGTACTTTGAGACATTGCCGAGTGATTTCCAATCGCTTTTCCACGGGCTGGTAACAGTCGGTCACGCCGCTGCAAGCCAGTGTCTTGGGTTCCCAATGCTTGCGCGAGAGGGCTAGTTCTAACAGATTAGCTGCTTCGGGCTTCACCATGATCTTGGATTCGAAATCAATCCCGGCATCAAATCCCAGGTATTCATGATAGGGGCGAGCGTAGCAATAGGCGCAGCCGTGCTCACAGCCTCGGTAGGGGTTTAGGCTAATGTCGAAAGGGATGTCTGGGCTGTCATTCTTGGAGATGATGCTCTGAGTGTCGTCTCGAAGGAATGTGGTCTTGATCGCCCGCGGAGGGTTTTCAAGATCGTCATCGGGCGCCTGGCCGGCCTGAATCTCAGGCTCCCATTCGATCTGAAGTTTCTCGAACCGATTGGGAGGGGCTTCGGCAGCACCGCGTCCGCGAGCGATCTTGCGGTGGATTGCGCATTCCTACCAATAACTGTTCATGTGAACACATCAAAGCAAAGATACTTGCCTGAATTTTTCTATTAATTATAAGAAGCGCTACATGTAGTGGTGCCTTTCTCATTGACGCTACTACACGTTGCGATAGCCTCTCAAATAGGATGCGCTGTGTTCGCTGCGGAAACCATGAGGATAAGGTGATCGATTCCCGTTCAAACAAGGATGGGATGTCGATTCGCCGACGTCGGCAATGCCTCAAGTGTGATCATCGTTTCACGACGTATGAGGCTTTGGAGCAGCGCGAACTGTACGTGATTAAGCGTGACAAGACGCGCGAGCCTCTAGAGCGCGCTAAACTCCTCCAGAGCCTGAGTAAGGCAGCCGAGAAACGGCCGATCAGCCGGGAGACCCTGGAGGAATCTGTCGACGGCATCATTAGCGAGCTCGAGGAGATCGGCGGTGCTGAGGTAGAAGCTTCTCGGATCGGTCTGGCCGTGATGCGCAAGCTGAAGGCGATTGATCCCGTGGCCTACGTGCGCTATGCCTCCGTCTACAGATCCTTCCAGGATGTCGGCGAGTTTCTGAATGAGATCCAGAATATGAATGATGACCCGATGCACGGCACTCATCACCCCGAGCTTTTTAAAGTAAAAGAACCTAAGCCTAAACCATCTGCTGGAGCGGCCAAGACCCTCTCTTCTTCATCAACATGATTTCACTGGCATCAGGACTTCCTGTCCTCCAAATTGGCGATCGCGGCGTTAGTCACTATTCATCGGAGTGGCTCGAAACGTCGATTCGCTCAGCAGCAGCGGAGGCGGGGCACGAGAAATGGTGGTTCGCTACGGACATCGTTAGGAGTCTGTTTCTATATCTGCGAGATCGTTTTCAAGACACTGTGATCACTGTAAATCAGCTTTTTGAGAAGCTTCGTCTAACGCTAACGGCTTTGGGCTTTCAAGATATTGCCACCCATCTGCATGATCAGGTGCCACCATGTCGGATCTCGCTCATGCAGCTCGCTGCTGAAGCTGAAACGAATGGGTTCTATGAATTTTACTTCTTCAGGAGGCTCGGAGAGAGTTTAGATGATGCAGTTGCCACTGGCACGCATCTGATTACTACCAATGGGTTGCGGCGTGCTATGCGTAGACTGTGTGGAGCGAAACGCTGGTCTCCTAGCTGCGAGCGCTTGTATCAAGACACACTTACATTTATCCGCAATCGAACGGCAGCCCATCACGCGGTGCGTGTGCAGATCGCCTAGATAGCGCCATGCCTACGCTGTTTGAGAAGATCATCGCCCGCGAGATCCCTGCAGAGATCGTCTATGAAGATGACCTCTGTCTCGCCTTTCGTGACATTAGCGCGCAGGCTCCTGTTCACGTCCTTCTCATCCCGAAGAAACCTATTCCTCGAGTCGGGGAAGCGACTGAAGAAGATCAGGACTTGTTAGGCCACCTCCTACTGAAGGTGGGCGTCGTTGCGGAGCAACTGGGATTAAAGGATACAGGATTCCGTATTGCCGTGAATCACGGCAAGGATGGTGGTGAGACAGTGCCTCACATGCACATTCACTTGCTTGGTGGCCGTCCGTTGACCTGGCCTCCTGGTTAGGAAGTTAAAGAAAAGCCTTCACGGAAGTGCGGGGCGACCATGGTGTTGGCCAAGGCATCGTTGGTGAACTTCATGGCGTCTGCGTCCCATTCCAGGCGCTTTCCTGAGCGTTGGATGGCGATCATGCCCAACAACCCGATCTCGCTGAGGGCTCCACCGTATTCGAAATTCGAGCCCGCTTCTTTGCCTTCCCGAATGGCGGAGAGCCAATCTTTCTGATGCTGACCACCGGGAACTCGGGTGATCTTCTCTTCAGGTCGTTTGAAGTCCTTCATGCGTTTTTCTGGAATTAGACGACATCCACCGGCGCCGTGTGAGCCGTGCATGATCGCACCTTCAGTGCCGTGCACAACAGCACCCGTGCCAACAACCTTGCGATCGGTTCCCTCGAAGACTTCCGGACGTGGGATGCCGTGCTTGCCGTCGTGCCAGATGATCTTCATTGGGCCATTCTTCTCAGTGGCGGCGAATTCGAAGGTGATTTTTACCCCAGCAGGATAGAATTCCGAGTGGATTTTGGGATCGTAACCTTTGGTCTCAGCAGTGATGGCTGTTGGCATGGCTAATCCAAGTGCCCAGAAGGTCGGATCTAGCACATGACAAACCCAATCACCGATGCAGCCACTACCGAAGGCGGAATAGCCACGCCAGTTGAACGGCAAGTAGTTGGGATGATAGGGGCGATCCTGCAGTGGCCCTAACCAGCGGTTCCAGTCGAGATTCTCCGGAACTTCGTGCTTCCGCTGAAACTCGCTTGCTTTGTCGATCTGACAGTAAACTTGCTTGAATGCGTCACAGCCGGCGTGGACCTCGGTGATTGCTCCGATCATGCCTTCCCAAACCATTTCGCAGAAGAGCCTGATATGGTTGGAAGAGTGGCCTTGATTGCCGACCTGAGTGATCACCTTTTTCTCCTTGGCAGCTTTGCGCATAGCGCGCACTTCTGCCACAGTATGAGCGAGAGGCTTTTCACAGTAGACATGCTTCCCATGCTTGATGGCTTCTAACGCAGCCACGGAGTGAGTGTGGTCAGGAGTAGCGACAAGGACAGCGTCTATGCTGTCGCCCATCTTCGCAAACATCTCTTTGTAGTCCGTGAAGCGCTTGGCATTAGTGAACTTCTTGAACGATCCTTCTGCGCGCTTCTTGTCGACATCACAGAGACCGACGATGGCTTCATCGGTCATTCCACCCAGGTCCGCACCTCCCTGACCGCCACAACCAATAGCGGCTACGCGGATCTTGCTGTTGGGAGTGGGTTTGCCGTCCTTAGCCCGGATGACGTGGCTGGGAACGATCTGAAACCCAAAAGTGGCGGCAGCAGTTTTGCTAAGGAAGGATCTACGTTTCATGGGCGTGTCTTAGCAAAACAGCGCAGCGGCATCAAACGAATTCCCATGGATTATGCTGGCTTGAGTGCCGCTGCGAGTTTGGTATCGGTGTCTTATGAAGATACTTCTCTCAGGCTTCCTTCTCACTCTCGCCATTTCTCATGCCGATACCAAGCACGTCTATTTCGGGACGAGCGGTCGCGAGGCCAAAGGCATTTATCAAGCCAAGTTTGATTCGGAGAAAGGCGCGCTTTCAGTGCCTACATTGGCAGCTGAAGTGAAGTCGCCGGGTTTTCTCGCCATGCATCCAGATGGGGATGCACTCTATGCCGTAGCCAATACGCCTGATGGCGCGGGAGTCGTTGCCTACACCGTGGATGATGCCGGCGCACTAACGCTTCTTAACACAGCGCCGATCGGTGACGGTGGTGGCGCGCATGTGGCCGTCCACCCGTCAGGCAAGTTGTTGCTTACCGCGCAGTATGGTGGTGGGTCGACTGCCTGTTTCAAACTAGCGGTCGACGGGAAACTGGCAGGTCTCCCGGTACTTCATGAACATGAAGGAGGATCGAAAGTCGTCGGCAAACGCCAAGACGGTCCACACCCGCATTGGTGCGGATTCTCTCCAGACGGTAAATTCGCCTTTGTGCCAGACCTTGGGATGGACGGCATTGTGATCTACAAAGTGGACGCGAAGAATAGTTCGATTTCAAAGCACGGATTCGCTGCATCCATTCCAGGTGGTGGCCCACGTCACATGCGTTTCTCGGGGGATGGCAAATTCATTTACCTTCTCAATGAACTTGCTCTAGCGGTCAGCACTTTTGCCTATGATGCGGACAAAGGAACGGCTACTCTATTGACCACAACACAGTCGCTATCAGACGCTGTGAAAGCGAAGGAGACCTTCAATTCGGCATCCGAGATCCTCGTGCATCCGAACGGGAAGTTTGTTTATTCAGCGAATCGTGGTAATGATAGTGTCACCGCCTACGTTGCAAATCCGAAGACAGGTGAACTCGCCGTGACCGAGGTTGAGCCCATTCGAGGTGCTTGGCCAAGGAACATTAATATTGATGCGACTGGAAAATGGCTGCTCGCAGCCGGTGCCCAGTCGAATACCATTTCTATGTTTGAGATCAATCAAGAAAGTGGTGAGCTGACGTTTCACCGTGGAAAGATTGTTAACGTGCCCGGCTCTATTTGCATCCTCTTCGGATACTAGAACCAGTTGAGTTTCTCCGCTTCTTTTCGGTAGAATATGCCCAGTAGGCGTGCGTGTGCCGTGATGAAATACAGCATGAGAAGTGTGGCGATACCTTGGTTGACGATAGGATTGCCTGACAGATTATTTATGATGTCGTTCATAAGAAAGGGCAAGCCAACAGCGACGACACCGACGATTGCGTAGGCTGGTAATGTTCTGGCGATGCTAGGAATCACGCGGATGGGGTTGGCGCCACCGAGATTGCCAAGGATGACCACGCCGAGAAAGGCCATGGGAAAGTAGAACATTCCAAATGCCTGAGCGGCTAAAGAGAGCGGTGAATCTTCTCCTGTTTGCCAGTGCCCGAAGTAGATTTGAAATAATCAGGACTCCGATGACTTGCAAGGTCGGTATGACCATGTCATCTAGAAAGTCAGAAACGTCGGGCCAGTCAGGTTCGACATCGCTTCCTGTCGCCGTTTTTTGGAGGATCTGATAGTAGTAAGCGATGAAATAGCCGTAAAAGATGAGGGTTGTGAGAAGGCCAATGACTGGAACAAATGCTGCCAGCTGAATGAGCATTGCCATGGCCGTGCCAATAAGCATGATGAGAATATCCGCCCCTCGTAAGGGATGCGATTACAATTATCAAAAAGTAGTCGATACTTCGAGCGACCACTCGTTTCCAGTGGTCTTCGTATTGTCGTTAGTTCCGAAGATGCTTGGGGCTACTACAAGCAACGGCAAGGTTGCCGTTGCTAAAAGATTTTCGCTAGTGTCTGTGTGGGAAGTTAAGAGACGCCTGGTGTGGATGGGAGAGCGGGAGTCCCTAGCTTTGGTAGTAGGTGTGGCTTCGCAGCCCGTCGTCGTAGGCTTGGGTAAACTCGCGCCGTTCTTTTCCAGTGATCTGCCCTTTCTTGACGGCTTCTTCCGCTATTCGGCGGAATCGAGTTCGCAGATCTTTTAGCTCGTATTCCACATAGGTGAGTACCTCGCCTACCGAATCTCCCTCGACTTCATGAGACAAGCGGGCCTGTCCCTTTTCGTCGAGCGTGACACTAACTACATTCGTATCACCGATAAGATTGTGTAAGGCGCCAAGCGTTTCTTGGTAAGCGCCGACTAGAAACACTCCGATGAGATAATCTTCGTCCGGCTTTAGTTCGTGCACGGGTAAGGAACGGCGGACTTCGTGCTTTGATATGAACTTGTCGATTCGACCATCGCAATCGCAGGTAATGTCAGCAAGGACCGCCCGTCGGGTGGGTTGTTCATCGAGACGATGGAGTGGCGTGACAGGCAAGACCTGTTGGATCGCCCAGACGTCTGGAAGTGATTGGAAAAGGCTAAAATTTCCGTAGTAGTAGTCGACACCGAGTCCCTCTACTTCCTTCATATCCTCGGGAACATGTTTGGTCGTCTCTAACAGTTCTGAGCACCGCTTCATGAGGTGACCATAGAGATTCTCTCCGAGGGCGCGTTCGCGCAGTGTTACATTTCCCTGAGCGTGAAGTTGATGAAGCTGGTTTCGGTAAAACAGGGCATCGTTGAAGCACTCCTGCATGTTCTCTTGGGAAAGGTGTTCCCAGGCGTCGTAGAAATTGATGATGACTTCAGGAGCGTTCTCTGGTCTTGGTGGTGGCTCGCCATCGGGAAAGAAGCGGTTCACATCCACAATATTGAAAACTAACACCGAGTAGTAAGCGACAATCGCTCGGCCCGATTCTGATATGATATCAGGATGGGGGACGCTGGCGTCATCGGCTACGTTTTTGATCACGTTGATCATGTCCGCGCAGTATTCTTCGATACCGTAGTTCGCACCGCTACCTGCACTGGACTGATTGCCCTCATAGTCCACGGCGAGGCC
>JAACDM010000657.1 GCA_009936795.1 Verrucomicrobiaceae bacterium | reverse complement strand
CTCTCTATCTCTCTATCTCTCTATCTCTCTATCCCTCTATCTCTCTCGTTCTTCATGACCAATAAGTTCCACCTGAAGCTGAGCACGACAGTTAGACAAACATGAAACAAAATCAAGTAGTTACATCCTACAATTATTCAACAATAGAGTCTGAACTGGTTCGACAGGCGTTTAGAAAAGCATGCGGGTTCGCTCCTCCTCAACACAGTCTCACCCATAATGATCCGATTACCCACCCGTTTTCGTCTTTGTTTCCTCTCGGTAGCATTGCTTAGTTTTGTCGTCAGTGTCTTTCTCTGGTTCCTGACCAGCCATGTTAATGGTGCTTCCGCAGGTCTCTTGGTCCCCCCGATACTAGCCCTAGGGGTGGGTTTGAGGTCGGTTAGTATCGCTGCAGTAACGCTAGGAGGATCAGATTCATGAGCCTTTACGTTCTTGGAATGATTCCATTCGTTCTTATTCTAGGAATTGTGGTATGCTTAATTGTGCTGGGGAGAGTCGCGGACCAACAGATGAGGAGAGTGCGATGTGAGCAGCGCTTACCGGGTGTGGCCGGTGACTGCCCAAGTAAAAATGATAGGAAAGCCGTTCTGTTCGACCAACGCCGGAGGGCCGGTTGAAGCCTGCCCCACTGTGCTTGAGTGAGGGTGACTGCGACAAGATCAGCGGTGCTCTCTTGGGTAGTTGGATCGCAGATGCGTTGGCCATGCCAGCTCACTGGTATTATGATCGGTTCGCGCTTCAGCGGGACTACGGTAGGATCACAGATTTCGTCCAGCCAAAAAGACCGCACCCTGACAGCATCTTTTGGCGCTCTCGCTGGGACGCGCCTTCTCCCGAACTCGATATCCTTGGGGATCAACGCCCCCTCTGGGGTCAACGTGGAGTTCATTATCACCAAGCGTTGGGGGCCGGCGAGAATACGCTATCAATCAATCTCGCTGGCCTTCTCTGGCAGATGCTCCAGGAGACAGGTGGTTATGATTCTACTGAATACCTAAAGCGCTACGTCGACTTCCTCGCCCCGCCACAAAACCACCGGGACACTTATATTGAAGAATGTCATCGCGGATTCTTTAGCAATCTCGGGCGTGGTGTTCCTCTTGAAAAGTGTGGGATTCAGGAAAGGCACATTGGTGGTTTGGTCATGCACTTGCCTGTAGCCCTCTACTTCGGGCACGATGCTGACAATGCTCATGGGATAGCCTTGGAAAGTCTTGCCATGACACACCCCGGGAAGGAAATGCGTCTTGCTGGGGAGGCAATTCTGTCTCTGCTTTTGCCTACGCTGAATGGCAGGCCGCTTTCTGAAGTGATCCTCGAGGAGTGTTCGCGACAGCGAAACCCCTTCTTTGGCTTTCCGTTTAACAAATGGCTGAAACGCGATGATGAAGAAGTGATCGGTCGCCTTCTCTCAACCGCCTGTTACATCGATCAAGCCGTACCAGCAGTCATCTACCTCGCGCTGAAGTATGCTGATCTGCCCGAGCAAGGACTCATTGCTAACACCAACCTTGGTGGGGACAACGTCCATCGTGGGGGTGTTCTAGGAGCTCTGCTTGGAGCTGCCAATGGGACAGACAACTGGCCCAGACGTTGGCGGGAAGGTCTAGCTGAGCCGCCCGTTTTTATTAAGTAAAGATTTCAGTCTGCCAGCAAGCAGCCAATGCTTGCGGTTCGGTTGGTGTTTAGCCCATAATCGCAGACGTCCTACACAGTGAATTTAGCTCCTGAAATCCAGCGAGAATCTCCTTCAACCGCAGGGATCATTCCTTCTGTTTGGCCAAGACTGAAGCCTTATCGGCGATCGGTCATAGCGTCGCTCGTGATGCTTTTGGTTGCGGTCCCCCTAATGAACTTCCACCCTCTTGTTTGGGGCATCGTCGCTGACAAACTTATATCTGGCAGCCTTACGTCGAGTAGCCTTGCATTCTGGCTGGCCGTCATGCTGTTCACCTACCTCGTTGGTGTAGTAGTCAAGGCCATACACACATATTTATTGGAAAAGGCAGGGCAAGCTTTCGTGCGAGACATTCGCGTGGACCTCTTAGCGAAGTTTGAACACCAATCACTAGCCTACCATCATGAGACGCACTCTGGCGAGTTGGTGACGAGGATTATCAGTGATGTGGACGCCATGGAGCAGTCCGTCCTCCAAGGGTTGACGTCCCTGCTTGGCGAACTGGTAACATTCGTCGTAGTTGCTGGTATGGTATTGTGGATCAGTCCGCTGGTGGGTTCTGTATCTATACTGCCTCTAGCAGTCTCGTTCATCTTCATTCGCATGTACAATCGGCGCGTGAAATCAATTTATTCAGGGGTGCGCTCGCGCTTGGGAAAGATCGGATCGTTCGTCCAGGATCGGCTGACAGGGGTCCAGGAAACTCAGGCCTATGGCCAACAAGGTGCTGAGGAACGCGCCTTCGCAAAGAAAGCCAACGCCTTTTACGAGGCAAGCATTAAGGCATCGAAGTTGAGGCAGATCTACTTCCCCATCGTGTCCGTTTTTGGATTCATCAATAATATTATCATGTTAGGAGTCGGGGCATGGCTTATCATGAACCAAAGCACAGCTTTCACCATTGGAGGCCTGCTCGCGTATCGAGGATTCTGGTGGCGGTTACAGAGCCCTATTCGAACGATCGCTCAAACCAGTGATATTTTGCAACGAGCTAGAGCCTCAGCTGCACGCGTGTTTGAAATCATGCAGGCACCAGTAGCGATCATCGATACTCCAAATGCACAACTACTTCCTAAGCCAGTCCGTGGCTCCGTTAAACTCGAAAACCTTTCTTTCCACTACGTCTCGCAAAAACGATCCTAACGGATGTCAATCTAACAATCCACTCTGGGGAGTTCGTTGCTATTGCAGGTAGCAGCGGCTCAGGCAAGACCACACTGCTCAATCTGATTCCCCGTTACTTCGACGTGACTGGCGGTCAACTTCTGGTTGATAACATTGATGTACGAAATGTTCAGCTAGGCAGTTTGCGAGAAACGATTGGACTCGTTAGGCAGGAAAGTTATCTCTTCGATGGTACTGTTCGCGAGAACCTTCTCT
>JAACDM010000656.1 GCA_009936795.1 Verrucomicrobiaceae bacterium | reverse complement strand
GGTGGTATGCAGGCCGAACCCACGATGGTGCATGAGCCTCTGGAGACGCACTTGCGTGTGACAGCTGCCCCGTTTCCTGGCAACTAGCGCGTTCGCTCCAAGTGGGGACCGCCGAGGATGGCTATTCTACTACGATAGCGTCGTTACGAAACTGCTACAGGCTCCACGCTCCGCGTTTGGACTTCTTGGCTTCTCTTTCGATCTCACGAAGGTGTTTCTCGAAGGTCGATCGCGAGCGGCCATCTGCGAGTGCGGTGCCGCGGGTATAGATTCGTGCGAGGCCTGCGTGGACGAGGCGTTCGCAGAGCCATTGCTGATTCTCCGGCGCCTGCGGGAAACGAATCATGGCGTGAATACGATGGCTGTTCATGACGCTCTCGCCACGGGTGTAGACTTCGAAGGGTTCATTGCGTAGCCATGTTAGGGTCTGGTCTCGCGCTTGTTCTCCGAGGTCGAGGACGTGCTGTTCTTTGAGTCCACCAAAGTAGCGAGCTTGGTGTTCGATCCGGCTGCGATAGCGATCGCTTTTCTCACAGGTGTCAACAAAGTAGAGTCGATACACGTTTACTTGAGTGCCGTGTTGCACTTGAAAGCTGTCGCCATCGTTGCCGGGATTCTCTTCCAGGCGGACAGCACCGAGAACCTGAAAGTCTCCCTCTGCTCGATCCACTCCGAGCGGTGCTTGGGTGTGATTCCACAGGACCACGATGATGACGAGGGCCAGCATGATGAGCACAGGCCCGAGAGAGAATCCGGAGAATTGGTGACGCGGCATTTTACCTTATCTGAAATACGCAAAGAGCCGCCCTAGTGACTAGGGCGGCTCAAAAGCGATTAAACAGCTGAGACTCCAGAGGTTTTAGGAAACCTCAGCACCCTTATGACCGAGGATGCGAACGGTGCGGTTGAGCTGATCAAATTCGATCGGCTTCTTGATCACAGTGACAGGGCCACTGGAGAGGATCTTACTGAGGATCTCACTATCTGGATAGCCCGTGATGATCACGATAGGCATTTCAGGGTGGAGTTCTTTCAATTTGGCGTAGAGCTCGTCGCCAGCCATGTCAGGCAGCTTGAGGTCTAGGAATACCAAGTCAAAGGACTGGCGGTCTGCGAAGCTGAGTGCCTCTGCTGCGGAACCGACAACAATGCGACCGAAGCCAGCCTTCTTGAGGAATTGTTTGAAGAGAGTTTGTAGTGCCGGGTCATCGTCGACGACGAGAACCGTGGGCTGGCCGGACTCTTCGTTCCGAAGAATGTCGCGATCGAGCAGGCTTCTTTTGATACGCCTCCGACCGCCAATCTGGATAGCGGGTAGCTGACCGCGCTGGACTAGATAATAAACAGTGGGGAGGGGAATACGGAGATACTCGGCAGTCTCTTTGACTGTGAGTAATTCTGGTTGTACCTCGTTAGACATAATCTGTAAATATTTGGTTTTCGTTGCAGCGAATAATCGCAATTGTGAAATTTATCAGTAGTGATGGCAGAATCGGTAATAATAGCAAGCCCGGTTATCAAAAACAATTGTATCCGTGTTTAAGACAGCGGGCGTATCATAGTTAATGCGGTAATTTGACACGGAGTCATCTTATTATGCGAAGGTTTCGCGAATTTGAGAACCATACAGCTCGATTTTCATCATATTTCTCAAGCCTACGCCTAAATCGACGCCGTTGCATAGAGGCAGATAACGACATTCAGTCGAATGTTCACAAAGATAACGGTCAAATTAACTATTATGAAGACCTCAGCTAACTGGGGCGAATTGCATTAACATGCCTCATTCTTATAATAAAATTTTAAATAGGGGAATCAATTCAAAGATATCAAGATTATTCATATTAATTAACATTCTTTGCCCTTGTTTTGCACTCGAAGAGCTGCCCTCCAGGCCGACCTCGGGGATTTATGATGAGGCAGATCTTTTCACCTCTGAGGAGGAAGTGTCTTTGGCCGTTGAGCTACGTCATGCATTGGAGAATCACTTGCTCGAAGTCTATGTGGTCACCTACCAGCTTGTGAAAGGTGAGAATATGGCTGAAAGGGGTGCTCGCCTCCGCAATAGATGGGCACGCAATCCGTTCGCTCTTGTCTTGGTCTATGATGAAACCCTCGGCCAGATTTCGTTCGTTGGGAGCCGGGACTTTGAGAACTTCGTTGATAAGCAGCAGCTAGCGGGCGCTTTCCAAAGGGCCGCTGAGACCGCTCGCAAATACTTGGCTGAGCAAGCTGAGGCAGAGGCGAAACCCGTGCCCTCGGTCATGATTCGTCGCAGTATCAATGCTCTCGTCCGCGATCCGGTTCTCATCGAACGAATGACGCTCCCCGAACGCAGGACGTTCACGAAGCCGATGGTCATCCTACTTGGGCTGTTTGTCCTCCTGATGATCGCCGCTGGGGGCCTGGTTTGGCTGCTTGAGAAGCGTTTGGATCGCTCCAAGGAGCTGAGCAAGCGGATTGATCATTTCCCCGTAACCCATATGCCGTTGAGGCTGGGCGCCCTTTACTCGGGCGGCAAGAGCGCCACGATTGGTGAATGATGCGTGCACTTTCCTAGGGAACCGGTTAGGGTGAGGAAACTTAGCCTACCATGTGAATGCTGCGCACTCTTTTTGTCACCTTTCTAGTCTTCGGTTCTTCCCTCCAGGCTCAACTCGTCATCAATGAGGTTGATGCGGATCAGGCGGGTTCGGACACAGCCGAATTCATCGAGCTCTATGATGGCGGTTCTGGGCGCACCTCTCTCGATGGCTTTGTCATCGTACTCTATAATGGGAGTGATGATGCGTCTTATCGAGTGATCGATCTAGCCGGCCAGGCGACAAACGCTCAAGGCTTCTTTGTCGCGGGCAATCCCGGTGTTCCGAATGTCAGTATTGAGATTGCGCCAGGAGCTAATGGTGTGTTCCAGAACGGGCCCGACGCCGTGACACTCTTCCAGGCGAGCCCGGATGATTTCCCAAACGACACGCCGATCACGACCGAGGGGCTCATTGATGCCATGGTCTACGGCAGCAATGACAGCGACGACTTTGAGTTGCTTGATGGGCTCACGCCGGGTGAACTCCAACTCGACGACACTCGAGAGGAGTCGATGAGCCGTCTACCCGACGGCGGTGACGCCTTTGCCAGTTCAGCTTATGCACTGCAGGCACCGACACCAGGCATTGCCAATGTCATTACGGAGGCGCTCACACTTAGGTTGTCTGGGCCTTCCGTCCTTGAGAGTGCCGGTGCGGAGGCTTTGCAAGTGACGGTCTCCCGAACGGGGTCAACAGACGCGGCTGCTACAGTCACCCTGACGTTAATCGATTTCACCGAAGCTCAAGTCCCAGCTGAAGTGACGATCCCTGAAGGTGCCGAGTCGACCACCTTTTTTTTAACAGCGGTGGATGATGCCTGGGCGGATGGTCCGCAAATCTTGACTTTGAGCGCGACCTCGCCCGGTTTCATAGAAACGAGCGTCGACATTGAAATCGCCGATGATCCTTCAGACCCCGTGGGTATTATCGTGAACGAGTTCTATCCGGACGACCAGGATGACGCCAACG
>JAACDM010000016.1 GCA_009936795.1 Verrucomicrobiaceae bacterium | reverse complement strand
CACTTTAGGAGAGTAGCTGCTCTACAATTTCAGGAAATTGGCTGACCGTTAAGCGCTTGCTAGTCTTGCGCTGTGTCCTCAGAATCTTTACGGGTGGCGCGCTTCTTCTTGCGCACGCGCCCCACTACGAAACGCGTCTCGATCGGATAGGATTTCTTCCTCGCGGGCTTAGGCTGCGGCGTTTCACGTTCGTTGATTTCAGGAGACGCTGCTGTTGCATTACCCGTGACTTGATTGAGCAACCAGCGGATGATCCACGGGCCCACGCCGATCACTCCGTAGCCCACCATATAATTTCCAGCGATCGCGTAGCTGGCCCATGGAAAGCTACTCACCGGCGTGTCTGGTATTCCGGGGCCGAAGATATCTGTGCCGATGGTGCCCGTCGTCGGCATCTGGGTTTCCGGACCCATGATTAAAGACAGTGATAGTCCAATCATCGTGACGAGACAGAATAATAGGCTCACAGCCATCATGCGTTGAAAATGGCGTGGGCCAGCGTATTCATTGCGGTTGCGCGTGTGCCATGGGTAGACGAGCACCACGCCGATATAGACAGCCATGATGTTGACGACGATAATGCTTATCTGGCGGAGCCAAGGAAGCATGGGGCCGTAACTGATGAGGTGCCAGTACTGGTAAAGTGTCAGTAAAACGCCAAAGATGAAGAATAGGTAACCGAGAAAGATGCGGCGTGGATCAATGGTGGCGGGCATAATTCTAGCGGATACTAAAGCCGCGAACACCTTCGAGGTGGGCGACATCATGTATTTCTTCGCCTCGAATATTGCCGCCCATTTGACCTTCTCGAACAGCGACGAGGAAGTCCTCGACCTCGTCATCGTCGCCCATCACTTGCATTTCTACTCGGCCGTCTGGCAGATTCGAAACCCATCCGCAGACGTCAAACCCCATGGCCTCGCGTTTCGTGGCGTAACGAAAGCCGACGCCTTGAACGCGCCCCTCATAGAAGACTTGTTTGGCTGCCATGTGATTCAACAGTTCGTTGTAGAACTTTAAAAGAGCGTCCCACGCGATGAGCGCACGATCAAGGTTTGTTCTTCTCGAAGCTTGAGCGACTGGCAAGGCTCTCAAGGGCCTCTTTCCAGGAGTCCTCGGTCCAGCGAATGATGGTCACGGTGTTGTCCTCAGCTTGAATCTTGAGACTAAGGAGATCTTCGTAGGTGATGCTCTTCGGCTGCTGCTGAGTTGGGATGCTCACCCCAAACAGTTTCGGGGCCTGAGCTCGCACTAGGTTGAAGAAGCGATCAGCGTGCGAGGAATCTCGCCATGCAGATTTCCACGCAAGCTGGGGGGTGCCGCTGGTCGTCTGGTAGAGCAAGACGCCGTCTCCTTCCCAGCCCGCAGCAATGAGTCCTGCGTCCTCCGGTAGAGCTACTGATTCTAACCAAGATCGAATGAGGAGTTCTCCGATGACATTGTCCCAAACGGGCTCCGAATTATGAACGTCCAGCTGCGCCCAGCGCAGTTTTTGAGGATTCCAGCGCGGCGTCTCTAAATACCGATCGGGATGGAGAATGTGTGCGGTGGACGTCGGCAATTGCTGGTAGATCGAATCAAGGGCAACGTTTTCGCTAGAAACGGCCTGGCAGAAATGCACGCCATCACGCATTCCTAGAAACTCGATCATTCGAAGTGGTTTCGGCCAGTTGTTGGTTAACGTATCCGTACGTTTCCAGGCGTGAGAGGCCACGGCGTCCGTCTCTGTAAATTTAAGCGTTTGCCAGGTGGTGTCTCCCGTGACAAAGGCCTGTTGTGCCAGCATGCGATCCAAGTTCACCTCTGCGGGAATGAGAGCTTCACGCCAGCGGAAATTCTGGTCTAGCAAGAGTCGCATCAATTGCCGAGTCAACCCCTCTCGTGGTTCTGGCTTCTTCGTTTCGATGGTCTCCGTGTGAAGAAGAGATCTATTCTGAGCATCATACAGAACGTCTCTTGAAAGGCTGGAGCGTAGGCGATACCTGGCGGTAAGATCTTCGTCTTCTGGTAGAATTCCTAACAATTGCCAAGTCAGCCCCAAGCGTTCCAAAGTGTCTGATGGGAACTGGGAGTTGCGTTCATTCTGCCACGCTTTCTGGATACCGGCCGCACTTGTTGGCACAAAGTCTAACGCTTCGGGAAAGGTGAGTGATCTCGCTTTGGAAATCTGAAATGCCTCGTTCAGTAGCTGGCTCTCCATAGCTCCTGCGGCGCCGCTTTCAGCTGTCGTTGTCAGCGGTTTGGGTGGCGCAGGGTCCGTCCCACCTGGCGTTGCGCCATCAGCATTTGTCGACGAAGAGCTGGCATCTGAGGTGTTGGTGTCATGCACATGGATCAATACCCGGCCGGCTAGAGCAGCGAGCACGATCAAAACTAGAAGCAAGATCCCAGGGCGACTCATCGTTAATCTTCCTGCCCCAATCTCGATCTGCTGTCAATCCATCAGCATAGCCGACCAGTAATACAGGCAGGTCACCAGATTATGGAAATTCGATTGACGCAGTGGCGAGTCACCTCTTGGCTCTGCGTTAGTAATGATCGTTCTCGTTACCGGTGGAGCCGGATACATCGGCAGCGTCGCGAGCTCTGAATTGGTGCGCGCTGGGCATGACGTGGTTGTGCTGGACAATCTCTACCAGGGGCATCGTGCGGCGGTGCCCGAGGAAGCTGTCTTTGTCGAGGCGGATCTTGCAAATCGGGCTCAGATCGATTCGATACTAAAAGAGCATCGGCCGGAGGCAATCATGCACTTTGCGGCCTACTCGCTGGTCGGGGAGTCTATGGAGAGTCCTTTCAAGTACCTTGGCGACAATGTGTCCAACGCTCTTAATTTATTGGAAAGTGCGGTCGAACACAAGGTGCTGAAATTTATTCTCTCCTCGACTGCCAATCTCTTCGATGATCCCGAGAAGATGCCCATTGCGGAAACGGAGCGGATTATACCGGGCAGCCCGTATGGTGAATCGAAGGCGATCGTTGAGCGCTTTCTGTATTGGTTAGAGAAGACGCATGGCTTGAAGTACGCGTGTTTGCGGTACTTCAATGCGGCTGGGGCAGCACCCGAACGAGGTGAAGATCACGCTCCCGAGCTGCACTTGATTCCGCTTGTCTTGCAGGTGGCCTTGGGGCAGCGCGACCGCATTAAGATGTTTGGCGACGACTACGATACGCCTGATGGGACGTGTGTAAGAGACTACATTCATGTTCTCGACCTTGCCCAGGCGCACATTCTTGCCTTGGAAGGCCTAGACCGTGGCAGCCAGCTGTACAACTTAGGAAACGGGCAGGGCTACTCGGTCAAACAAGTCATCGAGGCTGCGCGGGAAATTACGGGGCATGCAATTCCGGCTGAGGTGACGCCTCGGCGTGCAGGAGATCCGGCAACGCTCGTGGCTTCGAGTTGGAAAATACGCGAGTCTTTAGGTTGGAAGCCGCAGTTCCCCGAGCTTGAGGCCATTATCAAAACGGCGTGGGAATGGCACCAGAGCCACCCTCAGGGCTACAATGATCGCTGAGTTTGACAACTGTCGTCCTCAGGTCAGGTTAGGCGCTTTCCAAGATCAAGAATTAACCATAGACCATGAAACTTCCAACTCTCGCTCGCTTCTTCGTCATCAGCGCCGTTGCCAGTGTACTCTCTTCAAACGTGAACGCCCAAGACTTGAAAGCCCCTGCCGACGTCGCTGCACCTCCCAAAGATGCTATCAAAGAGGATTCAGGATTGGCTTCTAAGGTGTTGACCAAAGGTTCAGGCACCAGAAAGCCAAAAGCTACCGACCAAGTGAAGGTGCATTACACGGGCTGGACGACAGACGGAGAGATGTTCGATAGCTCGGTGAAGCGTGGCACCCCGTCGACATTCGGCTTGAATCAGGTAATCAAGGGCTGGACTGAAGGCCTTCAGCTCATGGTTGAGGGTGAAAAGCGCCGCTTCTGGATCCCTGCTGGTATGGCCTATGGCGAGAATCCTGCCGGTGGTCGTCCCGGTGGCATGCTTTGTTTTGATGTCGAATTGATCGAGAATCTCTCTCCCGAGCCTCCAAAGACCCCTGAAGACGTAGCCGCTGTCCCAGACACGGCGTCAACGACCGCTTCCGGTTTGGCATCCCGAGTTCTCAAGGAGGGCACTGGAACCACGAAACCCAAGGCGACGAGCACAGTGACGGTTCATTATTCAGGCTGGACCACGGACGGTAAGCTCTTCGATAGTTCGGTCGAGCGGGGCCGACCAGCCTCTTTTGGCCTTAACCAGGTCATCTCAGGCTGGACCGAGGGTGTGCAGCTCATGGTGCAGGGTGAGAAGCGTCGTTTCTGGATTCCTGAAGAGCTCGGCTACGGCAAGGTGCCTCCTCCGGGAGCTCCTGCGGGTATGTTGGTGTTCGATGTTGAACTGATAGGGGTTGAGTAAGGACGTAGCCTCCTAGTTTCCATGAGGCCTATGGATTTTTTTCCATGGGCCTCTGCTCGCCTTCAAAAATGTGCTCGATTGGCACTTGCGAGGCTACTGGGTCTGCCTATACTTGGCCGCTCGTTGGATAGGGGGAAATTAAGCTTTCTTCTTGACTTTCTTTCTTAAGAAAGCTCTCAACCTGCCAGCGCTACGCACAACCTTTATGTCTACGGAACTACTCGAAGAACTCGTCGAAGCCGGTGTCCACTACGGTCACCAGCGCCGGAAATGGAATCCCAAGATGAAGCCATTTCTGCTCGAGCAGAAGAACAACATCTACATCATCAATCTCTTTGAGACGGTGAAGCAGATCGATGCAGCTGCGAGTTACCTGGCAGAACTTGCAGCTAATGGTAAGCGAATTCTATTCGTAGGCTGCAAACGTCAGGCTCAGGAGTCTGTTCGCGAGGCTGCCGATGCCTGCAATCAATTCTACATCAATCATCGCTGGCTCGGTGGCACGTTGACCAACATGTCAACCATCCGAAAGAGCGTTCAGCGTCTCGATTACTTAGAAAAGCTCGATAAGTCTCCGGAAAAGAAGGCCATGAGTAAGAAGGAGCTCGCAGCTCTTGGACGTGAGCGCACAAAGCTCCTTCGGAACCTCGAGGGTATCCGCAACATGGAGAATCCGCCAGACGCCGTGGTTGTCGTGGACTCTGCCCGTGAGTGCATCGCGGTGAAAGAAGCTCAGCGTCTCAATATCCCCGTGGTCGCTCTAGTGGACAGCAATGCTGATCCAGATCCTATCGCTTATCCTATAGCGGCAAATGACGATGCCCTCCGATCGATCCGCATCATCTTGCAGAAGCTGATTGATCCTGTGATCGCTGCGACTCAGGGTGGTGGTAAATTCACTCCGGCTAAGCGCGCCGAGATGGAAGTCGTCGCAGACGTCTAAAGAAACGACAACGTCGTCGAACTTTAGTTTTCCCTTCCTTGATAGTCGTTGGTGCTCTTTCGCCAGCTTCCAACTCTTTTTATCTCAAGACCTCAATTCTAACTGACACACAAGCCATGGCTGAAATCACCGCCAAACTCGTAGCCACCCTCCGTGAGAAGACCAACGTCGGCATGATGAAGTGCAAAGAAGCGCTCAAAGAAGCTGACGGCGATCTGGAGAAAGCAGAAACCATCCTTCGAAAGAAAGGCCTTCAGTCTGCTGACAAGAAAGCCTCACGCGCCGCAAAGGAAGGCGTGATTGCGTCTTATATCCACCATGATCGTGCTGGCGTGCTCATCGAGGTGAGCTGCGAGACCGACTTTGTGGCCAAGACGGATTCTTTCCGGGCCTTTGTGAAAGATGTTACCCTTCACATTGCGGCGGCTCAGCCTACCTGCGTCTCTCGTGAGGAAGTCTGCTCTGACCTCGTTGCCAAGGAGAAAGAGATCTACGCAGAGCAGATGAAGGATAAGCCTGCCAACGTGATCGAGAAGATTCTCGAGGGCAAGATGGACAAGTTTTACAGCACGACTTGCTTGCTTGAGCAGGGCTTCATTAAAGATCCTGACCAGACGGTGGGTGATTTACTCAAGGGCAAGATCGCTGAACTCGGTGAGAATATCGTGATACGCCGTTTCACCCGTTATGCTCTCGGCGACGGCGAATAGGCTGTGAAGCCCTTTCGCTTGATGGGGCTCATTTATGTGTTTGTTTACGCTCCTTCTCCTCTCTCCTACTTTTAATTCGAACGATCCATGGCCAATATTCATTCTCTCAACGCAAAGAAACGCGAAGGCTCAGGTACCGCAGCTACCAAGAAACTACGTCGCGAGGGGCGCGTCCCAGGCGTTGTCTATGGTGGAAAGCAGGACAATTATGCGGTCGATTTGGACCGGATTGAAATCCGTGACCTGTTCGCTAGCAGTGCTTCTGAGAACATCCTCGTTCGATTGGATATCGATGGTGCCAAAGAGCAGGACAAGCTTGCTCTGATCCAGGCCGTTCAGCACCACCCGCTGACGAGTGCGATCAACCACATCGACTTCCATTGCGTCAGCGAAGACGAAGAGATTGTGGCATCTGTGCCTTTACAGCTTATTGGCGAAGCCGCAGGGATCAAGGCCGGTGGCCTTCTGGATCCACAGCTTCAATCCCTTGATGTGCGTTGTAAGCCTGCAGATCTTCCTGAATTACTCCAGGGTGACATCACCGAGGTCGGCCTTGGTCAGCCTTTCCACGTAGGAAGTGTAATGTTGCCAGAAGGCGTGTCCACTGTGCTGGCGAATGATGTTGTCGTCGCTATCGTCGCTGAGCTGAGAGCCATCCAGTCTGGTGAAGACGGTGCTTCTGAAGCTACTGCCGCACCAGAAGATGCCGCTGCTGGAGCGGCTGAGGCTTAATTCTTCCGAACGGTGACCCCGATCCGAGCCATCTTTGGTCTCGGCAATCCGGGCCCCAAATACGAAGACACTCGGCACAACGCCGGATTTCTTGTCGTTGATCAGCTTGCCAAGCGTTTGCCTCCAGCGGATGGAGCTCCCGTAGGGCCGGCCGAGTTTCGGCATTTGCGCCGCCTGGAATCGGACTTGCTGAAGGTGGCGGGCAGCTATTTGCTCAAGCCTTCGACCTTCATGAACGATAGTGGGATTGCGGTGAGCGAGGTTTGTCGATTCTACCGGATTGCCCCTGAGGAAATTCTCGTCATTTATGATGACATGGATCTGGCGCTAGGAAGGCTCCGATTGCGGGCTCGTGGGTCGTCAGGAGGGCATAATGGGATCAAATCCATCATCCAGCACCTTGGGACGGACGTGTTTCCGCGTCTAAAGGTAGGGATTGGGCGTCAGGAGACGGAGCGCGAGCAGGGGCGGGTTGTCGGCCACGTTCTCGGGAAGTTCACGGTGGAGGAGCGCCCAGTAGTTACCGAAATGCTTAATCGTGCCTGCGATGCTGTCGTCGATGGCATGGCGAACGGTCTGGATCACGCCATGACGGCCTACAACGGTAGTTAACCGTCCTCGTTTCCTTGTTCAGGCTCGAGGTTTCTACGTCTTGACGGCGTAAGCGCCCGTAACGACACTAGTCACCTATGACAGCATCTGCCTCCTACGAACAAGATCGCCAAGCCGTCGAGAAGCTGGCGGATGCCAGTAAGAAGATTCGCTCAGAATTGAGCAAGGCAGTCATAGGTCAGGAAGAGGTCATTGATCAATTATTGATCGCGCTCTTTGCTGGAGGGCATTGCTTGCTGACCGGTGCTCCAGGATTGGCAAAGACGTTGTTAGTGCGCTCGATTGCTGATGTCTTCAATTTGGATTTCTCACGCATTCAGTTCACGCCGGACCTCATGCCTGCAGATATTGTGGGTACGGAAATTCTGCAAGAGACCGAGGGCGGTGGCCGTGCGCTCAAGTTTGTCAAAGGCCCTATCTTTGGTAATATTGTGTTAGCCGATGAAATTAATCGAACGCCTCCGAAGACGCAGGCCGCTCTGCTAGAAGCGATGCAAGAACATCAGGTGACGGCAGCCGGTGTCCGTTACACGCTTGAGGAGCCTTTCTTCGTCTTGGCCACACAGAACCCGATCGAGATGGATGGAACCTATCCTTTACCGGAAGCCCAGCTGGATCGTTTCATGTTCAATGTCTATGTTGATTACCTTTCCGAGGATGACGAGGTGAGCGTGATTACGAAGACGACGGCAACGGAGGATTACGAGATTGAGACTCTCTTCTCAGCCGACGAAGTGCGTGCGTTCCATGACATTGTGCGCAAAGTGCCGGTGGCAGACGACGTTGCGCGTTTCGCCGTGCGACTGGCAACGCTCTCGCGACCAGGTGGCAAGGAGTCGCCGGAGTTTATCAACAACTGGGTGTCCTGGGGGGCGGGATTGCGTGCAGGACAGTTCCTCGTGCTCGGAGGGAAAGCGCGTGCTCTTCTGCAGGGGCGGGCCCACGTTACCCAAGACGACATTCGCGCGCTGGCTGAGCCGGTCATGCGCCACCGGGTTCTGTTGAACTATCGCGCAGAAGCGGACGGCGTGTCTGTTGAGAACGTGGTAGAGAAACTGTTAGCTGAGGTTAAATAAGAAACGGCCATGCCAGTGTCGGCTGACCCAACGAAGCACATCGACGCAAAGACGTTGATGCGCATCAAGTCGCTTGATTTACGGGCCCGCCGTATCCTCGAAGGCTATACACAAGGCCTCCACCGGAGTCCTTACCATGGATCGTCGGTCGAGTTCAGTGAATACCGGGCTTATGCAGAGGGGGACGATCCCAAGCACATTGACTGGAAGCTCTATGCGCGGAGTGACCGTTACTGCATTAAGAAGTACGAAGCCGAGACGAATTTGATTTGCCATCTTGTTGTCGATCAAAGCCGATCGATGGAATTCTCAACGCTGGACTACACCAAGGCTGACTATGCATCGACATTGGCAGCCACGTTCGCCCAATTCCTCTTCTCTCAGGGAGACTCGGTTGGGATCGTGACTTTCGCCGATGAGATAAACACCTATGTGCCACCGCGACGACGGCGTGGGCAAATGCATCAGATGGTCGTTGCGTTAGAAACTGAGCCGAAGAGTACCCGAACAGACATTAAAAAGTCGTTGGGTGATATGTCGCCAATGCTGCGCAAGCGTGGGCTGGTCGTCATCCTTTCGGATTTGTTAGAGGATATAAAGTCGATATCTTCACAGATTACCTACCTGAGATCCTGTGGTCACGATGTGATCGTCTTTCAGATTCTCGATCCGGCAGAGGCGAGATGGACTTTTAAGGACAATGCAGTCTTTGAAGATATGGAAACCGGAGATCGCTTTCTGTTAGATCCTGAGCGTGCGCGGGCGCATTACGAAGAGCAGTTTGGTGCTCATCAGGCCGCCGTTGAGAAACTTTGTGCAGGATTGGGTATTGACCTTGTTAAGGCCGTTACAGACGCCCCCTTTGACCAGACGTTGCATCGTCTCCTCAGCTTGCGTTCGCAACTCAACCGGAGTCGACGCGGCGCATGAGTTTCCTCTTTCCGTTGTATCTTTTAGGCTTGGCTGCACTTAGTTTGCCCGTTCTGCTTCACCTGCGTAACCGCGAGTTGAAGAAAGTGGTGCCTTTCAGTTCGTTGCGCTTTCTTAAGCCGACCAAGATTCAGCAGCAGCAACGGTCGAAGCTGGAGAATCTGCTTCTGCTGCTCTTACGTTGCGCGATCCTGGCCCTCATCGCTTTCGCCTTTGGTCGACCATTCTTACGGCAGGACCTGATGAAAGATCTCGTGGGGCAGAGTCAGCAAGCCGTCATTCTCATCGATACCAGCGCCTCCATGCGTCAGGAGGGGCATTGGGAGGACGCGTTGAAGCGCACCCGCGCGATCATCGATGATCTTGAATCTAGCGATGAGGTCCAGGTCTTCACCTTTGACCAGTCTACCCGTCTCCTGCACTCTTTCGATGCTTGGCGTGAACCTGCGGAACCGGAGCGTAAAGCTACATTGCTCGCGAAGTTGGAGTCGATTCAGCCCAGTTGGCAGAGCACCGATCTCGGGCAAGCGATGATCACAGCGGTGGAGTCTTTTCGAGATGCGCTCGAAGATGCGAGTGTGGAGTCGCCGGCCGAACGCCAAGTTTATCTTGTCAGTGATGTCCAGGAGGGTGCCAATCTAGAGGCGCTCGGGCAGTATGAGTGGCCAGTGGAGGTGAAGGTGACGGAAGAGCGTGTTGGTGAGAGAGGGCGGACTAATGCTAGTTTACAGCTGTTACCCAGATCGACAGGGATCGCAGAGCTACAGAAACAGGAAGATCGCTTTCGATTGAGCAACGATCGTGATTCGAAGGAGTCTCGATTTACAATTGCTTGGCAGAATGCTGACGGCGCTCCAGCCAGTCAGCCCCTGAGTGTGGTAGTGCCGCCTGGAGACACAGAGGTTCTCACGGCACCCAAGACGACAACGGGTACGACGGCACCGATTCTCCAGCTCGACGGCGATGACATTGATTTCGATAATCGTTATTTTCAGAGCCCACCTGTGGCCAAGCCGCTCCGTATCCTCTATCATAGTGATGAAGATCCCAACCGAACAGGAGCGCCGCTCTTCTTCTTCAAGCGTGCTCTGATTGAGACGGCGACATTTAAGCCAGAGTTGACGCTGAAGAAGTTTGCTGATCCGCTCGATAAGATAGACTGGAGTCTCTTGGACTTCGTGGTTGTGTCAGATCCATTGGGGAACGTTCCGATGGAAGCCATGCGTCAATACCTTGATGAAGGTGGTCGTGGTCTTTTCATGGTACGTTCACTCAATTCTGTCCCAGCGTTGGCCAAGTTGCTGGAGTTGGATCAACTCCCAGCATCGGAAGCCAAGATCGCAGACTATGCCTTGTTAGGCGAGATAGATCGGAAACACCCTTACCTTCAAGGATTCTCCGAAGCACGTTTTGCGGACTTTACGAAAGTGCATTTCTGGCGTCACCGGACGTTGGACATTGACAATCTAGAGAAGGCGCGCGTCCTCGCGTCCTTTGATAGTGGTGAGCCAGCGTGGTTTGAAGTACCTGTGGGCAAGGGCTCGCTTTTGGTCATGACCTCGAGTTGGGATCGTGAAGATAGCCAGCTCGCCCTTTCGACGAAATTTATTCCGCTCATCTATGCCATCCTCACGCAGGATCCCTCTGGTAGAGATTCGAAACAGGCCTATTTCATCGGGGATAGCATTCCTTTGGATGCCGGCATCGAGAAGACCGTGACTTTGCCGGATGGCGAAGAGGTCGGGGTCGCTGAGGACGAGGCGAGTTTTGATGCCACGGATACGCCAGGCCTTTACAAGATTGCTTACCCAACCCGGCAGTTCGTTGCCGCTGTGAATGTCCCCACCCAGGAAAGCCGGCTTGCTGCCATCGAGGGTGATAAGCTTGAACAGCTCCT
>JAACDM010000655.1 GCA_009936795.1 Verrucomicrobiaceae bacterium | reverse complement strand
GTGAAGGAAATGACAACTCTGTAAGTGCCTTTGTCGAAGTTACCTTCACTGGATTCCCCTATTATACGGTGAGCGATTGGGGCCCCGTGATTCGTCAGGGAAACCATTTCATTCTCGATGCAGAAGCTTCTGAGGTGAACTTCATCCGAGCGCCGGAGCTTCCTTACTTTGAGTCCAACGTGTATCCGCTCACCCTCTTTGGAAGGACAGAAGAGATTGACTTCGAACGCCTTGACCTCAAGGTCCAGGAAGAGCGGCCACGAAACGTGATCATTGAATCCCGGGAGCAATGGTGGGAACTCATCGGCTTTGAGCCGGGACCTCTCGTCTTGCCCGCTCCCGATCCTGTGAACTTCGATGAAATGACACTGATCGCCGTTTTCGCTGGGGCTAAGCCAAATGGTTGTTTCAATGTGGGGATCCAGGAGGTCACGTTAGACAATGGGGTGATCAACGTTTGCTACCGTGAACGTCTCCCTGATCCGCAAGAGTTCTGCACTCAGGCCATTGTGTATCCGGTTTCCGCAATCGCCATTGCGAAGACGGAGACGCCCATCGACTTGATTGAGAAACCTGCGCAAATTGGTGGAGAGGTGGAAGGCAATGAGCCTATTCCCGTTGATGGTCCACCAGGTGATGGAAGCGGTGCCGACCCGTTGTCCGATGGAGAGTTTCCTGGCATTCTCCCGCATGGCTCGGTCTATACGATCGAGTTCCGCATGAATGGAACCACTTATGCAACTAGACTGCTTCACGGAAGCGACGTCGTGATCGTTCCCGAGCCCCGCCCCCTCCCAGCGCCATTCGTTGAGTGGTTAGACCAGTTCCTCCCCGAACTCCCGGCCGAAGCAGCTCCCGGACGACGTTTGGATGAGAACTACGATGGTGATCGTTGGACCGACTTTGAGGAGTTCTTGCTAGGACGTAATCCCACAGATGCGAGCGAGCCTTCAGCGGTCTGGACCGAGTGGGTGACCGGTGACGATGGTGCGGAACACTTTGCGCTTTGTTTCAAGCGTCGCAAAGATGCCGATGACATGGCTGACTTCGTGGTCGAGGTCTCCAGAGATCTTAAGGATTGGAGGCACCTTCCGGATCTTGTGCTGGAGCCTGTTGTTCGCTCGATCGACGTCGATCTCGAGGAGGTGATGGTTGGCCTCGCTCCCAATGCGCCCGAAGAAGGGTTTTCCTTCGCTCGGCTTCGCTTGAACAAGAAGTAACGCTAAGACGACACGCTCACTCCAGAGCCAGAGCGCATGCTACGCAGTTTCTCAACGGAACTGGCAATGATCTTAATTGCCTGATCAAGCTCTTCCCGAGTGGTGAAGGACGAGAGCGAGAACCGAGCAGTTCCCAAAGCTCGTTCCCGGTCGAAGCCCATGGCTGCAAGCACGGGAGAGCTGTGTAGGGCACCGGTGTGGCAGGCAGATCCGGCTGAGGCGCAGATTTCTTCTTGATCTAGCATGATCAATAAGGCGGCCGACTCGATACCATCGAACGCAACGTTGGCCGTATTAGTTAGGCGATTCTCGGGATGCCCATTCACACGGACACCAGGAAGGCGTGCTGTTAGGCTCGCTTCAAAGTAGTCGCGCTCGATGCGCACCTTCTCCTGACCCTTGGTGGCCAATTTGGTTGTCATAAGTTCAGCTGCCTTACCCAGTCCTACGATACTTGCGACGTTCTCGGTGCCACCGCGTCGGCCCAGTTCTTGGGCTCCACCGATGAACCGAGGCTTCAGTCGAACGTTGGAGCTGGCATAAAGAGCGCCCACGCCCTTGGGTCCATGAAACTTGTGTCCTGACAGAGCCAAGAAATGCACTCCCGCATCATGGACGTTGATAGGTGTCTTGCCCACAGCTTGTACGGCATCGGTATGGAAGAACACGCCTTTATGGGCCAAGCGTTCCGCAATCTCGGCGATGGGATAAATCACGCCGGTTTCATTGTTTGCCCACATGAGCGAGACGAGGGCGGTTTCGTTAGGCTTGATCATGGCGTCAAGTTGATCGAGATCGAGCTGCCCCTCGCCATCCACTGGGACTAGGCTAAAGGAGTGACCTTCCTCTTGTTCTAGCATTTCAAAAAACTGGATCACGGCAGGGTGCTCGGGCGTACTTGCAACAAGATGCTTCTTCTGAGGCAAACAAGCTGTGGCCGACGCAATGGCGGTATTATCGGCCTCGGTACCGCCACTGGTGAAGATAATCTCTTCAGGGTGGGCACCTAACAAACTAGCGACTTGATCTCGTGCCAGATCGACCGCCTTCTTGACTCGCCGTGAACTTGCATAGCCGCTGGAGGGATTGGCATAGGCGTCGGTCAGAAACGGCATCATCGCCTCCAAGGCTTCGGGATGTAGCTGAGTCGTCGCGTTGTTGTCCAAGTAGATCATGGGATAATGAACACCACGAATAGACACGAATGCACGCGAATAGTGATCAGCGGAACAACCAGTTCCCCGTGACCCGCTCCAGAGCTTCCTCCATGAATTGAGCTTCGTTCTCGGGAAACTCGAGGGATCCCAGATAGGTCTTGCCGGGTCCACTCTCCAGTGTGCGTGCTAATGTTAAGGCGCGCCAAGGCGCAGTGAGTTGTAGCGGCTTAATCACCGCGAAGTTTAACAAGGAATCGCCTGCGGATTCGAGCGCGCTATCTGGATCCACTTGTGCCCAGTAGCCGTGAAGCGTGCTTTTCCCAACCAGTGTCTTGAGATTGTGATCGCTTCTCTACTCGGGGGCGGCGGCTTCGAAGGCTAACGCCGGGGGATTGAGTTCCAACCAGCGCTGGAACAGCAGGGTCCAAAACTGTTGGGAGAGAGAGGCGTGGAAACACTCGCCAAGCTCCATGGCCATTCGCATTGTTTCGGCTAAGGACTACACTTCGGGGGCCGTTGCCTCTGGCAACCGTAGCAAGAGGTGATCCAACTACCCAATTCCAGTGGCGGCAATGATGTCTTGCTTAGTGGGCGGAGGGGGCAAGTCGGACAGTACTGGTGACCGAAGTTTGGACAAGAGCGAAGGGGCCCCTGAGTGGCGCCCACAGGAACATCGTTAGCTGCGACTCTTCCCACCCCGACCACCAGGTCCCAAGGCGACGCTTGCAAGAAACGTCACTCGATGACTAACACCTTTTCTCTTCGCGGACGAGAGACTAGCGCTTCCATGAAGTGGAGGCAATTCGCGAGAATACTCTATTGAGCATGTGTTTTAGCTGAGAACCCACGCCGAGAGTGCCAAGCGATGTTTGGATATCGCCTTACACAGACGCTTGGCCAGCGGGCGCAAGGCGGGTGTTGCTTAGACGCTGCGCCCATTCGCGATAGTCGGCCAAGGCATAGAAACACATGATCCACGCTCCATCACCGAGATACAGGCGACCGTCGTCACTAAGGACAATCAATTGGCGATCTGGCTGATAGTCTGCCAGGGCGGGAAGGATGGCTGTGGCCTCTTCCGACTGGAAGGCGACAAAGCGCAAATCGAAGAACTTGGGCTGGATGCTAAGCCATTGACGAGAAGCATGACACAGGTCACACTTGCCTTCGTAGAAGACTGTTAGCTATTGCATTAGCGCTCCCCTATCCGAGTTTTGTTGGTGGAAGCACCGTCGCCGTGGTGGGGAACGGTGGAGCAGCGGTTGGAAGCAAGGCTCGTTTGCGTAGTTTGGTGAAGATCAGAATATTGGTGAAGTGCATACCGCCTAACACAAGCAGTACAATCCCGATCTTCGCGCTCAGCGTCTCTAGGAGTTCCTTGGCTCCTACCACTTCGATGCCAAGTTTGAGATAGAGAGCGATGAAGCCCGCGTTGACTAGG
>JAACDM010000654.1 GCA_009936795.1 Verrucomicrobiaceae bacterium | reverse complement strand
ATCGCTCGTGGCGGCGGTCCATGCCAGCAGCAGCAGGGTTCCAAGGACGCCTAGGGTTTTTGAGAGGGTCAAGTGTTGTTGTTTCATTGGATTTGCTCGTTGGATTGACTTGGATGTGGAAAAGGAAGGCCCGGAGCTTTCGCGGAGTGCTCTCCGCTACGCTGCCACTCCGCAGTCAGACTCCGCTCCTCCGTCGCTGCGCCCCGACTGCTCCACTGCTGTTCTTATTCCGCTCATGGCTGACCTGGGGCCAGAACAGCCCGGAAACCGAAGTAGTTGTCGGCGAAGCCCGGGGTGAAGCCGAGGCGGATGGCGCAACGGGTGATGTCTGCGAAGTTGAACCAACTGCCGCCGCGAATCACGCGGTTGGAGCCCGTTGCAGCACCATGGGGATCGGTCCCTCCCGCATAGAACGTGCCATACCAATCCCAACACCACTCACACACATTCCCCGCCATATCATAGAGCCCATAACCGTTCGCCGCAAACGTTCCCACCGGACTCGTCGCTGGTTCCGTGCCTCCCACAGTGCCAATCGGATTGTAGCCATCCGGCCCATCATCGTAATCGAAAAAGCCCCCGCTGTTATAGTTCGCCTGTTTCTGCGAGATGGTGTCACCCCACGGAAACCGTTTCCCGCTCAAGCCCCCGTGCGCCGCCTTCTCCCACTCCGCTTCTGTAGGCAGGCGATAGCCATTGGCACTCCACTTCACCTGCGCGTTGGTCACATCCACATCCCCCGTCTTGTAGACTAACGTCTGCGCATCGTCCGTGTAATACACAGGCGTCTTCCCCTCCCGCTCCGAACGCGCATTGCACCACTTTACGCAGTCATACCAGTTCACCGTATGCACCGGATGTTCCTGCCCCTTTCCGCTGCCCACCGTAAGTGCCGTATAACCACCCACCAGCGTAGCCCACTGCTGCACCACCTGCCACTGGCTCAGCGTCACCTCGGTCACATCCATGTAGAAGGCTGAAACCGTCGTGCTGACTGGATCGGCATCGGCTAGTCCATCAACACTGTCCCCCATGGTAAACGCCCCGTCAGGGATCAACACCATGCCCGCCGGCGGTGCCGAAACAATCGCACTTGCCGGAATACCTTTCAGCCCAGAACCGTCACCGCTGAAGGTGCCGCTCGTTGTGCCCTCAAGCGCGAGTCCGCTTGCCAGCTTTTCACTCGTGATCGCTCCGTCTACCACTGTGCTCGCTACCATGGCATAGCCGACTGCTGCTATCCTCTGATCCGGCGTCAGTAGCTGTGAGCCATTGGTCCCATCATTGAACCAAACTCGCAGATGCACATCCGAATTTGCAAAGACGCTACTCGGGATCGCCGTCATGTTTGCGCCCAATAACACCGAATACAGTCCCTTGCTCACCGTCAGGGACACTGCCGCAGTCGGCTCGCTGCCCTCTCTGCTCGTATCGTCGTTACTCCAATAGCTGGTGCTACCGTCTTCGTTGACCAGTGCAAACTTGAACAAACCAGTGCCATTAAAGTTCACCGCCGGATCACCGACCGCCACGCGCCCCTGGTAGTTGATCATCTGTGGCACCTGCGCAGAGGCTAACGTTACCAGCAAAAGAATTGATCCTAGGATCAGGCTAATGATGTGAGTGTATTTCATGAATCTGTGAGAGAGGTAAGCAGCCTCGGCAGGTTGCTTTTCCTGGCCAACCCAACACCCAATCAGGGCATTCTCGAGTCGGAATGACCAGGTAAAACTTTCTCAAAAAGCCGCCCTCAGCTTCCTCATCATAGCCTCTTGTCTATCTCCCATCTTGTCAGACTTCCGCCTGTTCAGCGTCCTAGGCATGAACTCTAGATTGCCAATCCAGTTCTCAAACTGGAGAGCCTTGGACACCGGCACGATGTGATCGACCTCAGCTATTTCTCCCGTGTATGGTCCTCGCGTGATGATGGGAGCACGTCCTCTCCGCAGCTTGGCTAGATTGTCAGGATTTAGGCATCTGCCAGGAAATCGCTTCTCGCCTCAGATCGCTATACCCCATGGAGAACTGCCAGTTTCAATCACCGCTGTGTAAGAGACGAGCGTGATACTCGTAAAGGTTACTGTCACCATCTCCATCAGCATCGACGTTAGGACCAGCCTCAGCATTGTCTTCTCCGCAGTATTGTACCGCGATCTTTGTTCATGGCGCTACTTTGTATCCATCAGCTTAGCTAGGTGACTCCTCTACCTCCCTCCCATCTTATCAGACTTCCGTCGATTCAACGTCATTGGCATGAACTCAAGATTGCCGATCCAGTTTTCAAACTGAGAGTTACTGCTAGGAAATTGCTTTTCGTTCACGGGTCAGATTCGCCGCATTGCTAGTAATAGGAGAGAGAGAGGGGGGGGGGGGGGGCAACTGATTTCCGATGCACAAAAACTTGGATACGTCCCCAGTCCGGAGTTCATCAAAGACCTGGACCAGAAGCTAGAGCGACACCAAGTTGACTCGAACTAATCGCATTTTTGGAGCACCCAGTTAGATCTAAGGTCCTAACCCGAATATTTCATGAGGATTTCTACTACGTCTTGCTGCGCCGCATTCTGTCTGTGATGCACTCGATCTTTTCTTGGACAGGGTGTACCCGCCCGGCCCAAAGATCTTCGCGCGCCTCGGCAGAATGCAGCTCGCAGCGTCTCGCTACAAAACCCCATGAAATATCCGGGCTAAATCTCCGCATAGTGCTTACACGCCTCGTTGATATGATGATCGAATAGCGGATACTTTTGGGCCAGCTCACGCACCCCTGCCCGCTTGAGTTCGAGCACCTCACAATCTCCGAGCGCCCTGATCGATGCGGCCCTGGCTAACGCTCTCAATACAGCCAACTCACCGAAATAGGCGCCTTCATTCAAAGTGTCGATCACCTTCCCAGTGTCCTCTCGCACCACCTCCACTTTTCCTCTAGTAAGGAAATACATCGCATCGCCCATTTCACCCTGACGAAATATCCACTGCTCTGACGTATAGTCCTTGATCTCCAGAAACAGAGACATGTCTTGAATGAACTCTTTACTAACAATTTGTTGAAAGAAAGGCACCTTGTCAATCAATCGGCGTATCTCCCCTCGAATTCTCAATAGATCCCGATTGATTTTACCCGGCCCCTTCAACGGCATACGATCGATCGTTTCAATGGCCGCCGGGACCATGTACTCAGCCAGCCTATCACGGCAGAGACTCAGAAGTGCTTCTTCAGTTGGCTGGCGTTCTTCGTCATGGCACACTACAAAGGCAACGGGAACCTGCCCCCACGTCTCGTCGAGCATCCCGATGACACAGGCTTGAGCGACATCGGAATGATCCAGAAGTACCGATTCGATTTCATGGGGCGAAACATTGCTGCCTCCTCGGATGATTATATCCTTCTTTCGTCCCATGAACCAGAGATACCCGTCTTCGTCAAATTTCCCCAGGTCCCCGGTATAAATCCAACCATTCCGCATAGTCTTCCGAGTCAAGGCGGTGTCGTTCCAGTAGCCATCCATCATCATCGGGCTGAACACGGTAATCTCTCCCACCTGATTCGTTGTCGCATCATCACCTTGATCATCGATCACGCAGACCTGGCTTCCATACATCGGTAGCCCAATCGACCCCGGCTTCTTTCTTCCATAAGGGGGATTGAGCGCATACGGCCCTACCTCGGAAGCACCACATTGTTCCGTGATGGGAACCCCGGTTGTCTTTGAAAATTGTTCGTGAAGATAAAGGGGAACACGATCCCCGCCACAAATACACAGTCGCAACGCACTAAAATCACATTGACTGAATTCCGGATGAGCAACCACCTGGGAAAGCCCCGCGGGCAGGGAAGATAGAAAGGTTTTTGCCGGTGGACGTTGCATGGCCTCGATAAATCCATCTACCGAAAAGCCAGCCATCAAGGACACATAACCACCCACATGGAGCATCGGCAATAACTGACAGCGCAACGCCATCGGTCGAGTGATCGGTGCGGCAATCAATGCCACATCATCCTGGCTCAAATCAACTCGGGCAAGATACTTCTTAATTCCGAGCTCCATCGCCTTTCGAGTCAACGTGACTCCCTTCGGCCTTGATGTCGTGCCAGAGGTGAAAATCATCGAACACAGATCGTCGTCCCGATAGTCCACAGAGTAGTCCGCTGAGAAGCCACTTGAAACGAAATTTTCATACCGAACCTGGCGATGTTGAAGGGGATCCCCTCCGACCACGATGATATGGGACAACCGGTTCATGAAGTCCTCCTCCTCCAGTTCTGCCAATCGATCGTGATGAAAGATAAGAACATCTGCTCCGCTGTGGTTGAGTGCGTATCTGATTTGAGCGGCCCGATGTCGATAATCCAGAGGCACTATAACGAAGCCTCCTTTGAAACAGGCCAGAAAAACTTCTACCGCTTCGGTACAGTTGGGAAGGAGAATTGCAATACGGTCGATCGGTTCCACTCCCGTCTGCCTTAATCGCGAAGCGAGAGTCGTCGATGTATTCTCCAGTTCTTCGGCTGTGCACCACCTTTCTTGAAATTCGATCAGTGGTCGACCGGGCTCGGTATCTAACGCTGGCTTGAGAAGTTCGTGAAGCATCCTACGATCGAGTAGAAACCTTTACCTCCCCGGCTGTCTCTTGCAATCCAATTTTATAGGCTAACTGGTCTAATTGGCCGACCCATTCAATTCCCTGAGAAAATAGGGCAAAGCGATCACAATGCACCTTTTTCGTCCTCCCATAGAACATGGCGATTGAACATGGCATCCCAAACCCGAACTCTGACATAACCGACT
>JAACDM010000003.1 GCA_009936795.1 Verrucomicrobiaceae bacterium | reverse complement strand
TAGAGACATCTCTCCGTACATTGCGGAGGAGAGCAGGTAGCGGAGTTGAAAGGTTTCCTTCTCGTTTGCGTGGAGTGCGCTGGCGGTGGTTAGCCGAAAAAGTTGGCAAGCTCTTCTTCGGTTCATGAGTTCTGGAGCTTTTCACGTTCAGCGATGAGGAGGTCGATCCAAGGCCTGACATATTGGCCATTGTCATGGTAGGTGCGTCCAGAAATGAGGTTATTGTCGATGACGCAGGCTTCATTGACGAAGGTGCCACCGCAAATTTCGAGATCGAACTGACACTTTGGCACTGTGGCCATTTTGCGTCCTTTGACGCGGTCGGCTCGCGCGGGGATTTCGACCCCGTGGCAGACACTGGCAATGGGCTTTTTGTGATCGAAGAACCACTGAGTGATGCGAATGAGGTCGGGATGGTCGCGGATGTATTCGGGAGCGCGTCCGCCACTGAACATGATGCCAACGTAGTCGCTGGGCTGAATTTCATCAAAGGCGACATCGGCTTCGATGGTGTAGCCTTCCCATTCTTTGGTGATGGTCCAACCGGGTTTCACTTCGTGCATGACCATCTGAAATTGGCGTTTTTCAGGGCCGGCGACGACGGGCGTGAAGCCGTCTTCTTGGAGACGGTAAAAGGGGTAAAGCGTGTCGAGGGTTTCACTGGCGTCGCCGATGATGATGAGAACTTTCGAGTGGTCCATGGAAGTGGTTTATGACTCGAATGTAGTCCTTTGACAAGCAACAAGGCGGAGGGTTGCCCCTCCGCCTTGCGCGTGTGTCAGTTAGATGTGTTCAGTGCTTACTTCTCGACGATGCGGAAGTAGGCTTGGCCAAGTCCTTCGGTGGCGACACCCTCGACGGTGGTCGATCCACCGGCGGCACCGGTGACGTCTTGGAGGCTGGCGAAGTTTTGGAGGTCAGCGCTGCGATGGATTTCGTAAGTGGTGCCTTCTTCTCCATTGAAGGTGATGGTGGCGAGGCCATCGACGATGGTGAAGCCACTGATTTCGAGTCCGCTGGTGCCAGGGTCGACGGGTTCGGCAACGACGGAGCCATTGCTTCCTTTGACGACGATGTTATCAAAGAAGAAGTATTCGGAGCCGCTGTTGTTCATGGCATTGATCCGGACCTTGACGTGGGTGGTCCCTGCTGGGAGGTCGCCAGCATTTGTGCTGAGGGTAGTAAAGTCACCATCGGCAGGGGATTCTGCAGCGTCTGGATTGAAGACGTCTTCCAGGACATTACGAGGGTTGTCAGGGCTGGGTTCATCGATGGTGCCTTCAACAGAGAGGAAGCAGATTTCGTTGTCGAAGTTCGTGCCATCTGAGCTCGTGAGGACACACAGATCGATGAAGTCACTGTTCTCAATGCCGGTGCTGTTCTGGAAGATCCGAGCGTCGACGGAAATGATCGCGTCTGCGGCGGAGTCAATGGCGACGGCATCTGTGAGCAGATCAATGCTGCCGTTGTGAACCATGATTTGTTGGTCGGCTAGTTGGATTGTCTCTTCGGCAACCACGAGTGAGCTGACGACGCCGGTGTCGCCGCCGGCAGTGCTTGTCCAGCCGAGTTCTACGCCGTTGTGGGCGGAGGATGTGGCTCCGAGGGCGGCATGTTCGAACCCGGTGAAAGCGGCCCCTGTAGGGGTGCTGCCTGCGTCATTGGGATCGGATCCGAAGGCGACTTCGGCACCATCACTGCTGCCGTCATCGTCGGAGTCGGCTTTGGTGGGGGCTGTGCTGTAGATGGCTTCCGAACGATCAGAAATGCCATCGTTGTCGGTGTCTGCTAGGATTGGGCTGGTGCCCGCGTCGCGCTCGGCACCGTCGAGGAGTCCATCGCCGTCGGAGTCGGGGTTGGCGGGATTTGAGCCGATGGCACGTTCTTCCGTATCGGTGATGCCGTCGTCATCAGAGTCTAGCAATTCGTTTTCACCTAGGGGTTCGCCTGGGTTGGCGAAGAGGAAGGCGGCGTCATCTGCGGTCACGGATTTGGCATAGACTTGGACGTCATCAATGATGCCGTCGAAGCTGAGGGTGCCGTAGTACGATCCGATGAGGAGTGGGTTCCGCGCCTCGTCGACGATAGCGGGTGGCGAGTCGACGCTCTGGACTTCGACGCCGTCGATGTAGATCCGAAGGTTGTCTGCGCCGTCATCGGGGCCGTTGCGGTCGGTGTATGCTAGGACGACGTGGCTTTTCTCGCCAGGGCTCAAGCCGCCGACGGGATCGGTGGTTTCCTGCTCATCATTGAACCAGAAGAGGGAGCCTCCAGTATACAGAAGGGCGAAGGCTGGTGAGCCTCCTTGTTCGCCTTTGGCGATGAGGCTGGATTGCTGACCGTCATCGGGCTGCACCCACATGCTCACACTGAAGGAGGTGAGATTGCCTCCGGAGAGGCGGGCTTGCGCGTAGCCGCCGCCGGCGTCGCCCGAGCGGCTGAGGTTTGCGCTGGTACCGGCAGCGAGTGCGTCAGTTCCGAGAGCGACATTGCCTCCTTCGACGGCGACGTAGTTGCCGTGACGGAGGAGTGCGGAGTCTAGCATGACGTCGCCGCTTGTCTCGTCCATGCGGTAGTGGCCGATCAACTGATTGGTCGATGGGACAATCGAGGAGAGATCCACGACGAGCATTGGATTGCTTTGGTCATTGCTAGCGAGTTCGAGGGTGGCGAGGACACCGCCTGTTCGCCCGTCAGGGGTGAAGGTGATTGTCATCTCGCCTTGCTCGCCAGGAGCCAAGGTGCCCGACGGGTCAGACACTGTGAAGAGATCTGCGTCGGCGCCTGAGAGCGTGGCTCCAGTGATCGTGAGCGAATTCGTCTGGCCAATGTTGAGGATCGGCAATGTCTTGACAAAGGGACCACCGCTGGAGTCAACATCATTGAAGATGCCGCGAGTGCGAATCGCGAGGTTGGGATCGTCAGTATCCAATGGATCAGTGTCAGAAATACCATCGACACTTACAAAAACATCATCAATATAGAAAGATTCGATGCCCAGGTTCTCGCCCTTAGCTGCAACGTAAAAGCGGTCGTGATTGATGACATTGCCACGGTCGCCCACGACATCCTCGGCAATGGTTACCCGAGTGCCTCCCTCCTCTGCTATATGGATGGAAATAGTGTCATCGCTATCGCCAGGTCTGTTGGTGATATCTAGCCATACCTTGTACCAAATGTCTGGAACAACCTCGAAGTCGTTCGCTTCACCATCTCCTGTGGTGATGGTGCCGTTCGTATCGCCGTCGGCCCGTTGAATGATGGCGAAGCCACCAAGGTCTCCGTTAGTATCCCCGCCAAAACCGTCTCCACGCATGGATTTGTTTGTCAGTCCGACGCGGAAATTGGCGAAGCTATTGTCACTACCGTTGAGTCTCATGCGAACGAACGCGGTGCGTCCATCGCCGTCTTTTGTCTCTTGGGACTGCAAGAGGGTAAACATGGTTTCCTCACCTTCTTCATTCATGGAAAGCACTTGATTGCCCTCGAAGTCTTTGATAATTCCCGCGGGGTTTGGACTTGGATCTGTCCAGAATTCCTTGCGACCAACTTTCGTATTGGCGGCGAGTCCTCCGGCCTCCCAGTTGTCGAAGTCGTCTAGGATGAACCAGCCGGGAACGATACCCTCGCGGACTTTAATTGAGACCGAACCACTGATGGACTCGTCGCCTCGGGCGGCGGTTACGGTGTAAGTGGTGTCTTCTGTGAGCGCGGCTTCTACTGATCCCACGCCAAAATCTGCTGAGACATCGCCAATCCCTTCGATAGAGAAGGTGGCATCGGCGTTGCCTGCCCAAGTGATGATCGCTGGCTCGCCTCGTGCTACGGTCAGACGGTCTGCGGACACTTCGATGCTGAGAGGAAGCACTGGGCCGCCATCCGTGGGCAAGCCATTGGTGAAGAGATCCGTGACCTCATCAGCGCTCAGGGTGCGTTTCCAAATGGCCACGTCGTCGATTAGACCTGTGATCCAATGGGAAGGTGCTCCACGGCGAATGCCACCGATTGAGGTGGTGTTCACAGCCGTGGCTCCGGAGAAGCGCTCTGTGGGAGCGAAAGCGTTGAGGTTGAAGTCTGCAGTGTCAGCCACGCCGTCGACATAGAGGACGCTCTCGGCGCCATTCTGAGTCCAGACGATGTGGTGC
>JAACDM010000653.1 GCA_009936795.1 Verrucomicrobiaceae bacterium | reverse complement strand
GTACCACTCACACCCGTCGCAAAGATTTCCCAGTCGATAAGATCGATCGAGAATTCGATATCAGCGGTGACTCCGTCAGGGATGGTGATGCTAAACATGCCATCCGCGTTCAGGCCCGCACTTAGTGGACCCAGGTCTCCTGGTGTGGTGCCTGAGCCGAATGGTGTGTTGGCTAGAAGCGTGACATTCTCATTGGTCAGGGCCGAATTGTAGGTCGCCCAACCATGCATGACACTACCGTCACCCGTAGGATCGCCGAAGGATGTCCGAGCTGCCAAGATACCGACCTCGCCAGCCAGCTCGAAATTGCCCGGCCAAACGCCGACTTGTTCGCCGTTCAGATAGAGACGGGTTTCGCCTCCGGCCGTATCATTCACAAACACGACATGGACATCGCTCTCGAAGACGGAATCCACGCTTTTCCCATCAAGTGGCTCAAAGATATGGTCAGCCACGCCGAATTCCGTGGGCCCAAAGACTCCTTGCTCTTGCCATTGGTCTAACTTCAGTGCCCAAGTGTCGTTGCCAGTGATGGCGGTCGATCCGCCACCTTTCACCGCATTGAAGAAGAATTCATAGGTCGCGTCACCGGAGAGTTCACCGAGATTGACGACGGTAGGCTCTGTAAGGGCCTGGGAGGATCCGGCCACCGCACCAAGGTCGCTGCGAAGGGGGCCGACATCTAGTGGAGGCATGGGATTGGCTTCAAACGCAATCTCACCGAGCCCGACGCGATCACCACCCGCAGGTTCCCCATTACTTCCGTCGCCGGGATCCGTGTAAAAATTGTCCACAGCTGTGAATTCCACATAGCGCGCACTGACGGTTTCCTCGAAGAAGAAACTTTCCCGTGCCGTATCATCGTCGTTGGTGGGAATGAAGGAAGGATTGTAAGCGACGGATTGACCAAAGCCTTCCGCACCCTCGGCATCGGTGGCGAATCGAAGGCTGAACTCACTCACGCCATTAGCGTTGGCTGAGGAATAGCCCCAGACGCTGATCTCACCAAGACTGACATCGGCACCAAGGTCGAGAATCAGAATGGGAGCTCCAGCTTCTTCGATGTAGTCGGCGGGAAATCCACCGGGAGCGGCGGTTACCCAATTGCCGGTCTCTCCACCTTTCAGCTTCGTATGTGGCTCTTCAGAGTCAAACCCATCGTCTGGGCCGAGAATGAGATTGCTCGCGGGAAACAAGTCATCGGCTTCGGTGGACGACGTGATGGTCTCGATCCGATGGAACTTGGGTTCAGTGGTTGGGATGAGATCTGCCCGGCCTACGAGGTAAGCTTCATCTCTGGCCACAGCATGAATGATCGCCTCATCGATCAGGCCGGTGTATTGGAGCTCATTGCCAGGACTCTCAAAGTTGCCAAAGTTCATGGCGCCATCGCCAGGATCAATCGTTTGATAGGCTGTCGATCCCACCTGCACTCCATTCAGCCATGCTGTGATGGTTCCTCCTGCAGAATCGCCGACAAAGGCTATATGGGACCAGGTTTCTAAAGGCACCTCTGCTGTAGTGTTACTGTTAATGATGTTGTCGCCGCCATTGATAAACAAGTCGAGGCCGTTCTCGACGTCTATCGCTCCGGTGCTGCGGAAAGACGTGTGCCATTGTTCGCCACCGTCGCCCCATTTCGTCCAGAACCGATCCCATTCTCCAGCGTTGTCAGCATCCGGCCAGACAAAGGCCTCCAAAGTCCAGTTGTCTGCTAGGTCCAAATCGTCAGAATCTGGCGCGCGCAACCGCTGAAGGCCATCGGCCGTAATTCTAACAGCCTGCCCAACAATTCCTAAGGCATACTCTGCGTCCCCGGTGGGTGTCAGAACATCGCCCATACCGCCCGGAGCGGTGTCAGAGAGATTACCATCGAACGACCACTGCGCTGCGATGGGTTGCTGACC
Source organism: Verrucomicrobiaceae bacterium (assembly GCA_009936795.1). Lineage (GTDB taxonomy): Bacteria > Verrucomicrobiota > Verrucomicrobiia > Verrucomicrobiales > DEV007 > JAACDM01. The sequence goes on along the minus strand of JAACDM010000653.1, from coordinate 1,622 downwards.
AGAAAGTTCGCCTGTCACGACACTCCCGGGAGCGTCGTGCAGTCCTTTGAGCTGTTCTTCTGTCAGGGCGCGATTGTAGATTTGGATGTCGTCAATGCGACCCGCAAATGGCAACGCTGTATTGAACGCCCCGACCATGAAAGGATTGTCTTCAGAAACTTCGAATGCTAGTGGGGCATCCATACTGGCAACGGGAGCGCCGTCGACATAGAGGGTCGCGTTCGTGCTTGTGTAGGTGACGGCGACGTGATGCGTGGTGTTTGCGGTGAGAACGGCGGCGTCCGTCGAGAATTCGGGACCAGCGTCGACGAACCACTGGAGAACACCACCGTCAGCAATGATGGCAAAGGTAGGGCTGGCATCGCCGCCTTTGGCAATCAAGGTTTGCAGACCCGTGACGTCACTGGCATTGGCCCACAGCGAAAGCGTGAAGTCACTCAGACCTTCAAAATGCTCCCCAGGAATCGTGGCGAAGCTCCCTCCTCCGACTTCCATGGCCGTGCCGCCGGCCAATGCTTCCGCTCCCAGCGTGATCCCTTCTCCGTAGCTTCCATTGCGTCCAAATCCGGTGGCATCAGGCATCTCGCTAGCGCCAGCCGGTTCGTCCAAGCGATAGTGCCCGATAGGTCCCTCGCGATCAATAAGAGCCGCGCTCAATTCCACGGCGACGACCATGTCAAATTCGTCGGGATCGTTGGTGGTGACCTCCATGGCACCCGTGAATTGTCCGATGGCTCCCTTGCGATCAAACATCAGTTTGATTTCACCCGCTTCGCCCGGCGGCACGACGGACGGCGCACTGACAAGTGTAAAATTCTCTCCTTCGGTGATCATCACTTCTACCGTGAGATCATTCTCCTGACCGCTGTTGCGAATGGTAACGATCAATTCCTGGGGCTCGCCAACGAAGGGCAGTTCCCCAAAGTCTTGCAAACCGCTAATCACGACCCCGGGATCAGAATTGCCCAACCAAGCTTCCGCATGAAACAGAATCGCAGCGGGATCAATGGCATCATTGTAAACGGTCACCCGCTCGATCGTGCCGGCCATGCCTTCAGCTCCGCCGACGTCCTTGGCTCCGAGAACACCTGGGCCAGTAGGCATTTCATAGTCAACCGCTTCCTCGTTCGTGCCCGCTAAGACGCCGTCCAAGTAGAGTTCCATCGTCGTGGTATCCTGATCCCAGCGATAGGTGACATGTGTGAGTTCTGTGGGGGAGTTTAATGCCTCTACATCAATACCGACTTCAGGCTCGAACAGATAGTCTTTCACACCAAGGTGGGTGAATCCGAGTGCGCCCGTATCGTCCCATTGCTCATAGCGCAAATTCCACGTGCCGTTCTCGCCTACAGCAAGGAAACCATCACGATGAGCATTGGCGTCATCATCTGACATGAGGTCAGCGTCTCCTTTGACGATAAACTCCAGCGTGGAGGATTCGCTAATCTCACCGAAATCGAATTCAATGCCATTGGTGTGATCGAATTCCATTGTCTCTCGACTAACAGCTTCATACGGCAATGCTCCGGCGTTGTCGGCTTCAATCGCTGCGTCGTACGCACTAAGGCCTGCGTGTAGGGCTGTGGGCATGATGATCTGTGCCAAGGCAAGGCACAGAAGGG
>JAACDM010000652.1 GCA_009936795.1 Verrucomicrobiaceae bacterium | reverse complement strand
GCAGTTGGTATCGCCAAGATCAAGAGGCCGCGCAGCAGTGGATCGAGCAGTCGAATCTACCTCAAGAATCTGTTGAGAAGATCACCGCTCCTTCCGAAAGAGGCAATCGCGGCGACTTCTTCAGTCGCTTTCGCGACCGGTAGATCGGTTAAATCTTCCAACCACAAGACCGTCCTGTTGCTGACTGATCAGCTGTTCCTATTTAGGGTCGCTTAAGGTTGTTGATAGAGCAGTGTGTTGAATGCGCTGGAGTTCGTTATCGGCATTCAGGCGCTCACCATGGAAGAGCTTAAACAACTGTTTGGAACACTACACTCGCAGCGACAGTAACTTCACAATAAATTCGAATTAAAAGAACCAACAACACCATCAAGGAACTATCATTAATCTTAATCAGCATCGCCCTGATGACCACTACGACCGCCGCTCAGTCGCGACTACTTATCAAAATGAACTACCACATGAAGTCTTTCATCGTTGCCCTCTCATTGGGGGTGACTGCGATTACCGGGGCCATGGCCGATATCAAGGTCGGAGATCGTTTCCCCGCGCTCAGCTCGTTCTCGCTGCAAGGAAACGCACCGTCGACTAATGGGAAAGTGGTCCTGGTCGATGTCTTCGCCTCCTGGTGCAAGCCCTGTAAGGAAGCGTTCCCTGTCATTGATGAGATACGCAAGACGTACGGCGCCAAAGGTCTCGCGGTGGTCGCCGTGAGTGTCGATGAGAACGCAAAGGACTATGCGAAGTTTGTCGCCAAACAGAAGCCGGGGTTCGCAACGCTGCTAGATTCGAAACACAAGTTCGCCAACGTCGTGCGTCCGCCAAGTATGCCGACGTCTTACATCATCGACAAGAAAGGTAAGGTGCGTTTCCTCCACAAAGGATTCAAAGGCAAGAAGACGCGTGCCGCCTATATCAAAGAAATCGAAGCCCTCCTTCGCGAATAAACTGCCTCTTTCGAGAATAGACTGTATTGATCAACCTCTAGTTCTGCCCCCAAATGTTCGCCCTGCCGTCCCTACAGTTTCAGTTCGCGCGTGTCTATCATTCGCGTTTCGCCTACGTCACCAGTATCCTTATCCTGACCGTTCAACGCAGTCCGGTCATGCTCCATCTATCCAAGGTGAAACAAATGCTCAGGGCGCCACATGTGAGCTTCACTCGTTTGGCAGCTCCTGTCGCGACCTATCTGGGTGGCACTCATGCGCTAACGGGGGCCACAGGCGTGGTGCCTGCGGGTGGCTCCGTGGACCCAGCCGATGCCACGGTGGGTGAACAGTTTACCTGGGCCTTCCGAGTCACCGGAGAGACGGCGCATTCCTATTCGGTGATTGGGTTGCCTGCGGGCTTGGTCAAATCCTCACAGGTCCTCAGCGGGGGAGTGAGTAGCTTTGGAGGCGTGCCTGAGGAGTCCGGTACCTTCGAGATTGATATCATTGGTTGGCGCCGTAAAGGAGAGCGTGGAGACCAGACGCCTGTCTATACCATGACCTTGAATATCACTGCTGGGGAGCCTCCGATCATCTTGACGCAACCGGTTGGCGGATCCTTCGACGTCGGAAATGATGCCGCATTGACCGTCGGCGCGGAGGGAGGCGGTCTGCGTTATCAGTGGTTTAAGGATGGCCAGGAGATTCCTAGCACGATTCGAAACTTGGTCGATGCCGATTCTCAGCGCCGAGTGCAGGTTCCTCAAGGTCCCATCGATGATACGTGGAGAAGCGCCGTAGATTTCGACGATAGCAGTTGGTTGTCCGGAGTAGGTGGGGTGGGTTATGAACGTTCCTCCGCCAACACCTACGACCCCTTTCTCAACATCGATGTCGGGGCAGAAACGTTTCAAGGGAATACCTCGGCACTCATTCGTATCCTGTTCGAATTAACGGAGTCAGAACTCAAGAACGCAAACCATTTAAAGCTACGTGTGCAATATGATGATGGCTATGCAGCCTTTTTGAATGGCGTTGCGGTATCTGAAGCCAATGCTCCGGCTAATCTGACCTGGAACGCTGAGGCGACGGCAGAGCACCCTGACGCCCTTGCTGTGGATTTTGAGGACATCAATCTTGCTCAGCATGGATCAGAGTTGCGTGTCGGAATGAATCTCTTGGCCATCCAGGTGATGAATGATAGTCCCAGCAGTTCAGATCTCTTGTGCAATGTAGAATTGATAGGGGGTCGAGATACGAATGTCCCGACTCTTGCTTTGGGGGCCATCACCTCCGAGGATGCGGGAGATTACAGAGTCGAAGTGTCCAATGGTTCCGGTAGCATTGTCAGTGAAACGGTCGCCACCGCTGTATCAGGGGAGGTGACTGGGTACGAGGGATGGCAACTTGCTCACTGGGCAGAAACTCCGACCGTGCCAGAATCGGAACCCACGGCGGATCCAGATCGGGACGGGAAGTCGAATCTCAAAGAGTACTACTTGGGCACGAACCCGCTCGAGCCTGATTTGGGCGTGGGACCTAGAGGCTCGGTCGAGGAGACCGATGCAGGGCCCGTCTTGACCGTGCGGTTTCCGCGCCAAGACACCGCAGGCGTCCTGGAAGTCATCGAGGTGAGTACTGAGATGTCCGCAGAAGCCTGGCAACCGCTGACAGACGGCGTCGATGGCGTCGCCATCCAGCAGACGGAGACAGAGTCTATCGTCACGTTGCCAATTTCCGATGCCCAAGGCTTTATTCGCCAAACGATCCGGCTCGAAGGGCAATAGTGAGTCCCTTGATCCTAGCAGATAGCTATCCGGCAAAGGAACGATAGAGGGACAGGCCCTGACTAGTCTATCAAGAGATCAAGAGCGGAACAGAACAGGCTCGATACCCTAATCAAACCATTATTCGTAGCGCTGGCTTGGCTTGAGCCGACGCTTCATAGACTAATAGAGCGCAATCAGACTAAAGCCAGCGCTACAAACATGTACAGGTCAAGCATGCATGGAGTCCTGCCTGCAAGCGATACTAACAAACGCGCTATTCTTCCCCGGCCAGGCGGGCAACTCTATAGAATGCGCCTGATTCGCTGGCGTTGTGGTCGACGATGGCAGTGGTCGTCTGCGAAGTGGCAGCAGCGGCGGGGATCTGCATCTCGACAGCCATCCAGGAGTCGAGATCAAGGCTCTTGTGGACATCAAACACCTCACCTTCTTCCGAATCCCAAGTCAGGGTGGTCGTGTCGGCTATGGGATCATGTTCGGCGCTGATGATAGAGAAGCCAGGGCTTGGGCTGAACCGCAGGATCGCATCTCCAGTGCCGGGCGATCCATGATTGAAGATTGCTAGATAAAGATTGCCACCGTTCACGGTTAGAAAGTAAGGGGTCATCCCACTGGGAACCAGGCTGCCCAGGTCGGTCCAATCGCCGCTGACAAGATCATCTAAGGTCTTAAAACGGATGAACTTGTTCTGGTCGAAGTCGGTCCCGCCACCAAACGCCGGGGAGAAATAGCTGGTCGCATACCAGAAGCCGTCGAAGAACTCGGCGTCGTTGAGCACGAGTCCTGTGGTCGCCCACGTCCCCGCGCTCCCGCTGCCTCCACTCGGGTCGAAGCTGTCGTAGATCTTGAATGTCTCGTTTTCCCAATCGACGACCTCGACGATCCGCCCCCTGGCTGAACCGATGACATAGAGCTTGCCGTTGGCCCAGGTGAGGGCGCGCGCGTAGCCGCCCACTGGCGCAACAATCACACTTTCATTCTCACCAATCACGGTGAAGCGGAAGACGTGCCCGGAGTTTGGATTGAGCGCATAGATCCATCCGGTATCGTGGTCGATCACCACGTCGTGGGGGCGATTCAGAGCCACGCCAGCGATGTTTTTAGTCTGGGCGGGTCTTGGAAAATTTCCAAACAGGGTCCTTTCGGCGTCGAGGTCGAAGGCGATCATCCGATGGTTGTCCGTGTCGTCGGCATAGTAGAGACCGTCTGCCGGATTGTAGGCCACCGAGTGCTGGCCCCTAACAGAGACCACCGGAGACGCCTGAAACGCTTCGCCAGGACCTTCGCGAACCATGAAGCGGTCGTTCTTGAGATCGGAGATAATCTCTTCGCCGTCGGGACCGAAGGCGATGTGTGTCGGCCAGCTAAATCGAGCAGGATCACTGCCAGGTGCATATTCAATCACCTTGAGCCCGGACTCGGAGTCGGAGTCGTCAGAAAGGTTGGGTGGATCTGAAGGATCGGATGGTTCCTCCCCGCTTGCGGCGTAGTGACTCGCGATGGCCTCCGCATCGAGCACCTGATCGTATATTGCTAGTTCGTCGAGGAGACCGTCGTACGGACGGTAGCCCGGGTCCGCGGCATTCGGCCGTGCCGCGCCGACCGTCAGGTTGGCCGTCCCGATGCCATCCGCGCCATTGAAGGAGGCCCCGTTGACGAGCGAGGTGTCAGCGCCAGCGAGCACGCCGTCGACGTAGAGTGTTAGAGCGCCGGCGGTGGTGCTGCCTGTCACCACGACATGGTGCCACTCACCAGCGTCCAAGGGAGATCCCACAAAGTCGCGGGTCGTTCCCGGACTGCCCTGTTGGATCGCGCCGACGCTACCGGCCGGGACGCCCATGCTCCCGGCTTCGGCGCCGATGCCGAAGAGCACATCATCGTTCCATCCACCCTGGTCATTGGAGAGGAAATTGGACGCGCTGGCCTTTGCCGAGTCGTAGTTCACCCACGCCTCCACCGTCCATTCGTCCAGCGAGTCCGTCAGCGCGGACGCTGCACTGACAAAGCCACCGCCGAACTCATAGCAGGTTCCTCCCTTGGCGAAGCTCGCCTGGTTGACGGTGACGGGGCCACCGTCCGTGTTGAAGGTCCCATGGTAGATCGCCCCCGTGGTGGCGGCGTTGAGCGCGGTGGTCCCGCTGGTCTCATCGAACTCATAGTAGACGATGGGCGTATCGGCGAGGACGGCATCGCGGTAGGAGCCCGTGCCCGCCGCCGCGCTGACTGCGCCAATGATCAGGGTAGCACCAATGGCCAAGTAGGTTCGCTTCATGAAGGGAATCATCTTCTGATCTCAACGTCGTCGATAAACCAACCGGCACCGGCGGAATCGCTGCTGAGGAACTCAAACTCGATGATGATGCTGCCAGCATCGAGCGCCTCCTGGGGGAGCCTGAGTGTGAACTCAGTCCAGTCGTCCGTGTTCTTATCACCTAGAAACAATGTTGGAGTGAACCCTTGGATCGGCGACCCGTCATCGCCCCGCAAGAGGTTTAGCCGCCCGCCTGACTGCTCGCTGGCTTCGAGGAAATGCCAGAATGTGAGGGCCGCGCTGCTTAGCTCGGCGAGGTCGACCACGGGAGAGCGCAACCCAATCCCGAGATTGGTGTCTGGATTGGCGATCCCTGCCTCAAAGTCGGCGTCCAGGTCGGTGCCGAACACGTTGGCTCCGCTGTGGGCTCCCGGAGGACCGGCGACGGGTGGGCCAACTTCCCATGTCGTGTCGCTGACGATACCGTTAGTCTCGATGGTCCAGCCATCGGCTCCACCCTCGAAATCCGCCTGTAACGACGGCGGGAAATCCTTTTCACTTACCACGAAGAAGCGTGGGGTTCCAGAGATCAGGGCACCTGTTAGTGTGGTGGTGCCATTGTCAGATCCAGCGATGTCCTCTTGACCCTCATAGACGTCCCAAGAGGCAGGAGGGGTAGAAAGATCGGTGGCGCTGAGCAGGTCGTAGAGCCTATTGGCGCGGCTGGTCCAGGTCAGGCTCACCGTGTCGGTGTTGCTATCGTAGTCGATATCGGTGACGCTGCTAGGAGGGTCGGAGACACCAACCGTGTAGTGCAGCTGGATGGCATCTGCACCCAGGACCGTTTCGTAGATGGCGAACTCATCGATCAAGCCGTCGAAGGGACGATAACCCGGGTCGACAACCGCGCGTGCCCCACCAACCGAGATGAAAGGGCTGCCGATGGTGTCGGGATCGCCGTCCTTGTCGCCATTCATGGTCAGGCCGTTGTTAAAATTCACTTCCTTAGCCACCTCCACACCATCGACATAGAGGATGAGTTCACTGTTAGTAGTGCTGGCGGTGACGACGACGTGATGCCACTCGCTGTCGGTCATGGGACTCTCGACAAAGTCACGAGTATCGCCCGGGGAACCTTGTTGAATGAGGCCGATACTGCTTTCGGGAACACCAAATGATCCGTTCTCGGCCCCGATACCGAAGAGGACATCGTTATTCCAGCCTCCCTGATCGTTTCCGAATATATTGGACGCAGAAGTTTTCGCCGGGTCCCAATTCACCCACGCTTCGATGCTCCATTCGGTCAATGAGGACGGCAGCGCCGCCGCCAGGACATGACCGCCGTCAAAGTCATAGGAGGATCCGCCGCTGGGGAAACTCGGTTGGTTGATAGTCACTTCACCGCCCTCTGTTCCGATGGTGCCGTCGTTCGTCGTGCCAGTGGAACCAGAATTGACTGCGGTCGTGCCGCTGGTTTCATCGAACTGATAGTAGATGAGCGGATTGTCTACTAACACTGCTGTTCGATAGGAGGGCGTGGCGGCTTGTGTCACAGCAGTGATGCAGAGCCCGTCGATAAGGTATAGGATTATGTTATACTTCATTATTATATCATTGCCTGCGTTGTGTCAGGTTGATGAACGTAGGTCTTTTGAGTCGGGTTTACCCGAGGTTCCGGCCACGACGGCGCAACCCCAACACTAGCCCACCTAATGACAGGAGCAATGCGCTTCCGGGTTCTGGGATGTTGGCATGAGCGCTGATCTGATCCGGGGTCAGCACATAATCGTAGATCGCCACTTCATCGAGAAGCCCGTCGTAGGGGCGGTAGCCTGCGTCACCGCTATCAGGGCGCGCCGCGCCGATCGTCAAGTTGGGAGATGCACCGAAGCCCCCTATACCGTTAAAGGTGACATCGCCTGGGATCGTGGAGTCTGAATCGGCTAGCACTCCGTCGATGTAGAGCTGGAGTGTGCTTGTGCCTAACCCTGTGTCGTTTTCGCCTGTCATCACAACAAGTACCCAATCATCGGCCGCCAGGGGAGATCCCACAAAGTTGCGGGTCTGGTTCGCATTGTCCTGATGGATCACCCCGACGCTGAATGCGGGGACGCCAACAGTCCCGCTTTCGGCGCCAAAGCCGATCAGCACATCGTTGTTCCAGCCACCCTGGTCGTTGGAGAGGAAATTGGACGCACTGCCTTTCGCCGAGTCATAGTTCACCCACGCCTCCACGGTCCATGCGGTCAGTGAGCTAGTCAATGCTGACGCCGACCCGACAAAGCCGCCGCCAAAGTCGTAGGCAGTTCCGCCATGGGCGAAGCTCGACTGGCCGAACGTCACGGATCCACCAGCAGTGTTGATAGTTCCGTTATAGGTCGCGCCCGTCTTGGCGGAGTTGGCTGCGGTCGTTCCGCTGGTCTCATCGAACTCATAATAGACGATGGGGCTGTCACCGAGGACCAGATTGCGGTAGGTGGTCGTGGCGGCTGAGCCCGCCGAAATGCCGGCAAGCATCAAGCCAAGCATGAGGGTTGAGACGTTTCTTACTTTCATGAGTGGTCGTTAGGGTTGTGGGCTGGGATTTCCTTGGGGTACCCGGCAGAGCGTCGAAACGTTACAAACTTTGCCCGATGAAATTTCGTCGCGAGCTTCACCGCCGAGAGGGCAAGAGCCAGCTAGCGAACGAGAGCGCGAATCTCATTCGATTTCAGCGGCCGATCATAGATGTGCACATCATCGATCAAGCCGCCGAAGAACCGGTCATCGATGTCGAAGATATCAGGAGTTCTGCCGATCAATCCCATACTCCAATCCAACGCACCGTCATCCACCTTGGAAATGTCGGTCGGCGAGCCTTGCGCCACTCCGTTGACATAGGTGATCGCCTCGTTGTTCACCCGGTCATAGGTGATGGCCACGTGCGTCCATACGCCACCTTCCACCGCGGTGTCTCCAACCACCATAACCTGATCGTCGCCCTCAGCGTCACCCTCAATAAAGCCGGTCACAAATCGGGTATCGTCGTTGATCCCGAGCGACATCACCGGAATATCACCGCTGGCGCCAAGGGCAACGATATAGCCATACTGGTGCCCGCCGGAGTCATACATATTCCGCTTGATCCAAGCGGTGAGTGTTGCTCCGCGATGTTTTAGCAGAGTCGGGATTTCCCTGATTGAATCGATATCGACCGCATCCCTACTTGATCTTAAACCGGAAAGCGAAAGTACGTTTCCCCGCTCTTGATCGGTGACAATTCTGGCACGCCCTTCGAGGCGCCCCGAGTGCCCGTTCCCCGATGAGTCAGGGGTGATATCCTCCAAAGGGGCCTCGAATTCCCAATGTCCCACCAGACCTTCGCTCCTTACGAGAGCGACGGTGAAGCGATCGGCATCCGATGAAATCTCGTGCAGTTTGCCCAAAGCATCCACTCGCTGTGCCTCGCCTTCCTGTAGGGTCCGCGTTTCGCCGCCCTCGACGCGGGAGGCCACTTCCACCGCGCCCTTCACGACATGAACCTCGTGGCCCTCTCCTGCTAAAGTGTCGATGCCAAAGGCTGTGCCGAGGTCGATGACCGTGAGCTGTTGGGTTTCGACTGAGAATCCCATCGCCTCCGCCGGAACCTCGAACCAGGCGGCGCCCTCACCGAGCGCGACCCGATCCTCGGCCAACAACCGTAAGTCACAGGGTGCCTCGACCACCACTCGCACTCCCGATCGGAACGCCCCTTCCACCGTGCCTTCCTGCAAGCTCAGCCTGGAACCGACAGCCAGTTCCTGCCCCTTGCGGGCCTCTTCGCCATCCGCGACCTCGTGCGTCAGGGTGAAGAGCGAGCCGGGGGAGGTGCGAAAGCTAGCGATCGGTGGATCCGGTCCCTTCGGTGGATCCGGGCCCTTCTTCAGCGACAAGACTATCACTGAGACGAGCGCGATCGCTGCAGCCGCACCGAGGGCGAGGTTCACAATGCGCTGGCGGGTCGAGATCTGCGCGACCTTCGCATTCGAGATGGCCGCGAGAGATTCGTGTCGGATCTCCAAACTCGAGTGCAGACGCACAAGCCTCCGGTAGATCTCGCGGGACTCGGCGTTCTGCAGCAGTTCCGCCTCGAGTGCCTCGACCCCGTCGGCAGGCAACTCGCCATCGAGCATTTGCAAGATCTTCGACTCTAGATCGGACGGGGTCATGCGGATCGGTTTGCGAGGGTGAGTTCGATGCAGTGTTTGAGGTCCGCGCGGATGCGGTGCAGGGCGACGCGCAAGCTGCCGGGCGAGCTGCCAATCTGTTCCGCCTGTTGCTCGAGCGATCTTCCCGGAGTGTAGCGCGCCTCGACGAGTTGGCGTTGTTCTTTCTTCAGTTTAGCGAGGCAGCCGTCTAGCGCGGACATCACTTCTTCATCTGATTCTTCAGGAGGAACCATCTCTGCTAAGGCATCGACCAACTTATCGGAAAACTCTAGCCGGTGGTCGCGTTTCGTGCGATCGCGCTGGCGCAGGACCTCGTAGCGCGCGATCTTGAACGCCCAGGCAAGGAAATTCGTGCCGTGCTCGAAGCGGTCGCGATTCTGCCAGAGCACGGCATTCGCCTCCTGCAGCACGTCGGCGACGTCCGGGCTGCCCGGCATCAGCGAGATGATGAACGCGCGCAGGTTGCCCTGATGTTTGGTCATCAGCTTGACATAGACCTGCAGCTCGGCCGGGTCATCTTTCTTTCTGAATAGCATCGTCTGGGTCTCGGGAGGGAGTGGCGGCTCTGATTAGATACCAATCGAGACATCCCAACGTTACAGCATTCATGTTACTTTTAGAAAAGCACTATGAAAGCGCCATGATCCAATTGAAGGGCAGGCAGATTCCATGGCGGTAGGGTTGAGAAGTTTCTTGTCTTTATGAGTGAGTGGTAGTGTTAGGAGTGGGTCGTAATTGGTCCGTTATCTTCTATCTTTGTTCTCCGTGCCGCTTGCCCCATCCCGAGGTGTGGAGGGCGGGAAATATTTGTGTTTCAGCCGTAGTTCACACTGCACATATATAGGCTGACGGGGCACTACTTTCCGTGGAGTAGCTCGACCATCGCCTTGCCCATGGCCTCGCCAACGTTCATGTAAGTTTCAGGATTGCCGCGGTAATGCCCGCTTGAACTTCCGCCTTTGGAAAGAGGGTGGGTGTAAACGAAGCCCACCTTGCCTTTGAGTTCGGGATCGTTGTTCTTTGCAACGGCTTTCATGGCATTGAGGATCACTCCGTCACCACTCTTTGCGCCTTCTTGGTCTGGCCGAGGGACGCGCTGACAAACTTCGCATCTGGAGCTTCGAATTCTTTGCGCAGTTCCTTGATGAGCTGGATCAGGTTTGTTTCGTACCTTTCGTAGTGCGCAGCGTTGCGCATGTCCTTGTCGCCCTGCCACCAGAAGAATCCGGCAACTTCGTATTCCTTGGCACCCGGGTAGTAATTGTCGAGGTTCTCGAGCACGGTCTTGGCAGCCGCGATATCACCGTCGTACTGACACCCGGCATACCATTTTCCCTTCACAGGCTTGCCGTTACCTTCCGGATCTTCCGGAGTTCCACGGTAACCAGTTTGCGTCTTCCCGCCGTGTTCATAAGGCTCGCTGCCGGGAGGCAGGAGGTCCCAACCGAGGCTGCGGTTGCCGATGCAACTCTTGAGGATCATGACAGGGGCATCGATCACGTGCCCCAGAGAATGGCCGATACCCATTTCCGGGCCGATGTTTCCCTGGATTGTCATCCAGTCGTTGATGTAATCCTTGGCAGGGCTGTTACCGGAACACATCACCCTAACGTTGCGAACGTCCTTGCGCACAGTCCACTCATCGGAGTCGTCGATCAGATACGGGTACTTGCCATCCTGAGCGGCCGTTTTCAAAGCGCTCGGATTTTCCAAATCCTAACATGTTCGATTGTCCTAACAGGATGTAGACTTGAACCGGCAAGCTCATGTCCGCTTCTTCTCCGTCAGAATCGGGTAGGACATCTGGTAGCTCTTTCACGCGTGAAGACGAACCGATGATCTTCGAGCCGTTCTCCTTGAGGTAAGTGATGTCGGCTTCGGACAGTTTGTCTTGGAAGAAACTCATAGGCCTGCCATTTGGAAGCGTCACGGTGACCTTGCCAGTGGTGGCATCGTAGGATTTGAGCTCCGCTTCGAAGGTCTTTGAGCCGTCGGTGCTCGTCCATGTCCTCGCCTGAGCAGTGACTAGGAGTAGGCTTGTCACTGCTGCGAGGATCAAGCTGCTGGATCTGACGTCGATGAAGTGCTTGTGGTTCTCGATCATTGGTTAATGGTGCCCCTGCTTCTGGGGTCTGACAAACGATCTAGTCTTGGTTTCTAGACTGCGCATACAATAGCGCAAGAGTTAGTGTCTCGGGGCCAGCGCTATGAAATCGGGGCTGCCAGGCACGAGGGCGCAGATTCTTTAATCTCGACAAAAGTGCTACGTCTCGGTTCATTCGCTGTGTGCGTACGCTGTTGGTGATGGCCGTGATTGTGGGGCTTGCTCTGTCGTTCTGGCTCGGATCCCGCCATGGATTCAAGATGGCTTCGATCGAAGCGGAAACGAGTGCGCTGGAACACCAAGGTTCCGCCGAACAGCCAAATGGCCTAGTTCGCTTGCCTCAAGTTGTTCCTCAGGAGCGGAGCCTCGCATCGAGGAATTCTGAATGGCCGGAGGATCCGTCCGATGCCATTGAGGCAATCCTTGGTGAGGATGCGGGGCAAGATGCCTTGGGAAAGCTGAAGAAGGCAGCCGAGTACTATGCCGGATTGGGTTTTGAACCGGCCAAAGCCTTCACCCTGTCCTTGCCGCCTGGGATCTATGGAAAGCAGGCGTTCCTGCACGTGATCGAGAATTACGGAGGGGGCGTCGAGGGCATTGGCGAATTCCTGGATTGGATTGCGGGCGAAAAGGAACCGGTCGACAAAGCGTGGGTGCGCGACGGATTGCGAACCGCATCCTCGTTCCGGGCGCAAATGGACATGGAGCCGATGCTGAACTACTTGGCCGATAGCAAGGCGTTGACGAGTGACGAGCGAGTTCATTCGCTTAATATGGCAATTCGGGTGGCGCAGACGGATGAACAATCGATTGTCTTGTCTT
>JAACDM010000651.1 GCA_009936795.1 Verrucomicrobiaceae bacterium | reverse complement strand
GGCCCTGGCGGCGATGTCAGTGTGATCAAGCGAATCGTCGCCAACAGGCACCCCAAATATTCAGAGTGGCGTGGTGAGAGCTTTGGCGCTGGTGACGTCGGCAAGGTCATGACCTACGTTGAAACGGGCATGATTCCAGAAGCCTTCGCTGTTGCTCAGGGTTTCCACCAAATTCACCCCAAGCAGACGATTCGCTTGCTTACCGGCGGCAATGGTTACGACAACGGTCTCGATGAGAATGGTGGTCTCAAGTTGAATGGCATTCCTCTCCAGCTCTGGGGTGAGAGTGTCGAGTCAGCCGGTAAAGCGCAGAAAGGTCCCGCAATCTTTACTCTGGAAGCGGGCGCAGCTGATGTGCGGTCTGATCTCCCTGCCGGTTGGTATGGCTGGGGTGGCACAGGTGGCTATCGCCTCTTTCGCTTCGGACGCTTGGAGCTCGATGAGGGTCAGGAAGGCTTTCATGGCAGAGGCTTTCTCGCTAATGGAACGGGACCACTCTCTCACTTCTATTGCCAAACTCCCGTCATCACCGTTGGAGAAGAGGACCTCATCCTCACCCAGAACAATCCTGTCCAGCTCGTCATCTACGATCAGGGGGCTGAAGGCGCTTCGACTGGCAATCTCGTTCAGAACATAAACTTGCGTTGGGCACAGCCGGGCGAGGAACTCGTCCTCGATCGGCCAGTGAAGAACAGCGGAGAGTACTCTGGTTGGACCCGCCGATTCCGGGCAGCCGCTGAGTCGAGTGCCCGCGTCCGGCCGGTCTTCGTCCTCGAGAAGCAAGAAAACAGGGAGAACGTCACAAGCCTCGTCGTCGCCCACGGTGATGTGCGTCACGTCTCTACCAAGCGCAACGTGCCTAGTGAGCTCTTCCGACTCCACCCACGTACGGGCAAGCAACGCTCATCGCACTCGCTAACCTGGGCCATCTATCCTAAGTCAACGACACTCGCTCGCCACGGCACCTTCTCCATGAAGTTAAGCCGCCGGAGCTTGGCTGATGTGAGATATGACAATGGTGATAACTCGGCCATGGAGCCGGACTTTTGCTGGGATCCGACTCGTGAGAAGAACATCGACTTCGCTCCCCTACTCGGAAACGGCTATGACTTCCCTATCGATCCGTCGATCACCCGTGACTTCGACAATGGCATTGGTGGTTGCGTCGATGGTGCCTACATCAACAAGCCAGATGACGGCGCTGATGACGTGCCTGGCTCGAGCGTGTTCAACCAGAAGTTCCCTTACTTCGAGGCCGGCGAGTGGAAGAAGGGGCAAAGCTACGAGGACCGGAACTTGGAGAACTTCAACCCGAACCGCATGGTGCCTTCTGGCGTGATGTTCGGATCTCTCCCTAGTGCCTCCCAGGCCAATGCGCCTTGGACGACGCTTCTCTTCCGTCCAAACGTCGCCGTAAACGGGCACACCAAGCGCGGCGCTCACCTGGGCCAGGCAGGGAACGGCATGAAACTTAGCGGAGACAAGACCACGGTAGATGGCTTCGATTCGCCGGAAGTTAGTTCCGTTTATGACGACGAGGAATTGCCTCCAGATCATATCTGGCTGGATTTCTTCTGGATGCCTATCGTGGAGCCCTATCCTATCAGTGAGCCATTCGCCACGAGCGGGAAAGTGAATCTGAACTATCAGATGTTACCTTTCAGTTACATCAAGCGGGCAACCGCCTTGGCTGCTATCTTCAAGTCTGAGCGCGTGCTCGCCATCCCAAACAACGCTGGTCAGAAATATAAGAAATCGGAGAGCAGCGGAAGCCCCGGTTGGCACCACAAGATCGACGTGTGGGAAACCCTTGAACAGTGGGAACACAAGTTTGAACAAGGTAAGGTCTTCCGCACGGCGACAGAAGTCTGTGAGGCCTTCCTCTACCCACAGAACGAAGACGTTTCTTGGGACGAAGATAGCAAAGGCATCCGTAAGTGGTGGGACAAGCACCGCCTCACGGGTGACAATTCAATCGAGCAGCCTTATGCGAATATCTATCCTCGCGTAACTACAAAGTCGAACACCTTCAAAGTCTACATGACGGTGCAGACTCTCCAGAAAGTGCGTGGCACCTCGGAAAGCGAGTTCGTTTCTGGCCAAGATCAGGTCACAGGCGAATATCGCGGCTCTGCCGTAATCGAACGCTTCCTCGATCCAACAGATCGGGATATCCCGAATTACAAGAATGAGAAGATCGAGAACAAGGCTAAGAGCTTGGAGCAGTTCTACCGCTACCGTGTGGTGAACGTGCGCCAATTCGCTCACTAAATACTTCCTTACCCCCAAATAGAGAAAGGGAGAGGCCTCGCGGCTTCTCCCTTTCTTGTTTCTTAGAGCGATCCCCAGGAGTATGCC
>JAACDM010000650.1 GCA_009936795.1 Verrucomicrobiaceae bacterium | reverse complement strand
GAGCTCAAGCTGGGGGCGGTGCTACATCCGGCCTCAGTTGACAGTCGGCTCGAGCATACACTCACCGCTCTGTTAGCAAAGAACAGAGCCCTCTTTCGGTTAGGCGCCCTCTTC
This sequence comes from Verrucomicrobiaceae bacterium, assembly GCA_009936795.1. Taxonomy (GTDB): domain Bacteria; phylum Verrucomicrobiota; class Verrucomicrobiia; order Verrucomicrobiales; family DEV007; genus JAACDM01. The sequence continues at coordinate 2,172 of JAACDM010000650.1, read as the reverse complement.
GGTCCTCAGCACGGATTCGATGGTACGACCCAGGATAACATGATCGAATGGGAAGGCGGCATGCATCCACAGTTGGGCGTTGCCTTATACAGTTTGTATGGAGAGCACCGTGAACCGACAGAAGAGATGCTCGCACCCATTGATGCGGTGTTCGTCGATCTCATGGATGTGGGTGCTCGTTACTATACCTTCATTTGGACACTCTTCCTCTGCATGAAGGCGTGCCAGGCTCACGGCAAACCCATCTTGGTGGCGGACCGCCCCAATCCTATCAATGGCATCGATACTGAGGGTGGCCCTCAGGAATCTGATCATCTCTCGTTCGTAGGCCTTCATCCTATTCCTATCCGTCACGCCAAGACGATCGGTGAACTCGCAATACAGTTTCAGCAGGAAGCTTTCCCTGATGTAGAACTTCACGTTCTCCCCATGGAAGGTTGGGAACGTACGATGTGGTGGGATGAAACGGGGCTGCCTTGGGTGCTTCCGTCGCCTAATATGCCTACGTTAGACACCGCCGTTGTCTATCCAGGCATGTGTCTATTCGAGGGGTGCAATGTTTCCGAAGGGCGCGGCACCACGCGGCCCTTTGAGATCTTTGGGGCTCCTTGGATCAATGCGCCTGCTCTCGTCGACTCCCTGGATGCCCTCCAATTGCCTGGGGTTCACTTCCGATCTCTCAGCTTCGAACCCACTTTTCAAAAACACGCTCACCAAATCTGCCAAGGTGCGCAGATCCACGTCAGCGACCGTCAGGCGTATCGCCCTGTCCATTCTAGCATCCGGATTCTTCAGACAATCCAGGACCTCTACCCGGACCATTTCGCCTGGAATCCGCCACCGTATGAGTACGAAGAAGAGAAGCTTCCGATCGAGATCCTTATTGGCAGGCCGTTGGCCGAAGAAAACCGCCTGTAGAGGGGATCCGAAGCCTCGGAGACGATGCTCGGCTCGCCGCTAAAATGTAGTGCGCTCTGACCGTGGAGGTGCTAGATTTGCGCCATGCGTGTCCCGACCGTGTTGCCTAGAGTCGTCAGTCTTGCTGCTGCGTTTGGAGTGATGGGAAGTCTCTCTGCGGAGATGACCTCATTAAAATACCGGACCCTGCGCGATTGGGATGTCGTGTTGCCGAAAGAGCAGTTTAGCCGTGTCAGCGGTGACCTGGCCTTCACGGGGATTCCAACCACGTTTCATACGAAAGTGACTGGCGCCGCTTTGGCCGTGGATCATGATGGGGATGGAGAGACCGACGTCAAGGTGACCGGCAAAAATGGATTAGTGACTTTGCGAGGGAAATCAGCTACAGGTAGGAAGTACAATTACTCCATGCGGCTAGTGAATCAGGGCGGTGGCTGGCACTTCGCCGCGTCTGGTGCCGTTCAGGGTAAGATTGTTGACCAGCGGATACAGATCATCGACCAAAACAACAATGGTCGATACGATGACTATGGGAAGGACGCGATGATTGTTGGGCGAGGCAAGAATGCGAGCTTCTTGTCGAAAGCGATCAATGTTCGGGGCACGCTCTACACGATCGACGTGGCTGCAGATGGCTCAGAGATCGACTACAGTCCCTACGAAGGTGATCAGGGGGTTATGGATCTGACCACGCAGTTTGCGACGAAGGGGAAATTGTTAGCGGCTATTGTTCAGTCAGCCGATGGGGCCCATTCATTCGCACTTTCTGGCAAAGCGTTGGCGGTGCCGGCTGGTGACTATCATCTCTACAATGGGCGCATTGGCATGGGCCGCAATGTGGTCGTGTTTGACAGAGGGAATTCCAAGTCGATCTCGATCAAGGCAGGCAAATCGAAGACGATCGCTCTTGGGGAGCCTCTGAACATCGATTTCAATTATGTTCGCCAACCGGGTCGTGTGATCATGGCGCCGCAGCTTGTCAGCTATGTTGGGCGCTTTGGGGAGGTCTATGATCAGTGGACACCATTTGGAGGGTCACCGCAGTTTGATGTGCGCGATATGGAGACTGGTAAACAGTTGGCACTGGCAGTCTTTGGAGGCTGCTGAGGAGGCTTCGCTCCGGCCGCCGTGCGCGTGCCTGCTACCGCCAAGATCTCCGTGAACGCTACTGCGAACACCTGGGCCTTTGATGAAATGAAAGGTGAAGGCTCACCTCATGGCGATCCCTCAGCGTTGTCTGCCCTTATTGGGAAG
>JAACDM010000649.1 GCA_009936795.1 Verrucomicrobiaceae bacterium | reverse complement strand
TCATAGTTTTTGGAGAAGTAGCTCTTACTATCGAGGGTGCCAGATTCTGCTTTGGTGTAAAGCGACAAACACGACACGGTGTACGCCAAGGTAAGACCTTTTAGACTTGCCAAGGGCGTTCCTGCTGTGAACGTTCAATTATTAGCTTTTCACAGACATGCTTTCGATTCGTCAACTGATCCTCATTCCTCTCCCTCTCTTCGTCACTTTACTCTCGTCGGCCCGCGCGCAGATAGAGGTGCGTTTAGAGGCCGAGAGTCGTACGTATGTCGCGAATTCCGCTGTGAATGTGAAAGTTCGTGTGATTAATCGCGCGGCCAAAGCGGTGACGTTGCGCGGGCCGAGCCCAGCGACTAGTTGGCTGAATTTCCGCATCACTAATAGCAAAGGCGACCTCGTCACGTCCCGTCCGGGAGCGCCGTCGGCGAAACCGCTCAACATTGGTGCTTCGAAGTCGGTGACGGTCAGGGTGAATCTTAACCAAGCCTATCCAGTGGATCGTTTCGGTAACTACCAAGTCACCGCAAATGTCTATGATCCGAGCGCTGATCGCTACCTGAGTTCCGCGCCGCAGATGGTGACCATCGATGAAGCAAAGGCGATTTGGCAGCGGACCGCTGGTCTCTCCGATGGAAGCAAGTATGAATACTCGCTGCTGGCACACCGTGGCCAAGATAAAACAGGTCTCTACTACAGGATGAAAGATGCCAATACGGGATACATCAAGAAGACCTACAGGCTCGGTGAAATGGTACGCTACCGCCCACCGCAGGCCGCGATTGACGCTCAACGTGAGCTTCACGTTCTCTACCTCGGAGCACCACGCCAATACATCTACGACCGAATTGGTTCCGATGGCAAATTCATCAAACGCAAGCTGATTTCCGAAGAGAAAGGGAGTCGTCCTGATCTCCTCCAAGGCCGTGATGGTCATGTGCGCGTGGAAGGCGGTGTCGATCCTAAAGAGAAGGGCCGCGAAAAGCGCCGCCAACTCGAAGACCTCGCCCGCATTCGCCGGAGTTCTGCTCGTCCACCTGGCTTTTAGTCTAAGGAGCGATGGATTTCACGAAGAAGGCTGCGCTATTAAGTTCCCGCCAGGAGGCGTAGGCTGCTTGAGAAATGAGAGAGAACGCTTGTCGTGGCTATTTTTCGATCTAGCGAAGTTAGAGAGAGCTGGGGAAGACGTTCGCTATTCGCAGGTCCAGTCGCTCAAAGCGCGGCGCTATCACTCAGACGTACCAGCTGCCTCAGACGAAAGTGAGGATATTATGAAGACCCCGACAGCCGTGGAGAAATGTTCCGCCATGGTGATCGGTGACATTATTTCAAAATACGACGTCGAGCGCTAGGGAATGTTTGGTTCCATGTTTACGTAGCGAAATGTCATGGCAATCGGGCGTTTCAATGCCTGATCCCCTGGGTAAAACAGGGACGTTTAGCGACCGTCTAGGTCGAATGGGGGCCAGAGAAAGCACAGTGGTATCTCCATCTTGATGAGCCGTCGCTACGCGAGGGATGTGGTCAGTGCTCGCGTAAACTTTTGTGATGAGGGGCAATCGCTACCAACCGACAACGTAAGACGGTTTAAGTGTCGTAGTTCGTCTATTCCGTGTCTTGACGTGAGCTGTCCGCATCGGGCAGGAGCTGGCCTACGATTTCCTCGATGCCCTCTTTGGCCAGGTCGCTCTTCATGTACATTTGCCGAGCCTTGAGATACCATCCGAGAGAGGAACCTAGTTGCCCGTTCTTTTTGTGCCTCGAAGCTTCTTCTACCATCGACACAAAGCGTGCGGCTTTGACCGTGAGCTGGGAGTAGAGTTGGGCGTAGTCCGGGTCCTTGTTGTAAGAATCGGCCTCGGCATGGAGCGTCTCCCAAGCGGCTTCTGGACTGCCTGCATCGACAAGAGCCTTTGCCTTTTCAATACGCATCTCGAGGTCTTTGAGCCGGTCCCGCACGGACATCAGATCTTCCATTCGCTTGGGATCACTGGAAAGACCGACGGCAGCAGCGAAGCGGGCTTCGTCTTTCTGAATCGCCCGGTAGTTGCCCTCCGCAATCAGACGATCAAGGTCGTCGAGCGCTTGGCTTTGCATGTCGCTGCCTTTGAGAATAAGGTCTGACACTTTCTTGAGCTCTGGGTTCGTTGGGTAGAGCGCGTGAGCCTGTTCTAGGTGTTTCTGCATCTCATCGTCTTTCCCGCTACGAGCAGCAAGGAGGGCCCTCTTGAGAAGCATATCCGCTGTCATGGTTGTGGCATTGATGAGCCCTTCTGGCTTCGCGTAATCAAAGTCCTTCGCCAGGACCTTCATCTTATCGACGAGTTCCTTGGCTAAGTGATAGTTTTTTACGTCGATGGCGCTTAATAATTGGTTCGAGTGCCGAACGAACTCTAGCACCTTCGCCTTCTTCTCCATGCTGAGAGTTCGAATGCCGGGAAGGTATTCACCAACGGCGAAGGCCTCAGACAGCCGCTTGGTCGCTCCTTCGAGTTCGCCTTTGGCTACGAGGTGCTCGAAAGCTTGTATTCCTTCATCGACATCGCGTATGGCCTCATTGGCTAGGGCATCAAACGTTGTCACCGTGGGGTTCATCCCTGAGGAGGCCTGGAAACTCTTGTAAATGGCAGACTCCTCATCGAATTTCATCGACGTATCACCATCTTTGAAGAGCTGGCGGTAAATGCGGGTGGCAATGACGACATGCTCAAACCGGCGCTGCATAAAATACTGCATGATGAGCCCTTGATACTCCAGCCTCTGCTGAATATCGCTCGCGGCCATGCCAATCTTGTTCTTGGCGGCCAAGGATTCCATTTCAGCCGCTTTTTTCAGGTAATACGCGGTGTAGGATGCCTGACTGAATTTGCTTTGAGCGCGGTCTTCCGGCGTTTCACCGCCGGTTTCATCTCCTTCGACACTGTTGCTCACAGAGTTGGTTTGCTCGTTAGAATTACGGTTGTCTTTCTGCGTGCGTCCAACGAGCTTTGAACGTTCGTCTAGCGGATTGGCTTCCGACGAGATCTTAGCATTCCATAACTGATTCTTTGCCTCCTTTTCTAACACTTTATTTGCGTTCTTCAGTGCATTGACATTGCGCCTCGCTAACCAAATCCCATAAATCGTATTGGAAAGAGATTCACAGAGACGGGCATCATGGTAGTAAGCCGCTGCAATTGGCAGAAGGCCTACCGCTTTAGAGAGGTTGCCTTTCCTCGCTTGGTGAGGCGATAGGGCGTCGAGAATTTCACGGAGCGTTTTACGGTAGGCGTCGTCTTCTTTCGAGCTTGCTGCAGGAGAGCTGAGATACTTCTCGAAACGAGCTCCGAACATCCTGTTGTTCACCACATTCCAAGTATTCCCATTCCAAGACAGTACCTCAGAACCAGGATCGAGGAAGGGCAGTTCCATGCCCATGAAAGAGGGGCCTGTTGACTTTACTGGCGCGCCTGCTGCCGGTGCAGAAGATGCGGCATCTCCGGCTGGACCAGATGCGGCTGCCGCATCGGCTGGCGGTGTTTGCGTGACAGAGAGATCAGGTAATTTCGCGGCGTCTAGACCTCCCAGCGGGCCAGGGGACGGGGCTGAAGGATTCTGTCCAAAGCTAGCGGAGAGAGTGAGACCGAGCGCGAGGACTGGAAGTGGAAAGCGAGACATGGTGTGAGAAATCTTTAGCGTTTAAACTGACATCTATCCTCACTCGCTGCAAGTGTTCAGGATACCGAGATCACTCCGAGAGCAGTCGCTCTGCGGTCGAGGCGTACTGACCAAAGATCGTCGCTCGCGCCTTCATATCGAATTGGGTGACCAGCGTCCTTTTGAGCCTAATCGCATACGCTTGATAGGCTTCGGGATCTGGTTTTTCCAAGAAGCGACCGGGCGCCGATAGAGCGATGTGTGCAGCAAGAGTGTCTGGGTCAGAGGCGGGGCTGAAATGATAGATGATGGTTGCTAAAGCCGTGGTTGTGAATGCGGTGGCCTGCAGTCCAGCCGTGAGGATGCTTCCAGTGGCGCCGCGGCGAGGAGACAATGGGGGCTGTGGACGCGGGGACGTGTTGAGCTTCCAGATGACGAGGGTCTGAACGGCACCGATGGGAATCCATCTCCCGCGCTCCTATTGCTCATAGCGCTTGGCTGAAATGCCGGCGAGGCACTGACTCGCTTCGTCGATAGTGAAAAACCCCGCTTCTCACGAACTTGGCCAAGGAGGACAGAGAATTGCCAGCTGGAAGGCTGTCGATGCGGAGCGTCCGATGCGGCTGTGAAAACATTGGAGGGGCTCACACCGGCATAAGAGGGGCTCACACCGGGATAATCGTTGCTCTGGCTCTGAGGCTGTTTGGAGGAGTCGCGGGCGGTCACGGGTAGATTGGGAAGCTGGTGGGGAGGAACGTTGAGTTCGAAAGAAAGGGGATTTGCTGAGTGCAATATAGTTCTTGAGAGCGCTCAAATTTATTAGAATCGCAATTAAATTATAAATC
>JAACDM010000648.1 GCA_009936795.1 Verrucomicrobiaceae bacterium | reverse complement strand
GGGACGGCGGTTGCCGTGAATGGCGAGGGGCAATCCTACACGCGTGCAACTGGCGATGATGCTAACTTCAAGCCAAATGAGCGGGTTGAGGCAAGCGCGATACTCACTTGGGATCCCGAGAAGGGGGCTTCATTCGTAACGACCGGACTACGGGTTAATGCGGATCATATCAATATTCCCACTGACGCCTTTACTGCTGAGGCTGGCCATGGATTTTCTATCCTCGCTCGCACTGGTGGTCACAACGAGACCGTTGAGATCGACAATATCGATCTTCAGAAGGGTTGGACCAACCTCGAAGAGTTAGGACCTATCGCAGCCGGGCTTCTCCGGCTTCATTATGAGTTTGAAGAAGGTGAAGGTCAGGAAGTTCTGAACGTCGCGCCGGTTGAGGGGGCCAGTCCACTCGCCGATGGCTTGATTGCTTACTACCCTCTTGATGGCGACTTTGAGGACAAGGTGGGCAATGCTGATGGCTTCGCTGTGGGCACCGCTCCTATCGAGTTTACTGAAGGTGGCTTCGGTCAAGGCATCGATCTTGACGGTGTTGATCAGTATGTGTCTACACCAGTCGAGACCGAGGATCGCTTTGATTTCTCCGATGACACTGGCTTCACAGTGTCTGCTTGGTTCCGCGTCGATTCATTCGACAAGAACTGGCAAGCTATCGTGACGAAGGGTGAGGGTTCTAACTGGCGGATTCATCGTCAGGGCGACGCCAATAACCTTGGTCCTGTAGCCGGCGCTGGCGATTTTGTCGGTAATCCCGTGGATGTTAATGATGGTGCCCTCCACCATGTGGTGATCACCAATGTTCCTGGTGAGAGCACTAATTTTTACCTGGATGGAGTGCTGAACGAGAGCCGTGGCCCGGGTGTCCCTTCCGGAAACGATTTCCCCATGATGATCGGTGAAAATGCCGACGGTGGCGGAAATGGTCGCACGTTTAATGGCCTTATCGATGAGGTCGCTGTCTGGGATCGCGCTCTCACTGATGGTGAAGTTGCCATGATCTTCGATGGCCCTTCGGTTGGTGAACAAGTTAATATTGGCGGTGGTGGAGGCGCTGCTGGCGTTGTGGCTGACTCAATCGCGGATTGGGCTGGCACCGATGAGCAAGGCGTGAACGGATGGACCTACGGTTATCGTGGGTTCGAATTCGGTGGGGCAGTGGATTATGATCCAGCTGACTTCACGGCCTTTGACACAGCCGATGGCTGGGCCTGGACTGGGACTGCTTGGGACTGGGGCGACGGAAACGTCCCTTGGACGGCCGTTGCTCAGGAAGATGGCCATCCAAATACCACGATCGATGCTGGCACCAATACCACCGGCACTGACCTCCATCACGCTATTCGTCGTTGGACGTCCGATGTAGAGGGCGATGTTCTGATCACCTATTCCGGTCGGGAGACTAACCTGAACGGCAACGGAGTTGTTGTGGGTGTCCACATCAATGGTGTTCTCCTGGAAAGTACTCAGATTGCTGGTGGTGACGCCGAAGGCTTCACAAGTGCTGTTGCGGCCACCTTGGCTGTTGGTGATGTGGTCGACTGCTTCCTCTCACCAACTGACGTTGATGGCACTGAATCAGACGGTTCCGATGGTTCCGCTTGGTCCATGTCAATCTCAACTGTGGATGCCAGTCGCCCGAATGGCCTTGTCAGCACTACCAACGCCAACGTGTGGCGTGTGGGTAATGAAAGTGATAACGACACCCTTTCTGTCGGTGGTCCTGGCTACATGTATTTCGACAGCGCAAATGGTGCTGACGCGACCTTCGTCGATACGGGCATGACTCCTGCCGACCTTGGCATTGAGGACGCTCCTTACACCATGATGGCACGTGTTCGCCAAGAAGGTCCAGCAGCCGGTGATGGCATGATCTTTGGTCAAGCCACCGGTGAAGTGCTTCACAATGGAAGCCGCGACAGCGTCCTCTACATGGGGCACTGGGGTGCAGACCATGGCGGTGGTAGTGTTGCCTTCGACCAGTGGCGTCACATCTCCTTTGTCTATGACGGTGCCGACCAGATCATCTACGTCGATGGAACCGAGGTGACTCGGAGCACGACCGGAGATAAGGCTGGCCTTGGAACCGGGAACAAGAGCAAGGACAACATCCTAATCGGACTCACTCGGCCTGACCAGGATCGCGACTTCATCGGTTGTCTTGATGATGTTCGTATCTACTCAGCTGCTCTCACACAGGAGCAAATTGCCTTTGTTGCTTGCGAATCGCCGCGCGCTGACTGTGATGGTGATGGCATGTGGGATTCTGTCGAGCTCGCTGTGTTTGGCACACTTGCTCGCGATGGCACCGGCGACTTCGATGGTGACCGTCTGAACGACGCCACCGAGTTTGCTCTAGGAACAGCGATGGATAATCGTGACTCCGATGGTGACAACCTCTGGGATAGTGCTGAGGTTTGGGGTTTCCGCTCTGATCCACTCGGTGGAGACACCGACGGTGACGGCCTCACTGACGATGTTGAAGTTGCCGCAGGCACCGATCCAACGACAGATGACACCGACCGCGATGGTATCACGGACGGTGACGAACTCGCCAACGGTCCTACCACAACGACGTTCGACTTCTCGACCGATCCCGGTCTAGAGCTGCTCAACTTCTCTGATGGAGCCACTCCTCCAGAGGTGCGCGCAGATGGCGGTAATCCTGGTGGTTACCTGTCCCTCACGGATGCTGAGAACGGCGCTCGCGCCACGATTATCTTCCCAGACACCACCGGCGGCCAGAACATTGCCGGCTTCAAGTTTGGTGTGGATGCCCGCATCGGTGGAGGCACGCCGCGTCCTGCAGACGGCCTCAGCGTGAGTCTGGTTCGCGACAGCGACCCTGTCCTCTCTGATCCAATCGGCTCAACCTTTGCTGGAACGACTGACCTTGGTGGAACCGAAGAGAGCCTCCCAGAGGAAGGAACTCGGACGGGTGTTTCCGTTGGCTTTGACGCCTGGGAAAGCGGTGGTGATGACATCGTTGGATTCAGTGTTCGCGTTGATGGCGTCCTCGTTGATCAGATCGCCGCAGGCACGCTGAATGGTGAGCTAGATGATCCTACCTCACTCCAGACCGGACCACGTCTCGGTGATGATCCCGTTGCGAACCTGGCCGCGCTCGGCTGGGCTCGTTTCGAAATCGATCTTGCTCCTGACGGTCTGCTCGACGTGACCTGGAAAGGAAGCAAGCTTGTTGAAGGCGTGCAAACGAACTGGACTCCAAGTCCTGATCAGTTGGTCTTCGCAGCACGCACGGGTGGTGCTAACCAAGCACACCACTTCGATAACTTGAGCCTTGTCACGATCCCTGAGGGCTCTGCTGATCCGCTCGTCTTCAATGAAGGTGCAGTGGCAGATGGCCTCAAGGTTCACTACGAGTTCGACGACTTCGATGCCGCTCCTGCACCAGAGGCAACCAGCTTCATAGCAGCAGGTGCAGATGCCGCGGGTCCCGCTGGTCTTAACGGGCAATATTGGAGCTTACCTCCCAAGGCGATGCTAACGAGCGAATACCCGCTCCACCGCGCTGGCGATGGCCCTGAAGGGGAGCCAAATGCGAACTCGGGTTTTGCGGATGGTCTGTTCGCGGCGAATCCAGTTCCTTCTGGAACCTTTGTTGCCAACGACCTCAACTACACCGGTAACGATCTCACTCCAATCGTGGAGGGGCGTGGAGCTGACGGTGCGAGTTACGAGGGCGACACGAGCGAGACGGCAATCCTGGGTGATGGGCTCATCCGCTTCACCGGTTACCTCTGGGTCCCAGAGGCGGGAGAGCAGACGATCTCGACGAACTCCGATGATGGTTCAGTGATCTACATCAACAACGAGGTGGTCGTACAGCACGACAATGGCCACGGCCAGAATGGTGAAGATCCATTGCCCCCAAATCAGCTGACCACGATCAACTTCGCCGAAGCCGGTTACTACCCAGTCGACATCCGTTACTTCAACGGTGACTGGACCAATGATGCAGGCGATCATGGCGGGGCAAACCTCGCGACCACCGGCCTCAACCCGGCAAACCTCGTCCAGTCTGTTGCTGGTGCTGGCGGTACTGTAGTGACCAACCACGGTTCAGGTCCTGATGGGACGCTGATTGCACCAGAAGGTGTGACCTTGCGTGACGTCGCTCAGACAGCTCTTGGTGAGCCTACCGAGACCTACACTGAGGTGGTTGCCAATAACGCGATCCCAACTCTCAATGGCCGCTTCGATGGCGCTGACCTCCTGGATGCAACCTTCCAGATCATCGTTGATCCGGATGCCCAGGCCGACGGTGGCGCAGAGCTCCTCTTCGAGTCTGGTGGTGGCACTATCGGAACCTCCATGGTTTACGAGGCGCCAAGCACCGTGGTTATGCGTTCTGTTGGAGTCGGCGGCAACGCCGTCGTGACGGCGAGCGCACCTCTGACGCAAGCCGACCTCGATGCCGGTGAGCTTGAGTTGATCTTCACCCACGACTCCAATTCGGACGGTCCAGAGACCATCAGCATTTGGGTCAACCGAGGCTTACGTGCTTCGGCAAGCCTTGAGAAAAGCAATGATTGGTCCGGCGGTAATGGTGCCAGCTTCGGTGGCGGCACCACGAGTCTCGCTGCTGGTGGTGGAAACACCAACTTGCCAGGCGGTTCGGTCGACTTCGCTTCTGGGACGCTAGTCAGCGGTGCCTTCTACCGCGACACGCTCTTCTCGAGCGGCGTGCTGAACGTTCCCGGTGATGGCTCCGTCTATGTTGATACCAATCTTACCGCCCCAGAAGCGGGTGCAAGTGGTGACAACTACACGATGTTTGCAACCGTCACTCCTGCGGACCTCGCTGGTGATAACATGGTCTTCGGCCAGCCTGGTGGTAACGTCCTTCACAACGGCTTCCGGAACGCTCAGTTCTACCAAGGCCACTGGGGCAATGACCTCGGAGGTGGAACCGCTGAGGTGGGCACAACCTACGACGTTGCTTGGCGCTACACCGCTGGACGCCAGTCCATCTATGTGAATGGCGACGAACTCGTTGGTGTAGCACCGCGTGGCCCTCTAGCAGAGCTCGGAAACATCCTGGTCGGTGCCACCCGCCTCGATCAAGACCGTAGCTTCCATGGAGCCATTGCCAATGCGCGCATCTACTCTCGCAGTCTCTCTCACGAGACGATTCGCGATATCCAAAGTGGTTCCCGTCCAGCTGCTGAGCGTCTAATCGTTCACTACGAGTTTGAGCAGGGTATTTCCCTAACCGTTGAGAATACCGGCAACGCTGGTGCTCCAGACGGTGCCTTAAACTCACTCGATGTGATTAGTGCATACAGCTCCGGTTCGCCATCACTCGGCGGTCCAGGCACGATGAACTTCGACTCCACTGCTGGTGCCGATGCAACCTACATTGATACCGGTCTTAATCCGGAATCTGCGGGTATCCTGCTCGAACCTTACACGATGACCGCATGGGTTCGACAGACAGAGGTTGGCGACGGCAACAATGGCGACGCCATGGTCTTCGGTCAGGTTGACGGAAGCGTCCTTCACAACGGTGCTCGAGGCACCCAGCCCTACTTGGGTCACTGGGGTGACGATGTGGGGGGTGGCTCAATCAACTTGGGGCAGTGGACACACTACGCCTGGACGTTCGATGGCAGTAATGCCCCCGGCACCATCGCCATCTATCAGAACGGTGAACTTGTTGCCTCCGATACGAAGAACGGACTCGGTAAGAGTGACACCAACATCATCATCGGAACCACTGCTCTCGGTAACAACCGTGACTTCGTTGGCCAACTTGATGACGTCCGTGTCTATCAAGGGGTCTTATCCACCGGTGAGATTGTTGAGGTGGCCGGCCTAGTCGACTCCGACGGTGACGGTCTAATGGACTCCTTCGAGCGCGCCTTCTTCGGCAATCTCGCTATGGGCGGTAGCGGTGACCCCGACGGTGATGGGATCAACAACGCCGACGAAGAACGTCTCGGGCTTGATCCGACAGTCAACGACGCGCGCTTTGCTGATGCTGACGGTGACGGCTGGACCCTCGGTGACGAGACGGACTTCGGAACCAATCCCGACAGTGCCAACAGTTTCCCAAGTGTGTTTGTGGGTGGTGGCCAGTGGGAGGTCCGGACGGTTCAAGCAGAAGCTGCCTTCAGTGGGCTTGAAGCTGCCATCGCGCTCCTCAATGGTGAGGCTGCTGCCATCAGTGATGAGACAACCTTCCACGACTTCATCAACTTCGGAGCGGGTAGCCAAGGTTCTATTGGAGGTGACGAGCCGTTCCCCGGTGGAGCTGCTGACAACTTCGTCACTCACGCGAAAGCAGAGATCGAAGTCACGACGACTGGAGACTACACGGTTAGCTACTCCACCGACGATGGCATGCGTATCACCATCGACGGTAATGTCGTTGGCGAGGTCAACGCTGGTCGTGGCGCTCCCGCTCTCGATCCCTATCCGGTCCGCCTTACGGCTGGTCGCCACATGGTCGAGCTAATCCAATACGAGCAAACCGGTGGCGACGCTGCAGAGTTCGCTGGAACTATCAATACCGAGAACTCCCTCAATGGTCTCGGTGGCGGCACGGTGGTGCTCATCCCTGCGGCTGCTCCTGAGATGGACGGTCCTCCGATCACGAGCATCAACTTCATGGGACAACAGGGTGCCGATGGCGCTCCCGGAACTCCCTTGGGTAGTAATGAAATCACTGGTGTTGTTCCTGCAGGTAACTGGAACAACCTCGGTCCAGCGGTCGCGAACGATACGCCAGCCTTGCCATCCAGCGTCTCGATTGACTTCGAGTCTGATGTTGAAGGCCTCGAGCTGATCAATATCGGCACGGGTGGCATGCCTGAAGTTCGCGGCGAAGGCGGTAATCCTGGTGGCTACCTCAGCCTCACGGATGCAGTCAACAGCGCGAATGCCTCGATCATCTTCCCGGACCTTGCGGGTGGTGACGCTATTGCAGGCTTCACCTTCGGGGTAGACGCTCGCATCGGTGGTGGCACAGACCGTCCAGCAGATGGCATGTCCATCAACTTGGTTCGCCCAGACGATCCACTTCTCGCTGCGGATTCCCGTGGTGCCGGCTACGCTGAAGGAGTCCCTGAAGAGGGTTCCACCACGGGTATCGGCATTGGATTCGATGCCTGGGACAGTGGAAACGGCGATGTGGTCGGTTTCAGTGTCCGCGTTGAGGGTGAGTTGGTCGAGCAGGTCGCCGCAGGGACTCTGAACGGAGCCCTTGAAGATGTGACCTCACTCCAAACGGGGCCAAACGATGACGGTATCAACAATCTCGGATGGGCCCGCTTTGAAGTGGCTCTCTCACCGACCGGTGAATTGAGCGTTGGTTGGAAGGGCGCCGATGTCATTTCCGGTCTCCAAACCGGATGGGTTCCCTCGCCTGGTCAGTTGGTCTTCGGTGCACGCACCGGCGGGGCCAACCAGGCACATCACTTCGACAACCTCGACCTTTCAGTGATTCCTGCCGGGGCCTTAATTGACAGCGCTGGCACTGCGAATGGAATCGGGGTGACCTGGGCAGCAAACACCATGTGGACGACCTTCGCCCCAGGTGCTGCTGCTGATCCAACCGCTAAGATGATGGACGGTTATCTCGACGATACCGCCGATCCTCTTGATGGCAGCGAATACTCCTTCGTGAATCTCGCAGGTATCCCTTACTCCCAATATGACATTGTGGCTTACTTCACCTCCGACGGGAACGACCGTTCTGGTGCAGCACGCGTCAATGGCGGAGACGATACCTTCCTCCTCACGGCTGGAAACAACGCTCCTGTCGAGTTCATCCAAGCCACGGCAGCCGCCGAAGGGGATGCTGCCTCAGCAACCTACGTGTGGTGGCAAGGCCTGAGTGGTCCTGAGGCCCTCGTCGAGTGGCGCCGGATCTCCAACAATGTGGGTCTTGCGGGTCTCCAAATCATCGATACCGGATCTGGTGGCGCTCCAAGCCCGCTGGCTGATGGTCTCATTGCCTACTACTCATTTGAAGGGGACCTAGACGACAAGGCTGGTGATAGCCACGGAACGGCTGTTGGGGCTGATCCTATTGAATATGCTGAAGGCAAGTTTGGCCAAGGCATCGATCTCAATGGTTCACAACATGTGATCACACCAGTGGAGAACGAAGCCATGTTCGACTTCTCAGACGATACCGGCTTTACAGTTTCCGCCTGGTTCCGAGTCGACAGCTTCGACAAGAACTGGCAGGCACTTGTGACCAAAGGAGAAGGCAGTAACTGGCGCGTCCATCGCCAGGGAGACGCCAACAACTTCGCTCCCGTAGCTGGTGCCGGTGACTTCCAGGGCAATCCCGTCGATGTGAATGACGGCGCTATTCACCATGTGGTCATTACCAATGTGCCAGGTGAAAGTACCAACTTCTACCTGGACGGCGAGTTGAATGAAACACGCGATGCCGGCATTCCAGAAGGGAATGAGTGGCCCATGATGATTGGTGAGAATGCCCATAATGGCGGCCTAAATCGCCAGTGGGACGGTCTCATCGACGATGTTGCCATTTGGAATCGTGCGCTGTCTGAAGCCGAAATTGGTCTCGTCTACACAGGGCCTTCCGTAGGAGACCAGCTCGCTGCAGGTGGTGGTGACCCTCGCTCAGCTCTCGGTGCGGTCTCCGTCTCATCCGGGCCTCTCAGCGCACCTACCTTGGTAGACTTCGGTGACCTCTCTGGTGACGCGTCCTACGAGTTCTCGTTCAATGCGGTAAAGGAGGGTGCCTCGACGGCACTCGCTGGAAATACTGCATGGGGGTTGAAGCTCGATCAATGGAACGAAACCGGCTTCATCGGAATGACCGAGTTTGGAGTAGCCGACCACACGTCGACCGTGCCTGCCGTCTTTGGAGCCGACACACACGTCGTTGTTGTCAGTGACACCGCCGCTGGAGAAACCCACATCTATGTCAACGGTGCCCTCGCTGGTTCACGCGGCGGCAACCCCGTTCTTGCGGGCATGGTCACCGTCATGGGTGCCACCCGCGATGCCGGTCCAATCGATGTGTTTGGCGCTGGTAGCGTGATGCACGGCTGGGCGACCTACAACACCGCACTCTCTGCCGATGATGTGGCTGCCTTAGCCGGGGCTCCCTTCGGTTCCGATTCCGGTGGCACGGTGGTCTACTCACAGGACTTCGACGCTCTCGAAGGCGCGACGGACCTTGCCGATGGTTCCATCCTCTTCAATGAACAGTCTCCGATCACCGTCACTGATGGGGCACTCGTGCTGACCTTGGACGACGTGAATAGTCAAAACGCCAACTGGAAACTCCCAGTAACGGAAAGCTTAGCCGGTGGATTCACCATTGAGTTCGACGTGGCTTTGTTCGATGCAGAGGGGGGCAACCCACCAGCAGACGGCTTCTCAGTCAACTTGGGCAGCATTCCCGATGATGCGTTAGCCGGAGAAGAAGGCTTCGGAGCTGGGCTCGCCGTTGAGTTCGATACTTGGAACAACGGCGGCGAAGGTGCTGACAATGGCATTGGAATCGATATCAGTGTGGACGGTGGCGATGTGGCCACCAACCGCGAAGCCGAAGGTGCTGATCCAAACAACAACGCCTTCTTCAACTTTGATGGCGAGTTCCGCCATGTGAGGATCGCCTATTCGGATGGCTTACTCGATGTCACTTATGGCGATCTCGACATCGCTACTGGACTAGATGTCGGTTGGACGCCAGCTGATGGCGACCGTATCGCCTTCGGTGCAAGAACCGGCGGAGCCAACGAGTCTGTGCTCCTGGACAACATGGTGGTGACAGCCTTCGCCAGCGACGGTCCTGCACCGCTAAATATCGCGTTTGTCTCCTTCCATGACACGGATGCAGGCTCAGCTGACGCTTTAGCCGCCGGCACCGATGATCGACCGGTTACCGAAGCTACGGATATCGGCTATACCAACTTGCTCACGGCAAATGGACACACGGTTACTCGCGTGTTGACCTCAGGCGATCGCAGTGATGCGGATGACCTCAATGGCTATGACCTCATTATCATTAGCCGTGCGGTCAACAGTGGTCACTACTCTGATGGTGCCAATTCTGAGTTCTGGAACACCCAGATCACTGTTCCTGTCATGAACCTCGGTGGCTACACCTACCGCAGCAGTCGTCTGAACTGGACCGTTGGGAGCACCATGGTTGATACCGATGGCCCTGTGAGCCTATCGGTTGCCGATCCTGACCATCCTATCTTCGCTGGAGTGGATCTAAGCGGACCTTATGCCAACTTCCTCGAAGGTGAGCGAGGGCTTTCGTTTAACATGGACGATGTCATCGGCTCTGGAACGGTTCTTGCCACAGCGGCTGACACACCCACTGCTGGCGGAGCGGCTATCTTCGAATTCGCTGCCGGCGCCGAAGCCGGTAACGGCAATGTGATTGCGGGGCCTCGCTTGGCTTTCCTCACGGGTAGCCGTGAGCTTGATCGCACCTCTCAGACGTCAGCGTTCTATGACCTCACGGCATCGGGCGAAGCGATGTTCCTCAACGCAGTCAACTACATGGGCGCTGCCGGTGCAGCGGCTGCTCAGGTTTCTTCAGTCAAGCAGTTGGTTGATACCGACCGTGACGGCACGGCAGACGTTCTAGAGCGTCTCGCTGGAACCGATGCAAACGATCCATCCGATTACTTCCACATCAGTGGCATCAATCCTTCGGAAGAGGGGCTGATGATCAGCTTCGACGGTGTTGAAGGCCATGCCTACGAGATCGAATTCTCCCAGGACCTCTCAGCAGGCTCTTGGCAGGTCGTTGGCTCGCAACATGCTGATGAGACCGCCCCTGTGGAGTTCATGCACGAAGATAAGCCAGCAAGACAAGGCCTCTATCGCGCACGCATCGCTCAGGACTAATCCGAGATAACCTTTGTTAGGAGAGCGGTCTTGTGAAAGATCGCTCTCCTACCTCGGTTTCTGTAACTCCGCTCTATCCCTCAACTTACAACTCACGGAATCGAAGCCTTTCTTGACAAGTCTTTAGATTCCCCCCACTTTTACAACGTATCATGAACAAACGCCCACTTTATCTGTTACTCTCCGGCGCACTGTGCTTAGCTGGATTGCAGTCTGCGTCTGCAGCCACGAGCTTCGTTGGTGTCACGGTTCCTTGGATCCAAGGCCAATCTGGTGCTCTCGCCGGTCAAACGGATGCTGACACTGTCGGAGGCAATGCTAACTGGAATGCCTACGTTCGTCCCGTTGGCGGCTCCTTCCTCAATTCTGGAAATGGCGCTAGCACACGTTTCTCCCTAGATCTCGACGTTGGGTCACACACGTTCGAAGTTCTTCTACAGTCCCCATCTTGGGCAGACAACTCTCCAGATAATCCCGGAAGTTATCTCAATCTCTATTTTGATGGTGACCGCGCTAATGCTGGCATTTCTGCCAAGCTTGCTGGGGGCAATACGGGTGATCTACAAGCTTTATCTAGTGCAGACCTCGCTATGACGCTCAACGATGCTGGTGGCATGTCTGCTCCAGCAGGCACTCTTAGTACAACAGCGGTGACTCTCTCTGCGCTGTCGATGGAAGTCATTGGTGATAGCGTGCGTGCCTTTGACAATTTTCCTGGCGACGATGTTGATAGTATGATCGTCTTTACCTTGGACGTTGTTCCTGAGCCTTCCAGCTCGCTCTTGGCGCTTCTCGGTCTCGGCCTCTTCTTCCGACGCCGCCGTTAGTCATCGAGAAAGTACTTTTGTCCTTGTAAAGGCGCTGGTCTTCGGATCAGCGCCTTTCTTGTGCCTACGACACTGCCTATATTCATTTGTAATCAATTTACACTGTAACGATACCATGAGGTTCCCTGGCAGTGCCATTCTTGAAGCAGGGGAACGACATGCGAGTCGCAAGTAAACAACGCTTGTCCTCAGTTTGCGGTCCATGAGCGGCCTTGCTAGTATTGTCCGAGATTGATCTTTTTGTCTGAAAAACAAGACTCTCCGCTTCACCATTGGTTGGAACCATCTATCTGACGTTTACGAACAACATCATGACTAGAAAACTTGCCCTTTATCCCGTGGCCACCATCACCCTTCTCACCACGTCTGCCTTTGCCATTTGGCCGCAGTACCGCGGTCCCAAGAGTGATGGTAGTACCTCCGAAAAGCTTCCCAAGGTCATCAGCTTGGCTGAACCAAGCTGGCGAATTCCGCTTAATACAGGTTTCAGCTCCTTCGTCGCCGACGACAAGGCCGCCTACACCGTCGTCCGTCGTGAGATCGAGGGAACCGAACATGAGATGCTGCTCAGCATCCACGCCGAGACTGGGAAAGAGCTCTGGGCATCCAAGCTGGGCCTTAGTCGTTATGATGGAGGCGGTAACTCAGGAGCGGATGGAAACAAAGGTGGCGATGGACCTCGTTCTACTCCTGCCATCGCAAATGGGAAAGTCTTCGTCATTGACGCTGGCCTCTCGGTCTATGCTTTCAACGCCGCCGACGGTGAGGAGCTCTGGAATCACAATGTCCTGCGTGAGTTCAAAGGACGACAGATCAAATGGAAGAACGCCGCGTCCCCGTTGCTTGAAGGCGACCTCCTTTACATGGCCGGCGGAGGTGAAGGTCAATCCTTCCTAGCATTCCACCAAGCGACTGGGGAACTCGCCTGGGGGTCTGGCGACGCGCTCATGACTCATGCCACGCCCATCGCTACAACCATGTTAGGTAAACGCCAAATCCTCTTCTTCAATCAGAATGGGGTCACCTCCGTTGACCCGAGCAAAGGCGAACAGCTTTGGCATCACGACTTCCCATACCGTACTTCGTCGGCAGCTGCCCCTGTCGTTTACGAAGACATCGTCTACTGCTCTGCTGGTTATGGCGTCGGCTCAACTGCCTTCCAGGTGAAGCTAGATGGAACGACTGAGGAGTTGTGGCGCGAATCAGGGAACAAGATGGCCAATCACTGGAGCAGCCCTGTCTGCTACGAGGGCCACCTCTTCGGCCTCTATGGCTTTAAGAAATACGGGGAGGCACCCTTGGCCTGCTATGACATCCGTACTGGGGAGTTGAAATGGGAGGAGTCTGGATTTGGTCCAGGACATCTCACTCTTGTGGATGATCGCCTGCTCGTTTTGGGAGATACTGGCCAACTGGTTGTCGTCGCCGCCGATCCTTCGGGCTACCAGGAGATTGCAAAACAAGACGTCCTCGATGGCAAATGCTGGACCACGCCCATCTACTCTGGTGGAAAGATCTTCGCTCGCAGCGCCAAGGAAGGCATCTGCGTATCACCGACGTCTTAACTACACGACGATGCAGGCGATCTGTCGTGATTACATGACAAACCTTTAAATCGTCAAAGGTCCGTTCACCGAAGCTTTGGCCTTGATACGACGCACCTTGAAGCCCTCTCCGGGCGTATCCTGAACTAACTATGGCTTCCTGCATCATCCTTACCGATAATGGCTCTCTTCGTCCGGAAGCGACCTTCAGTCTCCGGCGACTTGCGAAGGCATTAGGTGAACGCATCGGCAAGCCGATCCATGCAGTCTCACTGCTGCATTCGGGCAGGATAGATGCGGACAAACTTGACGGAAAACCCGCCGATACCTTTGAGAAGTTCGTTTTAGCTAAACGAGAAGAAGGCGTTGATGAGTTCTTGGTGGTGCCACTCTTCTTTGGACCCAGTGCTGCCATTGCCGAATACCTTCCCCAACGGGTGGACGTCATGCGGGAGGCACAGGGGTGGACAAAGTTGACTGTTAGAGTGGCCCCGTGTTTGGTAAATCTAAAAGAAGTCGATGATTATCGAGTGGCACAGATGCTAGCCGACCACGTTTTGAGGAAGCATGCTTCGCTGAACCTCTCAGATAATCCCAGTGTTGCCTTGGATGATCATGGTACTCCACGAAAAACGGTGACAGATGTGCGAAATCACCTCGCCACGCAGCTCGGAGAGTTACTCGGCGATAAGTTTCATGAAGTGAAACCCTGCTCTATGGAGCGACGCGAAAGCAAGGAGTACGATTACAACGAACCGCTTTTAGAACATCTGCTGGGTAGTTCCGCATTTCACAAGGAAGTGATTGTTAGTATGCTCTTCCTTCAACCTGGCCGACACGCAGGCGAGGGTGGCGACGTCGCCGAGATATGCGAAGCTGCTGAGAAGGCAAATCCTGGACTCACCACCCACATCACCGATCTGTTAGGGCTACATCCGCGCTTGCTGGATCTGCTAGAAGAGCGTTTGGCGCAAGGCAAAGACCTGGAGCCGGTGTGTTGGCAGGCGATAACCCAGACCAGATCATAGGTTGGGACAGAGCGCCATCAAGGCGGTTACGCAAGTTATTTCTGAGAGATAACATGTGCCCTTCCAGGGCAATCCTCAGTTGACGACAATCCTGAGCCCGGCAAAGTGCTTGCCCACCCGTTACATGAATCAGGACACCCGAAGAACCCGCGCCGCCATCTCCCCCGTGACTATGAACACGGATCGTGCTACCCTGGATTTCCTCAACAGCTTCGATGAAGAAGCTCGTAACGAGGGCACAGATTGGCACCGTGAGGGATGTGTCACCCAGATCTTTGGGAATCATTTACAGATTGATGGCCGCGTTCAGGTGGATAGTGATGTCTACCGTACCCGGCTCATGCTCCAAGGCGATCGCTGGGTCGGGGAATGCTCCTCAGAAAACGACTTTAGTGGCGCCGTCTACGCGACGATGCTAGAGCGGTTGGAGCGAGGCACCGAACTTCCGGAATCTCCCAATGAGGTCGGTGAGAAATCGATCCAAGAGCTCATCGAGGATGCTCTAGATCGGCATTTGGAGGACACTGAGGAGGAGTATTTAGCGAAGCTGGAGAAACGCTACCGCCGTTATGAGATGGAAGGCGAGATTTTCGATCATGATCTCGTTCGCCTCAATCCCAAATGGGATGTGGAAAGTTTCGAACCTCTCGATCTCTGGCCCGTGAAACCGGCCGACATTCTCGAATTCTGGAACTACATCGCCTATATCTTCGAAAAGAAGAATCAGCGCTATCCGAAATTCATGGATACCGTAACCGATCTCAATGCCACCCACGAACGCATGCGGACGTGGGAGTGGGAAAAGGAGATCCAAAGTTGGCGTGACCGCGTTTCCGACGTCGTTCGTCAGCCACCACCGCTGTCTTCTGAGACCATTGACCTGCGTTTCATGATCACCACAACTGAAGCTAAGCTTCAGGTCTGTATGCAAGAGGATACGGTCGAAAAGTCCGAAGAGAACAAGACTGACGAAGACGAAGCGCCTGCCGAACCCAAGTTTGAAACGGTCAACGATAAGGATGACGTTCACGCCCTAGTGGCGAAATATTACCAAGGTGCTTTACGGTTCTCCGCTGTCGCCAACATCCTGTGGGCTCATTATCTGCAGCATTGGGAAACGGTTGGGGCACCCGAGATTCGCCTGGACCAACGTCGCGGAGCTGAGTTGCTCAATCACCTCTTTCATCAGGCCGCTTTGCGTGACTCTCTCATCACCTTGGATGAGAATCCTTTCTTACTTTTCGAAGAGCCGATGAAGTGGGTCTGTGAGGATGACCCCATGGTTGAGAACTGCTTTGCGCTTCGCCTCATGAGTGCTCAAAACGAGCCTATCCCCTATGCACTTCGCGTGTTGCCGGGAGCAGAAATGCTCTATCTTTCGGATGAAGCCGTCTTCTTTGGACCAGACGGTTGGGACGAAGCCGAGATCCAACCTGAGTATCACATTCCGAAAGAAGCTGCGGCCACGGCCTCGGGTGTTGAATTCCTGGCAAAGATTGGTGCTCCACTTCCGGACTCTCTTGTTGGCCAAGTTGAAGACCGTTCTCTCGAAGTGTCCATCTCCGTCGAAATCCGTGGGAAGGCCGACTCGGACAATGAATTAATCCATCTGCGAGTTGTCGCTGAAGATCCTGAGGCGCTTCGCCGAGAGGAGTTGCATAAGGATGAGTGGAAGATTGTTCATCAGCCCAATGCAAACGGCGAGAAACTCATGCGTTTCAATCGACGCATTCTCTATCGCTTTCCATTCCTTATCGAGCCCATTGTTTCGTCATGGGACGCGACCGAAGAGGCTTTCCGCGTGCGCCTGACCCGAAATTTTCCAGAACGCTTCCAAGCTTGGGCCAATGCGCTTCCTAAGGAAATCAAACTCAACCTAGACGATTCGTTAGGCTCCATCATGGAACGCCCGGTCGAGGCTTCTGTGAAGTTTGAGATCCAAGAGCGTGACATGGATTGGTTCGACTTGCGCATCCGCGTGGACGCCGAAGGTCTTGAGCTCTCGGATAAGGAAATCCGCACACTGGTTGAAGCGCGTGGGGAATTTGTCAGGATGAAGAATGGCAAATGGCTGCGTCTCGACTTCAATCTCGACGAGCAGCAGCGCAAAGCGATCGATCGTCTTGGCCTTGATCCGTTTGATCTCTCCGGTGAAACCCACCGGATGCACGTCTTGCAACTGGCTGATCCTGCTTCCAAGGAAGTGTTCGATGCGGCCACCTGGGAGCGCATCAACGAACGTTCGTCTTCTCTCAAGCTACAAGTCACACCCAAGCTGCCGCCTGAGTTGAACAACGTGAATCTCCGACCTTACCAGGTCGATGGATTCCAGTTTCTTGCCTACCTGTCCACCAACCGTTTCGGCGGCATCCTGGCGGATGACATGGGTTTGGGTAAGACGCTTCAGGGCCTCACCTGGCTCCTCTGGCTGCGTACTCGCCACGATGATGATAACGTGCCTCCGAGTCTTGTCGTCTGTCCGAAATCCGTCCTTGATGTCTGGGCTGGTGAAGTGAAGAAATTCGCTCCGACGCTTAATATTCAGGTACTTCGTAGCAAGGAGGAGATGGACATGGAAGCGCTCGAATCCAAGCTTGATATTCTCGTCCTCAACTATGCTCAGCTCCGAGTGTGCATCGAACAGCTCAAGGCGATCAAATGGCTTGCGGTGGTACTCGACGAGGGACAGCAAATCAAGAATCCTGATTCGAAGGCGGCCAAATCGTCACGCATGCTCGAAGCAAGCAATCGCTTGGTTCTAACAGGTACTCCGTTAGAGAACCGTTTGTTAGATATTTGGAGCCTCATGTCCTTTGCCATGCCGGGTGTGCTCGGAGATCGAAAGTATTTCCGCGAGCACTTTGATCGTCGCAAAGACGTCAAAGCTCAGTCGCGCTTGGCCGCTCGTTTGCGTCCTTTCATGCTGCGCCGGACGAAGGATCAGGGTGCCGTCGATCTGCCACCACGAATCGAAGAAGACGTGCTCTGCAAGATGGAAGAGGATCAGGCCAACCTCTACGAGGACGAGCTCAACCGC
>JAACDM010000647.1 GCA_009936795.1 Verrucomicrobiaceae bacterium | reverse complement strand
GGCGACCACCATTCAAGACGAGCGCCTTCGGCAGCGCACGGTTTCCCGTATCGCGCAGTCGTGGGCGCGCAGTGATGAAGCAGCGGCAAGAGCGTGGATTCGCGAACAGGGGTTGTCGGAGAGATCGCTGACAAATGGAAAGAGAAAGCAAGGGAAGCCAAGGAAGGCTGAGAAGCGTCGTTGACGTGTCGGCCGGCGGTTTTATAAGATCTTGGCCGTTGTATGAGGCCTTTTGTAACATTCAGTTTGGTCCTGCTCTGCGGGTTGGCGTTTACGTTTGGCGCTGGTGATGCCTTTCCGGAATTGGCGGACCGATATGAATCCGAGGTAGGGCCGCTTGTTGAGCAGCATTGTGTGAGTTGCCATGACACTGCGACTCAGAAGGGTGATCTTGACCTGGAGCACTTCACAGATCTCGCAGCCATTCGCACCACCCCAGACATCTGGCAGCGCGTGTCTGAACAGGTCACCTCGGGCGAGATGCCGCCCAAGGACGAGGACTCGATGTTGCCTGAGCAGAAGGCGGTTCTGTTAGATTGGGTGAACGATTATCTCGGGGCGGAAGCGTTGGCGAACGCGGGAGATCCCGGCCCCGTTGTGTTGCGTCGTTTGAGCAATGCTGAGTACACCTACACTCTTCGAGATCTGACAGGCTTGCCTCGTTTAGATCCCGCCAACGAATTTCCTGTCGACAGTGCCGCGGGTGAGGGGTTTACGAATACAGGAGATGCGCTCACGATGTCGCCAAGTTTGCTCGAGAAGTACTTGGCCGCGGGTAAAGAGGTTGCGGCTCACGCCGTGTTGTTACCTGATGGCTTTCGCTTTTCTAGCAAGGTCTCAAGGCTCGATTGGTCGAATGAGTTGGTGAAAGAGATTCGCGGGTTTTATCGACGAGTCATGGGAGCTGAAGCGGTCGATTTCAGCTACCGCAGTCAGGTTGGCAACGTCGTGCCGGCAGATGTTCGCGAGGGGCGTCTTGATCTCCTGCCTTACTTCGCTGTGTTGCTCGCTCATCGGGAAGAACTCAGTCAAGATCCCGCTGGTGTCGAGCGAGTTGCCGAATCCGCTAATCTGAATCCTCACTATGCTGGAAATCTCTTGCGGATGCTTCTCGCTGAGCCAGAGGAGGGTCCATCTCTTCTCAATGAACTGCGTTCATTGTGGAGCTCCATTGAGCAAGACCGTCCAGAGGAACTCGTCGCCTGGGTGCGTGGCTGGCAGGATCGGCTGTGGACGTTCAATCCGGTGGGACATCTTGGCGGCTACGTGCATCCGTGGCAAGCTGCCATCAATCCTGTGACCGCACGAAGTGATCTCACTCATCGGTTTAAGAGTGCCGGAGAGAGTACCGTGTCTCTTCAGTTGACGTCGAGGGCGCTGGGGACGGCTACCGATGATGATGAGATCGTTTGGGAGGCGCCACGCATCGTTCGTACCGGTCGTTCGCCAATACTCTTGCGTGACCTTGAGCAGGTCTCCAGTGGCTTTGCGGTGTTTCGTGAGCGGACGCTTGCTAGTCTTGGCGCGTTGCTTCAGGCCGCCTTTGTAGCGAGGCATTCAGACGGTGCTGTGGATACCAAGTTTCTGGCTGACAAGTACGAAGTGGATTCTAAGGCTCTGCATCTTGTTCTTCAGGCGCTTGGTTTGGTGGGGGGACGCGCGGTGATCACCGGTCACCTGACGGAACCACACCAGAATGTGGGACAGAAGGCTGCTATCTCTGCTTGGAGGTTGCCTGATGTGAAAGACCTCTCCGTTGTCTCCAATGCTTCGGATCAATCACTGAACATTCCCGGTGAAGCGCCTCCTCATTCAATCTTGGTGCACCCGCACCCGGAACACTGGGTGGCCGCCGGCTGGCAAAGTCCAATCGGTGGGACACTCGAAATTGCTGCGCACGTGCAAGGGCGTCATGGTTGTGGCAATGGCACGAAATGGGTCATTCAACACCAGAGAGGAGATCAACTGCGGGTGTTGCGAGAGGGCGTTATTAGTGCTCTTCAAAAAGCTAACATTAAACCAATCACGGAAGCGAGGATCGAGATAGGTGATGTCGTGTCCCTGCTCATTGATGCACGCGATGGGCATCACGCCTGCGATCTTACTGAAATAGACCTAGTCCTGACCGAAAGCTTCGGCGATGTGCCTCGACGATGGTCTCTCCGTGAGGATTGCGCGGATAGCCTCTTGGCGGGCAATCCTCATCACGATAGCCAAGGAAACTTGGCCACTTGGCACTTTTACAGTGGCCAGGATCAAGACCTCCCAGTCGCATGGCAGAAGGTACCTGATGGTTCCTTGCTAGATCGATGGATGAAGACAAGCAATTCGGGCGAGGCCAGTGCTCTTGGGATGAGAGTGCAAGGCCTGGTGACAGGTGATGCACCCCGTGACAGTCTGTCGGGTCCGGATCTTGCGATGATTGATCAGCTAGAGGCGGTGGATGGACTTCTCTTTAATCGATTGGATTTTAATGAATGGTCGTTGCCGACGGGCACCGTGACAGAAGCCTTTGGACAAACCTTCACGGAGGAAGGCCACCTGGTGACCGCTGCCGATGAGCGCATTGAAATGGAGTTGCCTTCGGTATTGCTGGATGAGGCTGACTTCTTCACCACGGGTGTCTTGGCCGAGTCCAGCACTGGCCGCGTGGGTGTTCAACTCGCGGTGACTGATGACGTGAAAGATGCGCCGATGATGGTGATGCCGGGCTCATCAGCTGAGGCAAATCTGAAACTAGCGTATGCCGCCTTTCGCGAGGTCTTTCCGGCTGCTATGTGCTATGCACGTGTGGTTCCGATCGATGAAGTGGTTACCTTGGTTCTTTACCATCGCGAAGATGAGCCTCTTAGGCGTCTAATGCTGGACGATGCTGGGCGTGAGACCATCGATCGGTTATGGGACGAATTACTCTTTGTTAGCAGAGATGCCTATCGATTGGAAACCGCGTTGGAGCAGCTGCTCGAGTTTGCAACTCAAGATAGCGACCCCGCGATCTTCAAGCCCATGATCGAGCCCGTTGCCAGTGGTGCTATGGCGCTGAGTAGGCGTGTACTCGAAACCGAGGGCGCCCAACTGAATTCACTGCTGAACTTTGCGGCGAAAGCTTATCGGCGACCTCTGAGTAT
The DNA here is from genome assembly GCA_009936795.1 of Verrucomicrobiaceae bacterium. Lineage (GTDB taxonomy): Bacteria > Verrucomicrobiota > Verrucomicrobiia > Verrucomicrobiales > DEV007 > JAACDM01. The sequence goes on along the minus strand of JAACDM010000647.1, from coordinate 6,167 downwards.
GGAGGAAGGGCACGGATTGCGGGGGCTCTATCACAAGCTTCGCAGTGATGGACTCGACCATGAACAAGCTTTCCAGTTGATGCTGGCAAGGCTCTTGGCAGCTCCTGCCTTTCTTTACAGATCAGAGGCGGCTCCGGAGGGTGTCACACAGGGCCCGGTGACGGCGTGGGAACAGGCCACACGGCTCAGTTACTTTCTTTGGTCTTCAATGCCGGATCCCGCATTGACTGAGGCCGCTTCCCTAGGCCGGCTCGCGGATCCCGAAGAGTTGGCTGCGCAAACGAGGCGAATGCTAGGAAGTTTTAAAATTCGACGGCTGGCAAAGCATTTCGCGTGCCAATGGCTTCAGGTGCGAGAGTTCGATACGTTCAATGAAAAGAACGAGCAACTCCATCCTGACTTTGAACACCTTCGTGGCGCCATGTATGAGGAAACCCTGAGGTTCTTTACCGATCTCTTTCAGGAGAATCGCTCCGTGCTCTCGATCTTGAATGCTGACCATACGTTTGCGAACTCAACACTAGCGGAGTTTTATGAGTTTCCTCTAGTAGAGGTAGGCTCTTGGCAGCGTGTGAAGGAAGTTCGTGCTCATGGGCGAGGAGGGATACTTGGGATGGCCGCGACTCTGGCGAAGCATTCAGGTGCCTCGCGGACGAGCCCCATTCTTCGGGGAAATTGGGTCTACGAGACCCTGCTGGGTCAGCATTTGCCCAAGCCTCCGAAAGGTGTGCCTACGCTGCCAGATGTAATTGAGGGAGACTTTACGGCGAGGCAGTTGATCGAGCAGCATACTTCAGATCCTGGGTGTGCGAAGTGCCACGCTAAAGTCGATCCGTTAGGCTTTGCGCTCGAGCAGTATGATACGGTGGGACGTCTTCGAGCGGAGCGGGCGGACACCAAGACGACACTGAAGGACGGCAAATCTCTCGAAGGCTTGGCCGGATTGCGTGACTATCTTGTCGAGGACCAAAGAGACGTCTTTGTGAAACAGTTCTGTCGCAAGCTGCTCGGCTATGCGTTGGGGAGAGCTGTACGTTTACCTGATAGTGTTCTGTTGGATCAAATGATGGACTCCCTCAAGGCGAACGACTATCGTGTGCATGTGGCTATCGAACGGATTGTCAGAAGTACACAGTTTCGCGAGATCCGCGGAGAACCATTAGCCCAAGTGAAACCATGAACCGCTCCTACGATAGATTGAACCGCCGCTCGATGATTCGCGGCCTGGGAGTATCCATGGCATTGCCTTGGTTCGAATCCATGCCTGTCTTTGCCGATGTAGGGAAGCCGAAGACTGAGGGGGGTGATGCCCCGAAGCGTCTGGGCGTGCTCTTCGCAGGCAATGGCTTTCATAGCAAGGAGTGGTGGGCCAAAGGTCAAGGGAAAGAGATGACCTTAGGAAAGGTGTTAGCCCCCCTGGAAAGTCACAAAGAGAAGTTGTTGTTCATCCGTGGCCTTTACAATGAGGAAGCGCTGAAGGGGAACATTCATAGCTCGATGACTGGTAATCTGCTCTCGGGCGCGCCCTTGGCTCCGGGAGGAGAGATCAGGTCTGGTACCAGTGTAGATCAAGTGGTCGCTCAGCGGTATGGCCGTGATTGTCGACTGCCTAGCCTGGTCTTGGGCTGCGAGAAGGCGAATCCCTCGGTGCACAAGAATTACTCCATGCTTTACAGTTCGCATATTTCTTGGTCATCGCCGACAGCGCCCACGCCGTTGGAGGTTTATCCGGCTCTGGCCTTTGATCGCTTGTTCAAGAATGATGTACAGTTAGGTGATAGGAGTGTGTTAGATGCCGTATTGGAAGATGCGCATGATGTGCGACGTAGAGTGAGTCGAACGGACCAGCAGAAGCTGGACGAGTACCTTCAATCTGTTCGCGAAGTGGAGCAGCGCCTGGACCGTGCGGGAAAGAGAGGCGAGTTTCAGGGGTGGCGACCGACGCTGACGGAGCTTAATATGGATCGTCCAGCAGACGGCTATCCGCAGGATGTCTCTGAGCACATGCGTTTGATGTCCGACATCATGGTGTTGGCTTTTCAAACGGATACCACGCGGGTGTGTTCTTTAAAGTTGAACAACGATCACTCATCCCTTCGCTTCCCGCACCTGGGGGTGGATTACATGATTCACCACCTTCTTTCTCACGCTGATACGCAGGACTGGCTTAAGGTGAACCAATACTTTGTCGAGCAGCTCGCTTACATCGCTACAAAGCTAGACGCTATTCAAGAAGGGGAACGCACTGCATTGGACAATACGATGCTTCTCTTCTGCTCTAGCATGCTGACAGGAAGTCATGATGCAACACAGCTTCCAGTAGTCCTCGTGGGACGTGGAGGCGGAACCATTGAAACGGGGCGGGTACTCGATTATCGGGAGAAAGAGAACCGGAAACTATGTAGCCTGTTCCTTTCCCTTCTCGATAAATTCGAGATTCGTTTACCGAGCTTTGGTGATTCCAATGAACGTTTGGCAGAAGTGTAGGAAATCTAACTACAGCTGAACCACTCGAGCTTCGGTCACCCCAGGAACATCCTCAAGCTTGCGCAGAACGTCGTCGCAAGGCGTGGAGTCTAGGTTGAAGACGGTCATGGCGAGTTCGCCAACCGTATTCCGGCTGAGCGACATGCTGCCGATGTTGACCTTGTGTTCGCCTAATAAACAGCCGACTTGGCCGATGCGTCCTGGCGTATCTTCGTTTGTGAGGACGAGGAGTGTGCCCGATGGTGCTGCTTCCACTCGGTGTTCACCGATCTTGACGATTCGGGGGCTACTTCCGAAGAACGTTCCGAAGACGCGAGCTTCGCCGTTGTCCGTCTTCACTGCGACTTCGATTAGGTCGGTGAATTCTGTGGGATTCGGTGAGTGAGATTCGGTCACGCGGATGCCCTGAGTTTCAGCAAAGCCAGGAGCATTGATCGTGTTCACGGCACCAGGCTCGCACGAGGACTGCAAGTAGCCTTTCAATGCGGAGCGAGTAATGAGTGTGGTATCGACATCACTAACCTTACCGCTGTAATCGACGCGGAGTGTATTCGGGCGACCCGGGGCAATTTGTGAGACCAAGACGCCTAACTTCTCAGCGAAATCGAGATAGCGCCCGATGGCAGCAACCGTTTTCTCATCGATATTGGGCATGTTCACAGCGTTCACGACAGTACCTTCTTTGAGATGCGCGGCCACCGTGCGTACGATTTCAATACCGACGTTTTCTTGAGCTTCGGTTGTCGACGCGCCGAGGTGGGGCGTCAGGACGGCGTTTGGTGACTCGCGTAGAACGAAGTCTTCTGTTGGAGGCTCTGTTTCGTAAACGTCCAGCGCGATCCCGGCGACGATGCCATCATCGATGGCCTTGGCGATGGCGGCTTCATCTAACAAACCACCACGAGCGCAGTTCACGATGTGAACACCGGGTTTCAAGTTGGCGATGCGTTTGGCATTAAGAATGTGTTTCGTGTCCGGCGTCATCGGCATGTGCAGCGTGATGAAGTCGGCATCTTTGACGGCCTCTTCTACGGTATCGACTAGCTCTACACGAAGGAGACGGGCGCGACTTGAAGAAAGATAAGGATCGTAAGCGACCACACGCATGCCAAAGGCCATGGCTCGGCGCGCGAACTCAGTTCCGATCCTACCCATCCCTAGAATGGCGAGCGTCTTGTCGTAGACCTCAGTTCCCTGATATTTCTTCCGATCCCAACGTCCTGCTTTCATGCTCTCATGGGCATGGGGTATGTGGCGTGCCATGGAGAGCATGAGCGTGAAGGCATGCTCAGCTGTAGAAATGGTATTGCCGGCTGGCGTGTTCATCACCACCACGCCGTTCTTGGAAGCAGCATCGATCTTGATGTTGTCGACACCGACTCCCGCTCGTCCTACGACCCTGAGATTGGAAGCTTTCTCTAGCACTTCCTCCGTGATCTGAGTGCGGCTGCGCACGATGATCGCATGGTATTTCTCGGCAGAGGCGACCAATTCCTCGGCGGTGATGGAGGTATTCACCTCGACTTCAAATGCGGAGTCGGCCTGCAGTTCTTCGATGCCCTTAGGAGAGATGGAATCTGCGACGAGGATGCTTTGCTTGCTCATGATTGGGAGGCGAAGCTTAGGGAAGACCGATCAAGCGTCAAAGGGAGATTCGACGAGCTCGATGGCGCATTCTCTAGGTGCAGCCACCGTGAGCACGTGGCTGTCAGCGATTGCGAGGAAATGCAGCTTCCAGGCCTCTGGAGTTGCTCCTGGCATCGTGGTCTCGCCCGTGGCTTGACCTGAGAAAGGATCGCCCGCGATGCAGACGGACTCTGGGGCCTGCTGAAAGCCGCAACCGATGGCCTTCAGAAAGGCCTCTTTGGCCGTCCAATAGGAGAGAAACAGGCGACGTTTCTCTTGTGCTGAGGAAAGCCCTTCGAGGCGAGCTTTCTCCGTCGCGTGACAGACGTGTGAAACAAGTTCTAACAGGTTTCTGTTATTGGTTCCCGTTTCGATATCAATGCCTACAGCATGATCCTGACAGACGGCCACCGCGAACAGGTCATCGCTGTGAGATAAGTTGAAATGCCAGGCTCCATCCGTTAGCTCTGGTTTGTCAAAAGGTCCGGTTCGAAATGTGAGCTTCTCCGGTTCCGTGCCCGTGTAGTGAGCCAGTTGATGGCGCAGACGCCCATGGCACTCGCTGTAGCGCTCTTTGTCTCGCTTGAACTTGAAAGCAGCAGCGCGACTCTCTTCTTCCTGGGAAAGGCACTGCTGAAACGAAAGTTCACCGGTGAGACGAGTGGCGTGGATGTAGACGGTCGACATGAGGTCGCTTACTCCTCGGAAGGCTCTTTGAATTTGTAAGAAGAAGACATCACTCGCAGTTGTTCTGCTAGATCAGTCTTATCTGGATGGGTGGCTGTTCCCTTTTCAAGAGTGGAAAGGGATCTGTTCGGATCGCCGTTTTTCAAATGAAGCTTGGCGAGGTCGAGGTAGCTGCTAGCAAACCGGCTTCGAGGCTCTGCAGCAGCTTCTTGAATGGCGAGTGTCTTTTCATACTCTGTGATGGCGGCACCGGTCTTGTTCAAGAAATCAGGGTACTGGCTGTAAGAGAACGCGATGTTTCGCTGGGCATCCCAATTCTCAGGATCCGTCTCGAGAACCTCCTCCCAAAGGACCTGTGCCTTGCCTGCCCAGATACCTTGGGCAGGTCCTGCAGGAAAAGCTCTCATTTCACGATGTAGGTTTGGGCAAGGCTAAGTCGAGTGGTGACATCCTCTGGATTGGCCCCTGCTGTATCCTTGAGATCGGCGATCAAAGCATCGAGACGTTTACTGGTCTGCACGTGCCCCCAAAACTCGAGCTGTTCTTCGTCAGAAGCTTGGCTTCGCAGCACGCGCTTCATTTTCTCCTCATAGGCTGCCGTGTCGTTGGCGGTCGTCGTGATAGCCTCTGCAGGTAGTGCGGCTTGCTGGACAGGAGCCGCTCGTTGTGTTGGTTCGCCTAGTTCAGTCAGTATGCTGGGGGCGGCCGACGGCACTGCGAGAGGAGGCGTGCTGCTCTCTTGAGCGCGTTCACGTAGGAGCATAGCGATCACCCCGATGGCGAGAGCGAGTAGGAGACCTTTATTGATCATGAAAGTGAGGTTCGTCGTGTTATATTCAACGCCTTGCTACCGGTCGACGATAGCGCATACCAAGCCGCGGGCTTGCGATCAATAAACGCTTTCTTGGTGGAAAGGTAACCTTTGTCTTGCCGCTTTGTCAGTTGGGCGCCGAGTTTTCCAGCGGTGGCGCCGAGAAACGTTTTTAGGTTTGTGAAGCTGAGGGCCTCATTTCGAGAAAGCGGGACACAAGCGCCAAGCCGTGATCTGGCTTGCAGCAGGGGATCGAGATGATCGAATGTGTTTCCGTTTAACATAATGGCCTCACTGAGTTGGCTCCTTAACAGGACCGATTGTCAAAGACTGGCACTTTTCAAGCGTGCCATGCTAGCCCATCGGCTAAAACCGCCGCTCATAGATTTCTCAAAAAAAGTAGAGTGGTATCCTCGTTTAGCAACGCGTTTTCTGAAGGAGTACAAGACACCGCTATTTCCAGTAGGGGATCCGTTAGGATCTATCAGCAGGCCAATTTCAAGAAAGACAAAGCCCCTCGCCTAATGAAAGGCGAAGGGCATGTGAGGTTGTCGGG
>JAACDM010000100.1 GCA_009936795.1 Verrucomicrobiaceae bacterium | reverse complement strand
GGGAGGCAAGTCGAGGGCCTTGGCGATGCTATCACGAATCTTACGATCACGGGATCGGCCTAACACGGCGGCGGTGGTGAACTTGAGTTCGTCGCGAAATTGTGGTGACTCGGCTTCCTTTAGGAGGAAGCGTTCGCCGTTGGGGGAGAGTGCGATCGCGGCGACTAGTTTCTGGCAGAGACTAATATTACTATAATTTCGGAGCAGTTCTCTTTTTAGAATGTCGACGGCTTCGCCACAGCTTCCGAGGGCGTGAATGAGCCTATCGTAATCATTTCCAGTGATAGCCTTGAGCTGCGCGCCGCGCATGTGCTCTGAGATCCATTCCCATGCACCTGTGCGGACAATGGATCGGGCGGCGAGGATACTATCGCTATTGGTTTGTTCTTGTTTGAGGATGTAGCTGAGGAGGATATCGCTAGTAGTGGTTGGTTTTAAGAAGTTGAAGCGCGCGATGAGGCGGACTGCTTCGGGCTTATCTTTCATGGAGCTGACCAGGCGACTCACCTTGGATTTCTGTTCTGAGGTTAGACTGTCAGGTGGGAGGTTGAAGGCGATGGGGAGGGCGATCTGCTCGCTACCTTGTGCAAAGGCCTTGGCGAGGGCGGCGTCTTTGGCCTTTCCGGGTGTTTGGAAATCGAGGGCACGTATGAGACGCTGCTGTGTCTCTGCCGAGGCTTCCTTTAGGAGGGCGTCCGCTAACTTTCCTGGTGTGCTCGTTGCACGGCTGCGCCAGAGGATATCAGCTGAGCCGAGGCCCTGATGGTCGAGGGCTTCAAAGGCGGCGAGGCGGCTGTCCCAATAAAGGTCGGCGCCGATGCCGAGGGCTTCCAAATACCAACGGTCTTTGCCGTCGTGCTGCGCGGCGAGTTTGGCCCAGAGTTCGTTTGCTATGGGGCTATCTTGAAATCGTAGCGCTATGGCGCATTCGCGGCGGACTTGAGAATCGGGATCTTCTGTGAGAGTTTCGATGGATTCTAATAGATGGCTGTTGTGTTGGCGAGCGAGACGAAGGCCTGCCATACGTATGTTAGGATCACTATTTTGGAGGGCTTGTTTGACATAGCCTTTCTTGTGCCAGCCTAACAAGTGAAGGCCGCGTGCGCGGTGATGTGGAAGCGCTTCTTTGTCTCTGAATAGGGTGCGGGCCGCTTTGCGACCGGCTTTGTCTTTGCTGAGAGCAGTCCAGCCGAGGTAACGGGTGGCATTGTTGGGGCTCTTGAGCGCGGCGATGGCTCCTTTGGTAGTTGACGTGTCTACTTTATAGATTTGAAAGGTTGTGTTGCCTTTAGGCGCGACCCTGAAGAGGCGGCCCCGATCGAGGTCGCCCATGCCGTGGCCTCCGACGCCGGGATCATACCAGTCGGCGATGATGAGGGAACCATCGGGAGCGACGGCGACATCTGAAGGCCGGTACCAGCGGTCCTTCGTGCTACTAAGGATGTTGACGCTCTCGGCTTTGTAGCCTGCGCCATCGTTCTCGACCGGATAGGCGCGGCACACGTTTGGCCCGGCATCGCAGTGGATGACTTGGCCGTGAAATTGTTTCGGCAAGAGGTCGCCTTCGTAGATGGTGATACCTGTGGGGGAGCCTGCTCCCGTTTGGAGTAAGTTCGGTACGACACCGGGATCGCGTAAATGCCAGTGTTTGAGTGGCGTATCTGTGTGGGCTCCGATACGATCACTGCGCCAGCCGGCCCCGGTGAATTCGTCTCTGTAGCCGTAGTTGCCGTACTCCATGACGAAGTTGATACGGACGCCTCGATTGCCGTCATCGTCATTGTCGCTCTGCCCCATGGCGCCATACGAATCGACGGCCATTTCCCAGTTGTTGCGAAAGTTCCAGGCTAACGTTTCGACATTAGAGCCATCGAGGGCGCAGCGGAAGATCATGCCTTCTTGGTAGGGCTTGCGTTTGGCGGCGACTTCGTTCCCCGCAAGATCAACGATCAATTCACCATCCTTATCGCAGAGTTGTTTGGCTGCATTACCGAAATTGAAGTAGAGGCGGCCGTCGTGTCCGAACATGAAGGCGTGGATGCCGTGGTCGTGCTGGCTGCCGCCGATCTTGGTGAACATGAGTTCCTTTCGATCCGCTTTGCCATCCTTGTTGTCGTCGTAGAGGGAGAAGACATCGTCATTGGCAGAGACGATGACGCGATCGCCTAACACGCAGATGCCGTGGGCGGAGTCGACGTCGTTGCCTTGGTAGAACACGGTCGATTCGTCAGCTTTGCCATCGGCATCCGTGTCTTCGATGATGAGGATGCGGTCGCCCTCCTTACGTTTGCCCTTGTGACCGCGGTAATTGATCACCTCGCAGACCCACACACGTCCGAGGTGGTCAACATCGATGCTGCTAGGGCTCATGAGCATGGGTTCCGAGGCAAAGAGGGTAGCGTCGAGCTCCGGGTGAACGTCTAAGGAAGCTACCGCATTGGCAGGATCGCGGAGATCGTCACCACCCCCGCCTGATTTGCGGGTTTCTTGTCTTATGAAGTCCTGAGGGTCCTTGGTAAAAACATGAAAGGCGACGCTTGAGGCGCCGCCTTGTTCCGTGCCGCCTTCGTCGAGGCCGCCGGTAGCTCGAAACTTGGTGTAGCCGTTCGGTATGTTGTAAGTAATCAAGCTCGTGGCGTGGGTGCCAATACCTTCCTTGATTCGTTTGCCTGCGACGATGAGGTTGCCACCGCCCGCGTTCTGATTGAGGCGCGTTTGGCCCCAGCCGGATTCGGCTTTGGCCCATTTCATTTTCGTGAGCTTCTTCTCTCCTTTGGGGCCAACCACTCGTGGGTTTATCCAATTGGCCCAGTCGAAACTGTAGCTATCGCCGCCATCGGTCACGGCGAGGTAGAGTTGCTTGGCGCCGGTGATGTCGGCTTCGATCTTCACGGCGTGGCCCGGAGTGTCCTCGGTCACCGTCTTGGATGAGAAGGCCGATTTAGGGAGGGTGGCGTTCTTGTTAGCAGCTTGTTTCTTCTTTGCTTTCTTCTTGGGCTTGGTGTGCTTGGGAAACTTGGCGACGGTGTCGGTGATCGACTTAGCGAGATCGGCTTCCGTAGGACGTGGGGAGGGGACGCCGCCTTCGGGGATGCCTAGCTGAGCGGTCCAAGCGATGCCGTTGAGCGCGGTCTTGCGGAAGCTGTCATCGGTGAAGTTCTTGTGGTAGTGCAAGCCGGTGAATCCAAAGCCGCGGCCATTGCCATAGTCTTCGCCTCTCTGATAGGTCCAAGCGACGTGCTGAGCATTGCCATCGGCAACAGATTTGCGGACGTGAGGATTGCCGCTGTGAGCGCCATCCTTGCGTTCCATGGTCTTTGCAGGGGGATGGGCGGAGAGGATGGGCGTGATGCCTTCCATCTCGGGACGGAAACGCATATGGAAGTACCATTCGTCATTGCTGGTGAAGGGCTTGAGGCCAGCGGCGGCTGGATGTTTGGGGAACTCTTTAAATTCTGCAATCCAGTGAGGGTTGACGGACCAGTGGGCTTCGAAATAGCCGCCCATCCAGTTAAGCATGCCTTTGCCGGGAGGGCCGACGGGGACCTCCACTCCATAGTGCAGGCAGGCCAGGCCGACGCCACGCTTCATGACTTTATCAAACTCCTTTACGTGTTTGTTCACCAAGTGGCCGTTCCCGCCAGAGCAGAAGAAGACAACGGTATCCGCATCTTTGAATGCGGCCTCAGGCTCCTCGGGCCAGATGATGTGGTGTTCCCACGTGACCTTGTCTTCGCCATACGCGGCGGTGAGCCATTGGCCGATGAGCTGACAGCCAGCGCCATACTCGTGTTGGCCGTTTCCGTGTGAGCTGAGGTGGGAGATGAAGACGATCTTCTTCGGAGTTGCCATGAGCGAGGTGGTCATGGCGAGGCAGAGAAGGGCGAGGGAACGAGAGAGGGCTTTCATAGAAATAGGGTTTCTGATGGCGAAATGCTGGGTGAACTAACCCCAGGTGGCGAGCCTTGACTGCGGAAACTTTAGGAGTCGAGCGGAGACTTTTGGAGATTTTTCGCGCGAGGGCACGAAGATGCGAGGGCTTCTGATGAAGTGGATTGATAGAGAAGGGCTGAGGTTGACTATGAGAACTCCGTGGAGGCGCTTCCTAACTTTTTCGAGAACAGTGCGTGGTAGGTGAGACCAGACCAGACCAGACCAGACCAAGATGCTCCGGCTATATTCCGAAAAGCAGAAACGTACTAGAGCCATGCGCTGACGCCTAGATTGATTTTTTGTCGGCGGTGCTAGGATTATGTTGAATCGTTCGGTTAAGGGAAGAGGG
>JAACDM010000646.1 GCA_009936795.1 Verrucomicrobiaceae bacterium | reverse complement strand
CTCGCCGACGAGGGAAGCGTTGCTCTGCAAGTGGCTGCGGCAGATTGGCCCAGCAATCGGATGGCGGGCCTAGCAAAGAACGTGGCTGCCTACACTGGCTTAACGACGTTAGGCTTGAGCGCCGAACTCGCCCGTATCCAGGATCGCGCCAGGCATGAGAACAGGATTCCCCATGAGCACTGACACTGCGTTATCCGCTAGTATCTCCGAGCGAGCCTCAACTAACAACGACACAATAACTCGCTTGATTCATTCATTATCACAGTTCCTGCCAACGAGGATAGGGATTCTTTCGAACTAGATCGACTAACCTGAAGCACCAGAGATCCGTTCAAGATCGGCACGGGTATCCGCGTACGAAGTGTCGTAGGCTGCCGTTTCTTTATCGGGCGTTTCACCTCTAAGACGACAGGCCTCCGCATAGAGATCTGGCCACCAATTGTAGTGTTCGGTGAGGCCCTCACTCTTCCATTGTTCCCATCCTGAAACCCCCTTGTCCCAACACTTCGTCCCGTAAGCAGCGGCTTTGGCGACGTCTTCGAAACCCTCGACGTACCAGTCTCTACCGATGCGGGCATGCAACACTTCATCGGCCCAATCGTAGTCTTGAATGAGTTCGGCAAAGTGATCGCCGGAGTCACGACCGACCTCCCACTCATACCGTTTGCCCATCTTACTCATCTGCCCTTGCTCGATGTACCACAAGACGGCGTGCCGCTCTTTCGGCGTGAGTTGCTCGTTCAGCCCCTTCGACCAGGTGAAATTAATCCTAACTAATTTCGACCAATCAATTCCAAGTTTGGCAAAGCCAACTTCGCCCATCATGGCATGGCGCGCTTCGTCCCATAGCTGACGAGTCATTTCTTGGTGAAATTTCCAGGGATAGCCCCCGGATTCTTCATCGCCCTTGGCCTGCACCATCTCATAGAGAATAGATGCCATCATCTCCGGCACATCGATCTCTCGGAGACGACGATAATACATCATCAGGACCTTATCTCGATCTGCAAAGCGATCCTCATGGAGAAAGACCTCCGCATGCACCCCCATATTGTAGGGGTCTTGAAAGCGTTCGTCGCGCTTCGGATCACTATCATAAACGAACGCAGCCTTACTGTAACGAGGACCTGGCACCTGCGAAGTCACCGCCACCTGGATACCATCAAGTCCTCCCGCAGCAGCAAGTCGCTGATCCAACTCACCTAACCATACGGCTACTTCAGCTACATGTTCCTCCGAAGCCTCGTTCTTCAGTGCGGCTCCAGTCGCCTCACCCCACTCGATCATCCCCTCGATCTCTATGATCGCGTGCTTCAGAATCCTCACACTCGGCGAGTCCACCAAGAGATTAGTGTCCTCCAAGTGATGGTTCATGCCCTCAAGAATCGCGGACAATCCCTTTCCGTAGAGTCCTGCAATCAATGCGTAGCTCGTCGGCGCATTGAGAATCTCATCAAAGCAGCACTCAAGATAGGGATCAGGCACCGCATCGAGACCAAGCGGTGGATGCCGCATCTCCGCGACACGAGCACGGATAGCCCCGATGTGTTCCGCAGCCAGATGCGTATGATGGCTCAGACCCATCTTGATCTCATAAATCGGCTCTGCCGTGAGGCGAGCCAAACAGGTCTGCCACACGCGCTGGAGACCGTAATGATAACGCTTGAGACGATTCACACACTCTTGGACACTCAGCCCTGGAGACGCCGCCTGTTCGAAATCCGCTACGCCTGCGAGTGGCGGCAGATCCTTGAAGCTCCTGTAATCATTCAATGGTGTCATCGTGCTTCAGAAGGTTGCCCCAATCGACGCTGCTTCTCTAGGTATTTTTTATAGAGCTTCGTGTGTCTACTCGACAAGTCGATCTCGCTGCCCCGAATGAAAGCTCGCTGGACATTGGTCGTAATTTCTAACGGATTCCCGTCAGCAATGATCAACGTGCCCAACTTACCCACTTGAAGTGAGCCTAACTGGTCCGCGACACCAAGAACTTCGGCAGACGAAAGTGTGATTGATCGCATGGCGTCATCGGCAGAGAATCCCTCACCCACTGCCGCCGCTGCGATGTAAGGAAGGTTTCGTGCATTCGAGGCGCCAGAACCATTTGCAATGCAGAATGGCACTCCCGCCGCCAGCAAGCTCGCGGGAACTCTCGAAGCAGAGTCATAGGGCTCCCACCTGCGCAGTGGCAGGGCTTGGACCGTACTTAAAATAACCGGGACCTCGCGCTCTTTGAGCAATGCAGCGACACGCGCAACATCTTGTCCCGAGACGAGCACGACTGAAAGGTCCTGCTCTTCTACAAACTGCAAGGCACGTTGGATCTCGACCACTCCCACGGCATGCACGAACAATCGCAAACGTTTTTCTAACACGGGGATCATTGCATCCAGTCTCACATCAGAGCGAAACGTGACATCTCGATTCAGCTTGGCTTTCTGATAAGCACGCGCCTCATCAAAGAACGTCTGGAGCGTCTTCAATCGCTCTTCCCAATTCTCGCGCTGGCTCTTCTGAGCATCGGCTGAGGCACTCGCCCCGTAGCGCATGCGAGGCCAGAACAGATGCATCCCGACCGGCGCCTTCACCACCATGTCTTCCCAAGTCCACCCATCGAGCTGAAGCAAGGCTGAGCGCCCGCTAAGCAGCCCTCCGCTCTGTGGTACCGTCAGGGTAGATAGCATGCCGTTAGCTCGCGCCACGGGAAAGAGTTCACTATCCGGGTTCACCGCACTCTCGGCACGCACACTTGGATTGATCATGCCGGGCTCGCGCAAGTCCACGGTGGCACGCACGGCAGAGATCTCCACGAGCCCAAGCGTGCCATTGGCAGAAATCAACCCAGGGTAAACATGGCTCCCGCTGCAAGACACCTTGAGGGCATTCTCTTCGCCATCGAGAACCTCATCCGCACGACCAATCGCCAGGATACGGCCACCGCTCATGAGCAATTTCCCCTCGGGGATGGGCTCATCCGAGATGGGGTGCAACATCCCGCCATGCAAGAGAATCGCACGGTCCTCTTTCGCAGCAGGAAGCACATCATTTGCCCACCCAGAGTGGAGCAGAGCAACGGCAAACAAGAGTGTGGTAGGAGAGCGCATCTTTATTGGACTAGCGGAATTCACAATAACACCCGGTGCAGGCATGGAGGCTCTGACCATCATGATAAAGACTCTGATAGTCAATCTGTTGATATTGTCCCCACGGACTCAGTAGACGGAGCCGCTCGGCAATACTCTGTGTCTCTTCGGCCTTATCATCTTTAGGCTTGTCTTCTTTCTCTGAACCTTCGGATTCCTTCAGAATCTTTCCGACCAACCGTCGACGCTCGACCTCGACCCATCGCCTTCGTTTCGTCTGTGACGATCGCTGGAAATAGGGCACGCCATCAATCCACGTCTGTTCACAACGCGACAACGTCGAAAGCGGTGGTCCGCTCCAGACCACGAAATCTGCATCTTTGCCTTCTTCTAATGAACCTATCCGGTTCGCTATCCGAAGCTGTTTCGCAGGATTGATCGTGACGAACTTGAGTGCCTCTTCAGGCGAAACGCCCCCGTATTTGACAGCCTTGGCCGCTTCGGTGTTCATGCGCGTTGCCAGCTCATTGTCGTCAGAATTGAATGAGGTGATCACCCCAGCACTGTGCAGCATCGCTCCGTTGTAGGGAATAGCATCATACACCTCAAACTTGTAGGCCCACCAATCGCTAAAGGTCGATGCCCCCGCATTGATCTCACGCAGGTGACGCGCCACCTTGTATCCCTCCAAGACATGCTGAAAGGTGCCCACCGTGAATCCGAATTCCTGAGCCAATCTGACAAACATCAAGATTTCGTCCTGCCGGTAGGAGTGGATATGTACAATGCGTTCCCCACGGAGAATCTCCAACACCGCATCTAGGCGGAAGTCTGAGCGAAAGGGAACAGCCTTTTCCTGCTCAGCATGATGCTGCTTGCGTTCGCCATACTCGCGCGCTGCCAGAAATGTATCACGCATCAATTGCTCCACGCCCATTCGGGACTGCGGGTAGCGATTGTTGGAACGAGAACCCCAGTTTGATTGTTTCACATTCTCACCAAGGGCAAACTTCACCCTAGGCTTCGCCCCTATAAGCTTAAGACCTTCGGCATCGTGCCCCCAGCGCAGCTTAATGACTTGGCTTTGGCCCCCCATGGGATTGGCCGAGCCGTGCAGCAAGTTTGCTGTCGTCAAGCCCCCTGCCAATTGGCGGTAGATACTGATATCCGTCGGATCGAGCACGTCTCCTATCCGGACCTCGCAGGTAACAGCGTGAGAACCTTCATTAACACCTCGACTGATTGCCGTGTGAGAATGGCAGTCTACAAGTCCTGGCGTAATATGCTTGCCCTTACCGTCGATCGTGTAAGAACGCTTCGGCGCTTGAACTTCTGACCCAATCGCGATAATCCGCCCATCCTCGATGACAACATTAGCGTTAGTCAGAATACCCTGAGGCCCACAGGTCCAGATCGTCGCATTCTCAATGAAAACCCGACGTTTCCGGAGATTCATCCCAGGCAACTTACCCGGATAGGCCCCGGCAGGGTATTGATCTACAGGATTCAGCGAAATCGCTTCAAGCAGCTTCTGTTCCTTCGCACTGTGGTCCTCCGGTAGCAGGCGTTTGGCCGACCAGGAAAGACGTTGCCCATCAGGCAAGACCCCTTGTCCTACCATGGTCTTGGCATTGAGATAGGCATTCAGTCGAACCTGGCCTTCCTCAAACCCGAAATGCTTGGAAGACAAGGTGCAGCTGAATTCATCGCTTCCGGCCATGACTAGATCAACGGCGGCACCATCGTCTCCGACCTTCACTTTAGGCTTTTCGTTAGAGCCGCTCACCACCAGGCGTTCCGGCCCGATCACTCCTGTCCAGGCCGCTTCCCAGGTGCCCACTGGACTATCCTCAGCACGCTCAAGCGCACTGTACCAAGGATGCCCATCAACCCAAACTTGGCGTATCTTCGCTTCTTTCTCACGGAATGGATTGCCGTCCGTCACCACCAAATTCGCAAGCCGCCCATTGGAAATCTCTCCCAGCCGAGCACTTTCGCCTAGCATCCGTGCCGGTGCGCTGGTCAGGGCTTCGATCGCAGCCTGTTCATCAAGGCCATGCTGAATCGCGCGGCGAACATTCGGCCAGAATTCGTTCAACTTCGAACCTAACCGGTGCGTTGAAAGCGCGAACTTCACCCCACGCTCGTGAAGGACAGCGGCATTGGTGGGAGCTTGCTCCCAGTGCTGCATCTTCTCGAGCGAAACATCTAGGGCTCGATCGGGGGCTGAAACAATAGGTGCCTCCGGGAAGTCTATCGATAGAACCAATTCGGTTCCACTGCGACGAAATCGCTTCGCTTGCCGATAGCCGTGTCCCGAATCTACCAACACTCGACGCAACTTGTACTGATCAGCAATTGCCAGCGCACGCTGTACATCGGCCTCATCTCCAAGGTGGAAGAAGACTGGCTCTTTCCTACTAACGGTAGCAGCAAGAGCATTCAGCGCGACGTGCTCTCCCGGTCGAATCTCGTTAGGATGTTGCTTGTAGACTTGCTTATACCGGCGATACCAATCCGCATCCGAAAGCGTCTGACGGATCAAGGCCAAGCATCCCATGAGTGACTTGGGATACGTGCTCCCCAGGGTCACAAACGCAAGATGCTGCGACGCCCGCCGCTTCAACACGAAACTCGCGGCTTCAGGCGCCGTCATCTGGACCACGGCGCCTTTACCAGAGAAGATACCTCCAGTGGGCACCAGATGCGCGGTCGTGAAACCCAGCTCCCGCCGCTTCTTCACGTCGTCTTGAGAAATTGTCACCGCATCTAAGACCGAACGTTGAGGCAATACCTCTGTGTTCCAATGAGCTGGCTGGTTCTGTTTGGGTGACTCTACCTCTTTTCCAAATTGAGCGTAGGCGTCGATGAATCCTGAATAAATCGTCAGCCCGCTTAGATCCCAAATTCTCGCATCCTCAGGGATCGGCACATTCGAACCAACTGCTACGATGAGGCCATTGCGAACCAATATGGTGCCCGACTCGATGACCTCTCCCGGTCGAGGCACCATACGCGCCTTGGTCAGGGCATGAACGTTTGGGGCGTTCTCTCGCAGCCCTTCTTGCGGCCGCATCGCCGGTAGGTCGGCTAGCGACCAGGATGCTGTGCCGACCAGAAGTAGTAAGAAACTCAGAACCTTCACACCCCAATCCTATACCCTATATCGGGCGAGGCAATCTCTGGAGCAAAGCGTTCTCCCTAACCCTTGATCACAGAAGCTTCTTCGACCGAAGTCTCGATTGCTGGCGCAGGAGATGCTGTTGGCTTCTCATCGGTGATCGTTTGCTGCACAATCCCCTTGAGCAGGCGCCCGAGGATGTCCGCACCCGTGATGATTCGCTTGCTAGACTCGCTCCAGAAGAGAATCACGTCATCATCCACAACCAAGTCATCCCGATGCTCGGCGTCTACCTGGAGTTGATCCAGCACCTTATCCAGGGTGACACTCGGATCCGTCACGATGATAGGACGATGGCAGTCCTCGTAGATATCGAGGTCGTCGTCCTCAGAGAAAATCGAATAGACGTAGGCCTCGGCTTCCAAAACAAGTAATGGAAGCCCCGTGGCTTCATCGACGATGATTCGCCATTTCTTGTCATTCTTCTTCAGCTCCTCGATGAACTCATCCGACCCATCTTCGCCGTACTGGGGAAGGATCGGCAGGTCTAGCTTCACAGGAAACGCATGGATCGTGTCGGGGTCGATCTCTTGGCCTTCAGAGATCACCTTCCGATCATCAAGGTCGAGGAAGTTGAGAGCTCCCTGGCCTTCCGTTTCACCGATCTCGGAGTCCACCTCATTAATGTGTTTGTGAAGAATGATCTCGATATCACGTTCACGCATGTAGTTAGGGCCCTCTTTGCCGATCCACGTGTCCAAGATAAAGGCGCTAGGCTTTGCTAAGGGGTAGAGGAGAAACTGGTAGATGCGGATGATTGGAGCCAACCGTGAAGCCACATTGAGCACATGCCTTGAAAAATAAGCCTGCGGGATAATCTCTCCGAAGAAGGTGATGCCGACGGTTGAGAAGGCGAATGCCATGAGGGCGCCCTCTGCTCCAAACACAGCCTTCAACAACAAGGTTAGGGCCACGTTGACCGCAACGTTCCCCCACAGGATCGTGCACAGGAGGAAGTTCGAATCCCGACGAAGATCCAGGATACGCCGAGCCCCTTCGTTGCCTTGCTCAGCCACTGCTTCAAGGCGCAAGCGCCCAAGAGAGAAGAAAGCGAGGTTCAACCCTGAGAACATGGCTGACTGGCTGAGGCAAAAGGCCACGCCGACCCATAGGACGACCGGAGAGTTCGCCAACTGATTGATCTGATTCCAGTCCATCCTCTAAGGAGCCGCTACACGCGCCTTGGTCCTCACCCCTTCACCTCTTCCTGGGAAATTCCTTTCGAACTGCTCATTTAAACCGAGGCTCGCACGATTGAGAGCAGTCGACCACGAAGAATACGTGCATACAAGAAACAAAATTCACAACCCACTACCAAACAACGACTTATGGCCAATTAGAAGACAAAATGAAGACCTGCGGAAATTCTTCGTCTAATTTCCCGATGATGAAAGCCGCGTTCTTCTCGGTCCTCCTGTCCGTAGGCCTCTGGATGCAACCGATCCAGGCGTCTCCCGACACGGCCCTACCAACGGACATCCGTTTGGTCATCACCAAAGACAACCTGGTTCAGATCCGCTACACGCCGCAGCCAATACAAAAGAACGCGCATACCCTCCTGCTGCCGACCTATCACTTGGAAACGAGCGGCGATGGCGGACGCCACTGGACGCGAAGTACTCAGCCCGTATTCCGTGCGACTTTAGATTTCGCAGGCGGGCAGCCAAACTCGCGACGACGCTACACCACCGTGAAACGAGGGCTAACGGCGCGGTCGCAACTCTATCGTTTCGTGGCTAGCCTGGACAAGGAGACGATCTTCCGTCACGACGATCTTAGCCGTCGAGACTTCTCTGGATTCGATCTCTCGGGTTATAACCTCACCGGGACGAACTTCGCCGAAGCCGATCTAACGGATGCCAATCTGGACGACGCCAGACTGACCTCCGCCATCTTTGCAGGAGCCACCTTAGACCGAACAAACTTCAACGAAGCGTCCGGCGACAATATCAATTTCCAAGCCAGCAAAGGCGAAGATATTCGCTTCACACTCGTCAATTTCGCGAAGCCTCAATTCGCAAGTGTCCTCTACACGCGCGCTGATTTCTCTCAGGCTCAAATCGAGGGCTTTTCGGCAGTAGACGCCACTCTCTACAACAGCCGGTTTACCCTCGCGAACCTAACCAGAGCGAGCTTCATCCGCGCTCAGCTCAGCTACAGCAACTTTCACAGCGCTTTGTTGACCCAAACCTCCTTCAGTTCAGCCGATCTTCGGTACTCCAACATGGATCGCACAATCGCAACCCTAGCGGATTTCAAATGGGCAATCATGATTTATGTGGATCTCAGGCGCGGAGACGTACGAAGCTCCGACTTCCGTTTCGCCCGCCTCGATCGAGCTGACTTCCGCGAGACGAGGTTAAGCGGGGCCAGCTTCGCAGGAGCAATTCTTAGCAACTCTACTGGCATCGTGCAGCCTTAGAACGGTCTCTGATTGCCAAACGCACCTTCTGCTCTAGGATGCCGGCCAATCATGGCGGACACGAGCAAACACTTCCATTTCGTGGGGATCTGCGGCACGGCAATGGGTTCAGTAGCGGCGGCGATGAAGCAGCGTGGGCACACCATCACGGGTTCAGACAGCAACGTCTATCCACCCATGTCCACCTTTCTGTTAGACCAAGGCGTTGAGATCACCTCTGGATTTGCGGCAGAGAACATTCCTGCTTCGGCCGATCAGGTTATCATTGGAAATGCCATCAGCCGTGGAAACGAAGAAGCTGAGGCTGTCTTGGAAAGAAAGCTCCTCTATGTGTCTCTGCCAGAGATTCTTAAAACAGAGTTCCTTCGCGGAAAGAGCAACCACGTCGTCGCTGGTACACACGGCAAGACCACGACCACCTCACTACTCGCTTGGATCATGCTGGACGGCGGTCTCGACCCAAGCTTCATGATTGGCGGCCTCCCAAAGAATCTTGGGGTTGGGGCTCAATTTACCGAAAGTCAGCACACCGTACTCGAGGGGGACGAGTATGATACAGCGTTCTTCGACAAGCGCTCAAAGTTTCTGCATTATCTCCCCGAAGTCGTCATCATCAACAACATCGAGTTCGATCACGCTGACATCTATGATAGTCTTGATGAAATAAAGTTGTCTTTCCGGCGATTGCTCAACATCGTCCCCCGCAACGGCATCGCGTTTATCAATGGTGATGATGCCAACTGCATTGACGTCGCCAGTTCAGCCCCCGCGCCTGTCAGTCGAGTCGGCTTTGGTAAAGACTGCGACCGCCGGCTAACGGGCGTCACCTATTCGGAAACCGGTTCAGCCTTTACCCTTGCAGGAGAGCGCTACGAAGTCCCCATGGCAGGCGAATTCAATGTCAGGAACGCAGCGATGGCTGTTTCAGCCGCACGTCACGCCGGACTCTCCCAAGAAAAGGTTCAAGGGTCACTGGCCAAGTTCGAAGGCATTGCCCGTCGTCAGGAGGTCAGAGGCATCGTGCGGGGCGTTCGAGTCATCGACGACTTCGGCCATCACCCAACCGCAATCGCCCAGGCCATCCAGGCAATGCGCAACCAGTATCCCAACGGGAAGATTTGGGCAGTCTTCGAGCCGCGGTCGAACACCTCCCAGAGAAACATCTTTCAAAAAGAACTAGGCGAGGCCCTAGCAGAAGCCGATGGCTCGCTCATTCCCCCGATTTCTGCACCTGAGAAGTTCAAACCAGAAGATCGACTCGACCCAGAAGCGGTGGTCGCTGCCGTCCGTGCTGCAGGAAAAGACTGCTACTACGAGCCCGGTGTCGATGCAATCATCGCTAGGCTGAAGCCACTCGTCCAAGACGGCGACACCATCGTCGTCTTGAGTAATGGTGGCTTTGGCGGCATTCACAACCGCCTGCTCAACGAACTCTAACATCGTCATGGCAGAACCGCGTGGGTACAACTATCTCCGCCAGCACCGCGCACATGACGTTCGAGCGCTCCTGAGAGCTTGGAGAAAAGCTATCAAGGGCACCCCATTTCAAGTGGCCACCCCTGGAAAGAAAGATGGATTCCCTCTGATTCAAGTCGGTAATGGCAAGCCAAGCGACCTTCCTGGATTCTACGTCTCCACCGGTATTCATGGAGACGAACCCGCACCACCTTGGGGATTGTTAGAATGGTTTCTCCAGGGTGGCTACAAACCTCTAGGGAACCGCCCAATCCTCCTCTTTCCTTGTCTTAATCCGTTAGGTATCGCGGAGAATCATCGCGTTGATGGTAAAGGCCGAGATCTCAATCGCATCTTTGATCAAGTCAAAGTCTCGCCAATCCGCGAAGTCCGCGCCGCCGTCAAGGGCCTCCTCTTCCATACGGCAATCTGCCTCCACGAGGACTATGACGCACAGGGCGCGTATCTCTATGATCTCAATCGCACGGGAAGCGATGCCACGGGACGAGCCTTGCTGGCCAAAGCTACTAACAAACGCCTGCCGATCGATGGACGAAAGAGAATCGATGGCCGCAAGGCCAAGGACGGCGTCCTCTACCGGCAGCGATTGGACATGCGGAATATCCCCGGTCTACCAGAAGCCGTCTTCTTTTACGTCAACAAATTAGCCGAACGGACACTCACCTTCGAAACACCATCAGAATTCGCTCTTACAGACCGAATCGATGCGCATCGGCGATTTCTTACGGCAGCAGCACGAGCCTGTTGCTAGTTGATCGGCTTCACGTAGACCATGTGAGGCTCATCGTCTGTGAAGAGGATCTGGATGATGTCCGTCACTTCAGCAGATCCTTT
>JAACDM010000645.1 GCA_009936795.1 Verrucomicrobiaceae bacterium | reverse complement strand
GGCCTGGCCTACGATCAAAGGTCGCTCGTACATCGTGCCTATGAAACGCTGATTGGGGCGCTGCCTGATGATGAAGGCCTTCTTAGTAGTCTCGCTAGCACTCTCTTGACGTGGGGGCACAAGCCGATGGCCCAAGAATTGGTTTCTACTCATGGCAAGCATCCCAGTGCCGAGAAGGCTCGCGATCTGTTGGCCAAACGCCAGACGAACACCGAGGCTCCCTCCATGTTCCGGTTGCTGATGGATTCAGATCCTACGGACGCGCGTCGTCAATTGGGGAAGGCTGTTGCCGACTACCGTGGTGGTTCACAAGACCGTCGGTACAACGAACTCATGTCGGCTGCGCTCTATGTCGGAGACGCTGGTTTGCTAGAGCAGCTCGCTCGTAAGTCGATTCTCTCTACACCTAAGGACCGTTTTTATCAGATGACCTACGCCCTAAGGCGCGTCTGGCGCTATCTCGATGAACGCGGACGAGACTCTCTGGCCGAGTTGGTCGAGAGTAAGATTGATCTGGAGGATGATCAGTATGGATCGATGGTCTATTACTTGAATGACCTGGCTCGGCTCACGGGGCGTACCTTCAGTATTCCAATCGAGGGCTTACGCGATCCGTTGCAGAAATCCTTGGCGCAGGGTGGCTATTCGTTGAACCGCATCAGTGGCTATTTTTCGCTGCTTGGTAAGGAAGATTATGTGAGTCTCCTCAAAGAGGCCTTTCGGAACGCCAAGAAATCTGATCGCTTACAGGTCTTGTTTGTCCTGATCAAGAGTCACAAGACGGAAATGGATCCTGCGTTGCAAGAGTTGTTCGTCGAGCTCGTTAAGGAGGCTGCGGCAGACAAGGCTACTGATCCTGTAGCTGCTTGGAGCCTTGCTAGAGGAGACTATTATGCTTACGGCTCTGAAGATGGCCAACAGGAGCTAGGTGCACAATTGCTTCGTGAACTGGCGGAGACCGTTGAAGAAGACAAGCGCCCTGATCTGGAGTCGTTGCGAGCCCACGCTCTGTTGAAGGCCGACCGAGAAGCAGAAGCACTCGAAGTGGCGACCAAGGTGTTCGGCATCTCTTTACAGAAAGACAGCCCCTTGACGTCGAAACTCCTTGCTGCGATGCAACAGGTCTTTCTTCCGAAGCACTTGCCTGCTTTCTTGACCGTGATTGACTCACTGCCAAGTGACAGCAGGACCTTGGAAATTGAGAAGAAGCGGATTACACTGATTCGTTCGGGCGGCGATCAAGGACAGCTGCTGACAGCCATGCGCGAAGCGGCGGGGCGTTTTCCAGAGGAGGCAAGCTTCCAACAGAATCTGAAACGCCAATTGGAGACCATGGGTTTGGTCTATGAATCTCTGGCAGTGCAACAAGCGTTGGTGGACAAAGAGCCAGAGAATACGGCTCGCCGCACTCAGTTAGCAACTCTGTGGGCGAAGCTTGAGCATCCGGTTAATGCCGCAAAGGCTAGGGAGGCGCCCAAGAAGGTAGAGTTGAAGTCGTTGGTCGTTGCACCAAAGGCACCAGAAGTAAAAGCGCCTGCAGCGCCAGTTGCTGGGGCGAAGCCCAAGTTAGTGGTTCCTGCGAAGGCGGTGCCTGTCGTGGCGAAGCCGAGTGTGACGGTGATCGACGAGACGAAGCCTGAGAAGCTGGATCCTGTGTCAGTACAATTAGTCAAAAAAGCAGTCGAAGACAAGAAACCGGAGGAGGCGCGAATTGCTATGCGGCGCCTGTGGCGCCGATTCGAGCAATACGTAGATGATCGCCCTTATGATTATTACAACACCAGGGACTTGAATCGGTTTAGGTGGCCAGATCAAGAGGCACCCAAGCAGGCTGTAGCAAAGGTAACCTCATTGAAGGGTGGACTGGAGGCGTTCTTGTTACAGGATCCTGCCAAAGCGAGTCCCTCTCCGCAGCGGCCTCAGATCACGACGCTCTTCGAGAAACTGGTAGACGACGATGTTGTCCGAAATGAGATCGAGGGTTGGATGCGCGGACTGGGAGCGCATGAGCTTACTGGTCCCGTCTTCCAGCGCCAGATCAAAGCCTTGGCGCAGTACCGAGTTCGTAAGCTTGGGCTTGATGCTGCTCTAGCGAAAGCGTTGGACACTCTTTCGGGAGAGACAGTGGATCCGATTGAACGCGCGATTGTAAGTGCCTTGTTGGAGATCGGGTCAAGGGAAAGTGCTGAGGGGAGTGCTCCATTGCGGGAACGATTGTTTGCGGAGGAACAGTATGGCAACCCCAATCAAGCAGTGGTGCTAGCCCGTTGTTATGCGATCTCTGGCGAGACGGCCAAAGCTGAAAGACTGTATCGTTGGTGCGCCACCCAGACCCCCTTTAGCCAGTATGATTATGGTGATGGTAGGCTTTCTACTCGCAGTTTGGTTAGCGATGTCGAGGTGAACCTTGAAGGCGATGCGCGATTGCGGGCTGTAGAAGGCGTGCTTGATCTCAGTAGCCCTGCTGACGATGATCGAGGGAAGTCCATCTATGATGCTTTTGTTCTTGAGACTTGGAAACGTTTGGTCCCGCCACAGGAAGCTATCAGTCGTACCGCAGCTATTTGTGATCAGGCAATCGAAGAGCCTACGGACAACCAAGTGCCCTTGCTCAAACCCATTGCTTTGTTTCTAGCAAGTGCGGGGTATCTCGATAAGGCTAGCAAAGCACTTGAAATGGCGCTGACAAGGACCAGCCGTGGCCGGAATGTGATGCGTGCTGTTTACACGACTTCTGGTCAGTTGGTCTATACAAGTAGTCGCAGCAATCCGGGCGACCGTCGATTCGGTGATGCCGATTTACATGCCTTCTTTCCCCAATCAGTTGAAGATTGGGTCGATGGAAAAGGTTGGCTTCGTGCGGGCTCTAAACTCATGTCCAGGCTGGCGAATGATGGTCAATTGCCAACGTCTGATGGTGCACGGGCCTTGGCGTTGATTGCTGTTCGGCAGCATCAGTTAGGTTCCTTCGAGGCCGCCGAGACGTCCTTGAAACGGCTGCAAGCCTTGCCGCTAAGCTTAGCTGAGGACCGCTTGTGGTTGAGCGATACTGCTAGACGTCTCGGTTACGAGGAGGCCGCGCTTGATATCGAGCGCAAGTTGCTAGAAGAACGCCTGTTGAAGCTTGATCGTGTTGATGATTTGATTGCTGGTCTTGCGAAGGTGCATGGGAAGGAAGTCGCACTTGAGGTCGGCGAACAAGCGCTGGCGTATACGATGCATCCAGACTTTGTGAGTGTGATGCGAGGGATTGCGAATGATGAGACTTGGGAGAAACATCACGCTGCTTTGTTGCAGGCCGAAGAGAAGCCTGACCGGTTTGGGTATGTGCTGACCGTCGGTGAGACGACGAAACTGTATCGCTATCAAGAGTTGAAGACCGAGCGCGTGATTCAAGACATGGTGTCAGACAAGGCCTTTGTTCTTTATTTCGACGAAAGCACCCGCGAGGCCTTTGCTTTCGAGAGTGGAGAACGTCAATTTGTGTGGAAAGAAGATAAACCGTTAGATGCGCAAGGGAAAGAATGGGACCTTCGTAGAGGACGGTTGGGTGAGGAATCTCTTCACCCTATAAGATTGGGTCTTACCCATACAGCGAACTGGCGCACTGAATTCCCGGACAACGAGGTTTACCTCGTGACCTTGTTGGAAAACGCAGAGACTTACATTCTGAAGAAAGCGGCTGAAGGCTGGACCTATCAGGACAATGGTCAACAGCCTGAAGTGTCGTGGACCACGGCCGAGTTTGATGACAGTAGTTGGGCTAAGGGGCCAGCGCCTCTAGGTTATGGAGAACCTCGCTGTGCGACAACTATTTCGTTTGGCGGTGATGCGCAGAATAAATACCTCACTGCCTATTTCCGGAGAGTCCTCACGATTGAGGCCGCTTCAGAGATCGTGAAGTATTATGCAGGGCTTGAACGCGATGACGGTGCGATCGTCTATGTCAATGGCGAAGAGGTCCATCGGTCTAACATGCGTCCTGAGGACAAGGACACCGTCACGACAACTGCCGCTGGCAAGGGGGAGAAGGGAACTGTGGACTATTTCTTCCTCAATCCAGATTTATTCCGAAATGGAAAGAATGTAATTGCTGTGAGTTTGCATCAGGCGGATCTAAGCAGCAGCGATACCTTTATGGACTTCGAATTGCGGGCGATTACGAAGGAAGATTTGGGACCTACTAGTGATCAGAAGAAGTAAGCAGCCCGGTGATCCATGGTCCACGTTGGCGCGTTTCCACCACAGTAAGACCTGCTAGTTGAGCCGCCTCAAAGACGGTTTCTTTGAAGCGCTGAAGGATTCCAGAGACGATTAAGTCTCCGTTTGGAGCGAGCCAGTTTCGTAGGGAAGCGAATGAAGATACAAGCAGATCACTGAAGAGGTTCGCCACAATGAGATCGTAAGATTGGGTGGTGACAAACTTCTCAATTTCGGTGCACTGCCAGGAAGCAAGAGTAACTTCGTGATGTGCGGCATTGACTCGGGCAGCGGCGATAGAAGTCTCACAGAAGTCGAATCCATTGATTTCGCCCGCGCCTAAGAAGCCTGCGGCAATGCCGAGGAGGCCACTTCCACAGCCCACATCTAGGCAGCGGAAACGTGCGGTAAGACGCCCTTCGTCATGGAGATGGTGCATCATCCTAAGGCAGGCGAGTGTCGTGGGATGCCGATGACCAACAAAGACACCTTCGCCCGTGTTCATTTGCAGAACGGTGCGATCACTATCGGGTGGCTGGGTGTCGGGATCAGCGACGAGAAATGTGGATCCAATCTTTGCCGGTAAGGGTTCCCAGCCATCTGTCAGGCCTGTGGCAATGAGTGGCTTCAAGGCGCCGCCGAAGGCTGCTTGGAGGATTTTGGGAAATAAGTCGTTTGGAAAGGTGGCTTCGATGCTGATGGTCTGTGCATCGATTCGGCTGAAGACTTGCGTAGCGGGTTCCGCCAGTGTGAGACGTTCTTCCCAAAGAGGTTCTTCTGATGAGGCGATGTGGATTTGGTAAACGAACATGATATGAGTCCGGGTATCGGTGGGCAGCGTAGGACAAGAAGCGATAACACAGCCCAGATCATGCGCGTTCTTACTCAAATCTCACTTATTCTCTTCTTAGTAACTTCCCTATGGGCTGACAATCACGACTGGCCGCAGTGGCGAGGTCAGTCGCGCGATGGCAGTAGCGAAGGGCCTCTGTGGCCGCAGGCGCTTGATGAGGGCCATCTGAAATCGATCTGGAAAGTGGATCTTGATCCTAGTTATTCAGGTCCAATTGTTCAGAATGGTTTGGTATACACCACTGAAACGGCGAACAAGGAGGTTGAGGTGGTGCGAGCTTACGATTTGGCCACGGGTAAGGAGCAATGGAAGACGGAATGGGAAGGTGCCATGCGCGTTCCGTTCTTTGCCAAGTCGAATGGGAGTTGGATCCGCTCCACGCCGGCGACCGACGGGACGCGTCTGTTTGTGGCCGGAATGCGCGACGTGTTAGTCTGTTTGGATGCGAAAAGTGGTTCGGTGGAATGGCGTTTAGACTTTGCCGAGAAGTTCGGAACCGATCTACCCTCATTCGGTTTTGTATGTTCACCACTGCTAAATGATGACACGGTAATGGTCCAAGCCGGTGCTTCGATAGTTGCCTTGAAGAAGTCCGATGGAAGTGTGTTGTGGCGATCTCTTGAAGATGGTGGTGGCATGAATGGAAGTGCATTCTCTTCGCCTATCATTCGTCCGATTGATGGTAAAAATCAATTGCTCGTCCAAACTCGTACTGAATTGTGTGGTCTTACCCCTAACGATGGTGCGGTTCTTTGGAAGCAAAAGATCCCGGCCTTCCGGGGAATGAACATTCTGACGCCGACAGTCTTTCAAAACACGATCTTCACGGCAACCTATGGAGGCAAGGCTCTAGGTATTCGGTTGAAGGACAAGCAGCCTGAGACAGTTTGGGAAACGAAGTTGCAAGGCTATATGTCTTCGCCTGTTGTCATTGATTCGCACGCTTACCTGCACCTAAGAGATCAAAGGATTGCTTGCGTGGATCTTCGTGATGGTACGGAGAAGTGGAAGACGAAGAATAAGTTTGGTAAGTATTGGAGCATGGTTGCTCGGGGAAATCAGATCCTTGCCCTTGATGAGAAGGGGATTCTTCGGCTGATCAGCGCGAACCCAAAATCCCTTCAAATCGTTTCCGAGCGCAAGCTTGATAGTAAGGACTGCTGGGCGCATGTGGCAGTTTCCGGCGACCGAGTGATTGTTCGATCGCTGAATGGTTTGGAGGTCTTCCGCTGGATGGCGCCAGTAGCGGGTTAGTCTGCTTACGCTCGTGAACGAGATAACTCTTTGAATTTTGTATCGTTCGATAGATAGGCTATCCATCAACTGCGTATGAGTAATACGGCAGTTGTATGGTTTCGTCAGGATCTGCGCCTCCACGACAACAAGGCGCTGGCCATGGCGCTAGACGCCGGAGATTGTGTGGTGCCTCTGTCCATTTGGGCTCCTGAAGAGGAGGCTTCGTGGGAACCCGGCTCAGCATCTTCCCGGTGGTTGCATCATGCTCTGGCGGATCTCCAAGCGCAGTTCAAAGAACACGGTGTCCGCCTTCTTCTTCGCCAGACGAGCAAGGGATGTTCTTCTGCAGATATTCTCAAGGAGGTCGCCAAGGCGACGAAGGCAGAGACTATTTATTGGAACCGTCGCTATGAGCCTGCGGGTATCGGTAGGGATACGAGGATCAAAGCGAGTTTACAGGCTGATGGTTTCCAGGTGACCAGTGCTAATAGTGGGATGCTCTTCGAGCCTCACGAAATTGCCAACAAAGCGGGCAAACCTTTCCGTGTGTTCACGCCGATGTGGCGTCATTACTCGACGCTTGATGTGCCAGAGCCGATTGAAGTTGATCTTAAACAGCTGCAGTCTCGCGTGCGCCTGCCAAAGGGTGACAAGTTAAATGATTTTAACCTGCTCCCCCAAATCGGCTGGGCTGGTGACTTTGGTGAATTCTGGGGGAAGCCGACGCGAGCGTCGATGTTAGAGCGTCTGGACGGTTTTATTGCCAAGAAAGCGGAGAACTATATGCCCAACCGCGATTTCCCGGAGGTCGATGGTACTACGCGTCTCTCTCCTTTTCTTCATTTCGGTCAGATTGGACCGCGAGAACTTTGGGCAAGGTTCGCGAATGCAAACAATCGTAGTGTGGCATTCGACGATGGGGTCATGCGCCAACTGATCTGGAGAGAGTTTGCGCATCACCTATTGTTTCACTTCCCGGAGACAACCTCGGAACCGCTGAATCCAAAGTTTGCCAACTTTCCCTGGGAGAATACAGAAACCTTTCTTAGAGCCTGGCAGAAAGGTGAAACCGGCTATCCCATTGTCGATGCGGGCATGCGTCAGCTTTGGCAAACGGGTTGGATGCACAATCGCGTTCGCATGATCGTTGGTTCGCTTCTAGTCAAGCATTTGCTCCAGCACTGGCACGAGGGAGCTCGGTGGTTCTGGGATACGCTGGTCGATGCGGATCTGGCTAACAATACCATGGGTTGGCAGTGGATCGGTGGGTGTGGTGCTGATGCCGCTCCGTATTTCCGCATCTTCAACCCAATAGCCCAGGGTGAGAAGTTCGACAAAACCGGTGCCTATGTAAGGAGATATGTTCCCGAGCTGGCCAAGGTGCCTGCAAAATACATCCACCAGCCCTGGGAACTCGGTGAGTTGGAGTTGTCTGGGTGTGGGGTCGTGCTCGGGCGTGACTATCCCGCTCCCATAATTCCGCATAGAGATGGGCGCGAGCAAGCCTTGGCTGCCTTCAAGCAGATGAATGAACAGACCTGAGAGGCATCAATTTCAATTTCCCATTTTCAGGTGCTAATACTTATTGAATGGTTCTTTTCTAAAGTGACGCTCTAACCCGCTGCCTCCCCCCAAGACGCTAATACCGTGAGTGACGGTAGAGAACGCTTTTAGGTCTGTGCCACCTCTGAGGCTTCGGGGCTGACTTCAAGTGGCCAATTAACGACGAGGCTTCCGTTGGGACTTTCTTCGATCACTAACAAAGGTGGGCCGACGTCTTGTGAGGGTTCTATGATGAGAGCGTCTCCAAAGTGCGTCTGGCCAACCGCGAGAAGACGACTTCCGTAACGTTCGAGATGCTCAATGCCACCGCGCACGGAATAGGCAATGGGCGGTTCACGCTCCCACGTCTTGCCGTCTGCTGAT
>JAACDM010000644.1 GCA_009936795.1 Verrucomicrobiaceae bacterium | reverse complement strand
TGACATTGTTTGTCATCACCTCGGAGAGGATAATATCGGCGGAAGCCATCTGGGCGAAGCCTGTTCCAAAAATCGCGATGCCAGCGGCGAGCCATCGGCGGGAGAGAAGATATTTCATAGGGGGGGCAGGAGGTTGGTCAGGGTCAGTCTATAATGTCACCTAGTTCCCCTTGGTGCGTAAGATCGTACAGATCTTGCAGACGTTAGGCCCCTGTGGTAATCGGCAGAATGGAGATCAACGGCTACTTCCTCTTTATCGCCATCACGGTCATCGGCTTCTACTTGCTTGATGTGGTCTCCAACTTGCTCAATCTCAGGGCTCTCAAGCCCGAGCTGCCGAGCGAGTTTGAGGATGTCTTCGACAATGAGAAGTATGCCCAATCTCAGGCCTAC
Organism: Verrucomicrobiaceae bacterium; assembly: GCA_009936795.1. Taxonomy (GTDB): domain Bacteria; phylum Verrucomicrobiota; class Verrucomicrobiia; order Verrucomicrobiales; family DEV007; genus JAACDM01. The sequence continues at coordinate 3,683 of JAACDM010000644.1, read as the reverse complement.
ACGCGAGAAACGACGAAGTTTGGACTGCTCGAGTCGACCTTCTCACTCATCGTCTTTCTCCTCTTCTGGTGGCTGGGTGGCTTCCAATGGCTCGATGCGCAGGTACGAAGTTTTGAATTTGGTCCCATCGTAACCGGCCTCTTGTTCGTGGCTGTGCTCGTGGTGGCCGGACAAATCCTTTCATTGCCATTCAATCTCTATGACACGTTTGTCATCGAAGAGAATTACGGGTTCAACAAGATGAGTGGAAAAACCTTTGTGACCGACTTCGTGAAGAACTTGTTTCTCAGTGTGTTGTTGGGTCTCCCCATCTTTGCGCTGCTGCTCTATCTCTTTCAGAATCCAGCCTTTGGGAACGTCGCCTGGCTGGTTGCCTGGATTGCCACCACGGTCTTCCAGCTCTTTCTCCTCTTCGTCTACCCCAAGTGGATTCTCCCAATGTTCAACAAGTTCGTTCCTCTAGAAGATGGCGAACTGCGTGAGGGTATCGAGGCCATGGCCAAGAAGTGTGACTTTCCACTCACCGGTGTCTTTGAGATGGATGGTTCAAAGCGTTCTACCAAGAGCAATGCTTACTTCGCTGGATTCGGGAAACACAAGAAGATCGCTCTCTTCGACACGCTGATTAAGAAGCACACGGTTCCTGAGCTGGTCGCCGTGCTTGCGCATGAGATCGGTCACTTCAAGAAGAAGCACATTCTCAAAACGCTTGTCTTGGGAATCCTGCAAATGGGCTTTATCTTCTATTTGTTAGGCTTGTTCCTCAACAATCGGAGCCTTTTCGATGCCTTTGGCGTGCAAGAGACGTCGGTTTATCTTAGCTTTATCTTCTTCTCGTTTTTGTTGAGCCCTTTGAGTAAATTGATAGGTGTGGGCATGGCGATCTTCAGCAGAAAGAATGAGTTTGAAGCAGATGCCTTTGCCGTGGACGTCACGGGCAGTGCCACGCCTCTGATTACGGCGCTAAAATCACTCTCTAAGGAGAACTTGAGCAATCTTACGCCGCATCCGTTCTACGTCTTTATCAATTATTCTCACCCACCGATGACGGCGCGTCTTGCTGCTTTGCGGGCTTTGTAGCATGGCTAAAGAACTCACACATTTGGCGGCAGATGGTTCCATCTCCATGGTCGATGTTTCTGACAAAGAAGTCATTTCTCGTGTGGCGACGGCACGCGGGCATATCAAATTGGAAGCGGAAACCATCCGTCTCATCAATACAGATGGTCTGAAGAAAGGAAACGTGCTGGCGACAGCTCGCATCGCCGGGATTCAAGCAGCCAAGCAAACGGCGACGCTCATTCCGCTTTGCCATCAGCTTCCGTTGTGCCATGTCAGTGTCGATTTTGAAGAAGTGTCAGACGGGTTTGCCCTCCAGGCTACCGCGAAGACCGAAGCGCAGACTGGCGTGGAGATGGAGGCTCTTACCGCCACGAGCATTGCGGCGCTAACCATGTACGACATGTGCAAGGCCGTGGATGCGAACATGATCATTTCTGAGGTGACCTTGGTAGAGAAGGTGAAGGGGTAGGGTTTCCCATGCGACGCTCCGTTCGATACTCGCTCTTGCTTGCATGTCTGTTGGGCGGTGTCGCCATGGTCCAAGGCCAAGAGCGGAATCGATTGCCAGATCCCGTGAGACCTGAGGTCGAGGCGACTTATTTGAAGGGGCTGGCATACCTTGTGGGCGAGCAGACCCCAGAAGGATGCTGGAAGGATCGATATGGGCGTTATCCGGGTGTGGTGGGGTTTGCGGTCATGGCGATGATGGCTCATGGAGACGATCCGAATTCTGGTCCCTATCATCGTCATATTCGGCAATCGCTAACCTTCTTGTTAAGCAAGCAGAATGCGGACAATGGGTTCATCGGCGACAGCATGTACAATCATGGGTTTGCGACCATTGCCCTGGCAGAAGCTTATGGGGCAGTGGACCAAGTTGGGTTGGGGCTCGCCCTGAAGAGGGCGACGGAACTGATCCTCACGTCCCAAGCTCAGAATCCACGGGGAGCATGGCGTTACAAGCCCGAGGGAAAGGATGCCGATTCTACGGTGAGCGGCGCGCAGTTGGTCGCACTCTTGGCTGCACGCAATGCCGGGATTCATGTGCCGGATGTAGCGATTGATCGTGGCTTGGCCTTCTTGGAAGCGTGCCAGAGCCCTGGCGGGGGCTATGGTTACAGCAGCCCTGGGAGCCCCAACGTGCCTCGCACAGCGATTGGGCTGTTAGTGCATGCTTTGGCGCACAGACGGGACGCACCGGGGTTAGATCGTTCGTACCAGTATCTTATTCAGGACCTGGATTACCGTGATCAGACCTATCCATACTACTATGAATACTACATGGCGCAGGCTCTGTTCCAGTGGGATGTGGCGACCTGGGAGGAATGGGATCGCCGGAATGTACGCTATCTCATAGAGAACCAGGCACCGGATGGGTCGTGGAGCTGTTCTCAAGGTGAAACGTTTGCGACCGCTGCTGCCCTTCTTTCCATGGCCCTGAACTACCGTTACCTTCCAATTTATGAGCGTTAGGGTTCTTGTTGTTTTTTTGTTAGTAAAGTTAGGGCATTCTCTCCATGGGCAACTCTATTTTCCCGGGAGTGATGTTCTTTCTGGTGATCTTAAGGCCTTGGATACGGCACGTGGGTATCTCCAATGGAATTATCCGGGTGTGGACAAGCCCTTTCAGTTTGAAACGACAGCGGTGTCTCATGTCATTCTCAATCATGACGAGGACACGGTGAAACTTCCTGGTAAATATCGTGTCACCCTGACGCAAGGCGATGTGCTTCAAGGAGAGATCACGGACATCGATGAAAGCACGGTCACGGTCGACGCGGGCTTTGCTGAACCGTTTGTTCTCCCGAAGACGACCATTCACCGAATAGACCGCGATTGGGATCGATCTCACCTTGCGTATTCGGGCCCGAACAACGCTGATGAGTGGAAGGTGGGTTATCGTGGCACGAACTGGAAGTTTGAGCCTGATGAGAAGGCGTTGGTGTGTACTAGCTATAGTAGCACGGGACGGGAGATTGAGAATATTCCTAACAAATTCCGATTCGAATTGCAGTTGACGCTCAAGGACGAACCGATCCTCCACCTCTTTCTCTGTGCGGACAACCCACGCAATGGCGGAGACAATTACTACTACCTCAAGCTTACCTCCAACGTGATTGACTTTGAGAGACGCCTCAAAGATCATCCGAGAACGTACATCAGTCTTCCCAAAGAATCCGCCGCTTCGGGTGGTCAGGGACTTTTCCAAGGAAAGACGGAGCTGCACCTGGCAGTGGAAGTTGATCGGCTAGCGAAGCGGCTGAAGCTCTTTCTCGATGGGAAACTCTACGCAAGTTACCGCGACCCGTCGCCAATGGCTGCGGATGGTTCTAGTATCATTCTGACGAGCTATGGATCTGGCAGTCTCGAAGCCCGAGATGTCAGGCTCTATGCTCTGGATCGGCTGACGGTGCTCAATCATGAAGTGCTCTTAGGCAATGCCTTGCTCGAAGGCGGCGACACGTTGGCGACTGATTTGCTTGCGAAAGATCAGTTAGGCCAGTTGCTCTCTGTTCAGTTCCACCCTTTGGGGGATGTAGCAAAGAATCAGCCTCGTTGTGAGCTGCTGAATGGGGGCCAGTTAGGTGGTGATTTGCGTGTGGGTGAGGACGGTATGCTTG
>JAACDM010000643.1 GCA_009936795.1 Verrucomicrobiaceae bacterium | reverse complement strand
TTTGAAGTCCCCGTGAATGAAGTCAGCCTCATCGATCGCGTCGAGGCCTTTAGCCATAGCCAAGCCGATCTGGCAAACCTCCTCATGACCGCTGTCACAAAGATCTGGGAGCGTTTCGCCGCCGCTAAATGCAAGGATGGCATAGGGCCACTGTTCATGATCGTGTAGTTCATAAACGGCGAGCACGTTTGCATGGACGACACTGCTACCCGCACGGTTCTCTGCTAGACAGCGTTCGAGCGGTCGCTACACCTGCAAGGTGCGGCTTGAGGACGCGCACGGCGACCCAGCGTTCGAGCTTTGAATCCTAACCTTTGAAGACCACGCTGCTGGCGCCGTCTCCTAGAATACTATAAATGACATAGGGGCCAATCTTGCCGATGGCGTCATCACGATCGCTTCGCTCCCCAAAGGGGTATTCTTCGTTCAGGGCTCCCATGACTATTTGGTTAAGGGAGGAAGTGGTCCCACCTCACCTATTGAACCGCCAAATTGAGGAAAGCGACTGCGCAAAGTCTCGTCAAGCGGAAGATCCTTTGCGGTGACGGGTGACATCTGACGCTATGTGTCGCGCATCCCTCGCTGGTCTTCCGGCAACGTCTCTACGAAGATTGGCTGGTCAGAGCGATGCCCGCTATCTTGAGCTCCCGGACAGGGTTGTAACCATCCGTCAATTGTCTTCTGGAGGGACTCTTATTGGCCGCCTTCCTATGGGAGAAGAAACTGATGAAAGCTGTAGAGATTATCACGGCCGTCCCACTTGGCCTGTGATAGGATGTCGCGTTAGTAAAGGTACCACTCACTTCGAACCATGAGCATAAAGGCCGATTCGATGACCGAGCGTTTAAGTTTCCACTGAGGCACGCTCTGATTCTTCTCATCGATGCAGAACAAGCCACCATTGATTAGTTGGCAATGCGATTGTGTGATGTTCCAAGTCTTTTGTGCCTCTAAACTCATGAGGCAGAAGGCTCGGACTGCTGCGATGGCGCAGTTTTCCAATCGGATACGAACTTCATCAGGACTGTTGGGCACGAGTTTCGAAAAGATTGCACAACCGTTTGCGGACTCAATTATGGTGTGGCTCAAGGTCACGTCGGCTGTTGCAAAGATCGTGGTGGGAAATGGGCTGGGCGAGCCCGGTTTGCTCCACTGCTGTTCAAGCCGACACTGTTTCAGTGTGAGCGGGGCTTTGGTGTCAATGAGTGGTTTTGTCGTGCTGGCATCGGTGAGTAAATGATGTAGTGTAAAGCAGATCAATTCTGCCTCGGCTTTCTAATCGAACACCTTTCCTCTTACGGTACCGCAACTTTGAAGAACGGGGTAGGCATCTTTGGCCGCAATCGAATGGATAGGTTGGTGAACAACAAGTTCTCCGGGGACCTCATGGAGCCCGTCTCGCAAGATGATGGTGGCAACGCTCGGTGCTGCGGCTATTTCGCTAGAGTGGTTCTCGAAGCGAGTCGATTCGCCCTCAATGTAAACCGGTGTGTCCTTTGGGATGTGAGGTGATAGGCGAACGATAGATAGGAGTAGTGCGAGGAGAGCGATTCCGCCAATTAGCAGTAACCACCTTCTAGCTCTCGGGAAATGGCCCTAGGGAAGCATTCTGTTGGTCTAAATTTTCTAGGGCGAGAATGGCTTCAGCTGGTCGGAGATTAGGCTCTTTCTGAAGAAGGTGGCCTAACAGGTGACGAAACCAAGTAGGTTGAGGGCGCGTGATCTTGGTTGGTGGTTCGTTGGTCACACTTTGTAGAATCTGGGACACGCGCTCTCCTCGAAACGGTGGCTATCCAGTAGCTATGAATTGAAGGAGACATCCCAGAGCAAAGAGGGCGGCGTGGTGGTCCACCTTGGCCTCCTCGATTTGCTCAGGTGCCATGAACTTGGGAGTGCCTGGTATCGTGCCGGGGACGGTGAGTTCTGGGGCGTCTTTTGGCTCTCGCCAGTCCAAAGTCGGCCAGGAGGATTTGATGCTCACCCCGAAGTAGGATGTTAGCAGGCTAGAGGTCACGATGAATGATTCCAGTGGTGTGCGCGGCGCTGAGTCCTTTTATGATCGCTCTAGTAAGACCGCGAATATTTTCAAAGGGCCGCGGCGTTGAACACATTGCTCTAGAGTTTCGTCATCAATGAACGGCATGACGATGAACGGGTAGCTTCCATCATCGTCCACGCTGAAGATGGGGAGGATGTCCTCGTCGGAAAGTGCCGCGACGGCACGTGCTTCTCGGAGTGAAGTGGTTTGATCCGAAAGCTTATCGAAGTTTGTACGAAACGTGACGGCTCAACCTTCACCTTTGATGGTGTCTAGCTCTCACTCTCTTCTTGATCCACGGAATGCACCTTCTCAATGAAGCGCTTCATCACGCGGCTCTTGGCGATATAAACGGCTCTGGTGGTGACACCGAGTTTCTTGGCAATCACTTCAGGAGTACGGCCGTGGATTGCCGTGGCTACGAATGACTCCCAGCCATTCTTTCCGAATTCGTGCCCGACCCTCTTTATGGCCCAGTGAACGAGGTGTCGCTTATAGTCGACATCCCAGTCTTGAGCCTCGCGCTCATCGGGGAGCTGATCGAGTAGTAGATTTGGATCAATTGTGTTGGCACTGGCCGGAGACCGTTTTGCCTTCTTGGCTACTCTCCCGATCTCCCGGCG
>JAACDM010000642.1 GCA_009936795.1 Verrucomicrobiaceae bacterium | reverse complement strand
GGCGATACCGCAGCCAATCGTATTCTAACAGACAAGCACGACCTCGTTATTCTCGATGTCATGCTGCCAGGGTTGGACGGCTTTGAGGTATGCAAACGAGTCCGCCCAGACTTTGACGGGCCGATCCTCATGTTAACCGCTCGAAGCGAAGAGGTCGATGAAGTCATCGGCCTAGAGATGGGGGCAGACGACTACATGAGTAAGCCAGTCCGCCCCCGGCTCCTCCTCGCCCGGATGCGGACCCTACTAAGACGAGTCCAACTGAATGAGACACCAGGGACGATTTCGGAAGAGTGCGCACTCATCGAGTTAACGGATCTTCAAATAGACGCAACCCAACGAAGCGTGCTTCTGAAAGGCCATCCCATTTACCTAACTACCGCAGAGTTCGATCTCCTCTGGTTCCTAGCTCAACGTCCGGGCGAAGTGGTGACCCGAGATCAGATCTTCGAGAAAGTGATCGGCATGCCTTATGATGGTTTGGATCGTTCTGCGGACCTCCGCATCACTCGTCTACGCAAGAAACTCGGTGATGACGGCAAACAACCTTCCCGTATCAAATCCATCCGCAGCGTGGGCTACCTGCTCGCTCCCTAGCTATGACAAGGTTCTATCTTCGGATCATCGTAGTCATCTTCCTCGCTATCATGGCTTCGATTATAGCTTTCGTTAGGCTAGCGAAAGTCTGGGAAGAACGCTTCTTCGAACCCAAAGCGATCAAGCAACTCCATCAGCTTGCAGGCACGCTAGACGAACGGCTCAGGGGAATGGACGAAGCGGAAGCAAAGGCAGCCCTGGAAGAGATCGAGAAAGAAAGGGGCCTACCCATTCATATCGTGACAGTCGACAATCTCGCTGAAGTTGCGACGAACCGACCGAGTGACAGCAAGACGAAACGTTTGTTTCTTGATCTAGGCGACAAACCATTCGGTGTCATGATCCAGTCTGACGAGGGCCTGATCAAAGAGTACGAAGAGGACGAGGAACGCTACATGGGCCGCGGCGTCGTCCAAATGATACTCATCATCGGCGTCGCAGGGTTCTTCATCGTGCGTCCACTCGTGAAGAAGCTTCGTGTCCAAGAAGCCATTCTAGCAGAAATCGCAGATGGGAATCTCAGCGCCCGTGTCGACATCAAAGGAAAGGATGCCCTGGGCCGATTGAGCCAGCGCCTCAACTCCATGGCCGACCGTATTCAGGAACTGTTAGGTTCACAACGCCAAATTATCCAAGCCGTTTCTCACGAAATGAGGACACCCACCTCAAGAATCGGATTCGCCCTCGAAATGCTGGCAGAGTCCAAGACCGAGGAGGACCGCCAACGTAGGATCGCTTCTCTCAACGAAGACCTCGCGGACATGGACGCGTTGTTAGAAGAGCTCCTCACATTCCTCCGTTTTGAGGATGGAGCCCAAGCCCTAGACCTCGAATCCCTGAACCTTCTCGCCATGGTGAGCGAAACCGAGCGACGCGTGCAACGGTTCCGCCCTGAGCTCAATATTACCACTCAAACTCTCCCTGAAGGCATGGCAACACTTGAGGCCCCTGTGAGTCGAAAGTACTTTCCCCGCGTGCTGGAGAATCTTCTCATGAACGCCATGCGGCACGCTAAGAGCCACATTTCCGTACAGGTGATCCCAGGAGACTCTCTAGTCGAGATACATATCGATGACGATGGTTTCGGCGTCCCAGACGATCAGAAGGCACGAATCTTCGAACCATTCGTCCGTCTTGATCCTAGCCGCGATCGCCAGACCGGCGGCACAGGCCTTGGGCTAGCCATCACCAAGCGAATCATCGATCAACATCAAGGCACCATCACCGTCTCCAAATCGCCCCTCCAAGGCGCGCGATTCAGCATTCTACTCCCCCAGAAGGCCTGAATTCCGCGAGTGACTTTCGGCCAGCGCCAGGGTTAGAAAGAGCGCTCCCATGCCAAAAGCGCTCTCAATCCTTCTTTGCCTGCCTTTGCTGTTCCCCTGGACAGTGCAAGGCATCGGTGACTCTGCGGCTTACTTTGAGAAACACATTCGCCCGCTATTGATTAAACACTGCTACCAGTGTCACTCTCACGAATCCGGTAAAGCGAAAGGAGGGCTCCAGCTAGACTCGCGAGAGGGTTGGTCCGAGGGTGGTGACAGTGGTCCAGCCATCACACCGGGAGAACCAAGTCATAGTCTACTTCTTAAGGCAGTCAGCTACAAGAATACCGACCTCCAGATGCCACCGGAGAAACGATTATCTACCAGTGATCGAGACCACCTCTTTGAGTGGATCGCACAAGGTGCCTATGACCCAAGGGAAGCTCCGACATCGAACTCGAAACCTGAGAGCAACGTGGTCACCAGTGATTTCTGGTCTTTCCGCCCCATTGAGAAGTCTCAGAAGCCACCCAAAAATAACGGTGGCGATTGGAGCCACGGCCCCGTGGATCAGTTTCTTGCCAAAGAACACCAAGCCGAAGGGATTAAGCCTGCTCCAGACGCTGACATTCACACAGCACTGCGTCGACTTTGGGTCGTACTCACTGGCCTACCTCCGTCGCCCGATGAAATCGATGTGTTTCTCAACGACGACTCTGTCAATGCGTGGGAACGGCAAACGGACAGGCTTCTCGCGTCGCCTCGTTATGGAGAACACTGGGGTAGACACTGGCTCGATGTGACTCGTTTCGCCGAGTCCAGCGGCGGTGGCCGCAGCCTGATGTTTAAGGAAGCCTGGCGATTCCGAGACTACGTCATCGACGCCTTCAATGAGGACATCCCTCACAACGATCTCATTCGCGAACATCTCGCCGGCGACATACTCTTTCAACAGGACCCCTTAAACGCTCCACGCCAGAGTGAGCGTCTTGTCGCCACCGGCTTCCTCGCGCTTGGCCCAACAAACTACGAACTCCAAGACAAAGAACTGCTTCGCATGGAGGTCATCGATGAACAGATCGACACCATGGGAAGAGCCTTCCTTGGCATGACGCTCGGGTGCGCAAGATGTCATGATCACAAATTCGATCCCGTTTCCACTGAGGAATACTACGCCCTCGCCGGGATCTTTCGAAGCACGAAGACCATCACTCCTGGCAATGTATCAGGTTTCGTAGAAACTCCGCTGCCTGGCCCCGGATACGCGGCGCAATTAAGCTACGAACGCGAACTTGAGAAACGCCGCGCTCAACTTGCGTTCGCCGAACGCAAGAACAAGGCACAGGCCAAGAAACTAAAGAAAGCGATTGAAGCCTTTAAAAAGACGGCTCCCCCCAGTCGGCCCAAAGTAATGTCCGTAAGTGAGGAGGATCCGAAAGAGATTGCCGATTGTCATGTCCATATCCGTGGCGCCATTCGAAACCTGGGCAAACCCGTCAAGCGCGGCTTCCTGATCGCAGCCACACCAAAGGGTCAGTCACCACATCCCCAGCTTAAGGCAACCGCTAGTGGCCGACAGGCGCTTTCAGATTGGCTCACTCACTCTGGCAATCCTCTGACCACGCGGGTGTATGTGAACCGGCTCTGGCATCACGTCTTTGGCCAAGGACTCGTCCGCACGGTCGACAACTTTGGACGTACGGGAGAGACGCCGTCCCACCCTGAGTTGCTTGATTACCTGGCCTCTGAATTTCAAACGACCGGTGCATGGTCCACCAAGCGCCTCGTGCGTGACCTCGTCATCTCTAAGGCATTTCTGTTGGGTTCGAATTACGGGGCCGAGTCCGGAGATCCAGAGAACCGTCTCCTCGCCCGTGCGCATTCTCGCGCACTATCCGCTGAGAGCTTGCGCGATGCCATCCTCCAAATCGCAGGCGATCTTGATCTCGCCGTTGGCGGACTAACGATTAGCAAATTCAGCGCTTATGACAACGGCTACAAGTTTGGCGAGTTTCGCAGACGCGCTGTTTACGCGCCGGCGTTTCGCAATGCGCGCCTAGAAATACTCAATCTATTTGATGCTGCCAATCCCAACATGACCCAGGGACGTCGAACCAGAACTACCTTGGCCACCCAAGCCCTGTTTCTAATGAACAGCCCCCTTGTCATCGCCCAGGCGGAGGCTGTCGCTACACAGCTAGCCGACGTGCACAAGAGCCCAATTACCCGCCTCGAGGCCGCGTACAGACACATTCTCAGCCGCGGCCCCACCTCCCAAGAGCGCGAAGTTGCCTTGACTTACCTAGCCGAATCATCGGACGATCAAGCTTGGACCGCCTTAATTCAGACTCTCTTCGCTTCCGTCGATTTCCGTAATCTCCACTAACATGTCTTTCGCTCAGCCAACCCGTCGCCAGATGCTCCAACAGGTTTCCTGTGGATTCGGCGGCCTCGCGCTCGCAGGACTCTGTCAGGGCAAAGCCAGTCCGCTGTCACCGCGCCTCGGCCCAGGCCAGGCCAAGGCCAAGCGCGTCATCTTCATCTTCATGCAAGGCGGCCCCAGCCAGGTCGACTCGTTTGACTACAAGCCTGAGCTCGAGAAATCTCACGGCAAAGATTACGACTTCGTCGGCGTCCGCTTTGGCACGTTTGGTCAGGCGAGCAAACGAAAGTTGATGAAGCCGTTATGGGATTTCCATCAACGAGGACAAACGGGCCGCTGGGTGTCTGACCTCTTCCCAGAGATTGGCAAGCATGTGGATGATCTCTGTTTCCTCCACGGCATGCACACAGAAGGCGTGGCCCACGGTCCCTCCACGCTCTTCCTCCATACGGGGGCAACCAACCTCGTGCGCCCATCCATGGGTAGCTGGATCAGCTACGGACTTGGAACAGAGAACCAGAACGTCCCTGGCTTCATCACCATCAATCCCGCTGATAGCAAAGGCGGCCCTCGCAACTACTCCAACGCCTTCCTCCCGGCCGTGCATCAAGGCACCGCTATCGGCAGCGCCGGTCAGTCGGCCAAGAACGCACGTTTCCGTAACATCGTGAACCAACATTGGGAACACGATGTCCAACAACGGCAGTTCGCTCTGCTTCAGTCCCTGAATCGAGCTCAACAGGCCCAGCGACCGTCTGCCGTCGCCAATGATCCAACGGAGGCCATGATCGAGTCCTACGAACTCGCCTGGCGCATGCAGATGAACGCCCCGGGCCTCACCGATCTCTCGTCAGAAGATCCTAACACACTTGCTAACTATGGCATCGGGGAGAAGGCCACGGACGACTTCGGCCGCCAATGCCTCCTCGCCCGACGCATGGCCGAGGAAGGCGTCCGCTTCATCCAGGTCAACTACTCAGACGAATCCCCCACCCCGCGTTGGGACCAACATAGCAATATGCCCAAGCACCTGGAGCACGCGCGAGCCACCGACAAACCGGTAGCCGGTTTGTTAGCCGACTTAAAAGCGCGAGGCCTCCTAGAAGACACCCTAGTCTGGTGGGGCGGCGAATTCGGACGCACCCCATTCTCACAGAACAACGACGGCCGCGACCACAACCCACGCGGCTTCACAGTCTGGCTCGCTGGCGGCGGCGTAAAAGCAGGCCTCGCCTACGGCTCCACGGACGAACTAGGCGACACCGCCGTCGACGGTCGCATCCACATGCACGACCTCCACGCCACGATTCTCCACCAGCTAGGCCTCGATCACGAGCAGCTTACCTACCGCTACGCTGGACGAGACTTCCGCCTAACAGATGTGCACGGCAAAGTCGTACACGAGATCCTCGCTTAGTTCTCTTCATGGAAGTAGATCTTCACGAACTTCATGTGCTTATCGTCATCAAAGCCGCGTTCTAGAAACAACTCGGACTGCTTCACGAAACCGCTGGAAAAGCGTATGTCCGCTCCAGTATCTAGTTTGAGCCTTGCCTTGAGGCGTTTCTTGGCTTTCTGCGCAGCATCTTTGACCACTTCAAACTTGTCGTCCAGCTCTTGGCCATGTTCGTCTTCGTACTCGGCTTTAAAACTATCAAACTGCTCAATGAGCTCAGGTTCTTCTAGGGCCGTCTTTTTGAAATCGTCGAGTTCGAACTCCCGATTCTCTTCCATATAGTCGAAAGCTCGATTGGCAATCTCGACTCGTTGCTCTCCCTTCACTTCATCGGGCAGGCCTTTCTCGGCAAAGGCCACGCACATCTCTGAGTAACGGCGCGTGTGATAGTCATCGCCATCAGACGGCTGCACGCCGAGAAAGTCACGAATCCAGAATTGAGTCCCTCCACCCGTTTTATCGAAAACGTAGACGAGATAACCCTCGTCCACTTTGCTATTCACAATGAGACAGCCTTTGTCTATCTTGTCAGGATAAATACCCTCCTGCGTGACCAGGCAAAGATCGTCGTCCTTCACCGCGATCTGCAGAAACGGCACCGTACTCTCGGATTTGATGATACAAAGGCCCTGAGTCGGCTCGCCATTGACGATCAAGTTTTCTAGCAAGCCCACACACAAGTCACCAGACTTGATATTCGGATGGCGAGACTCCGTGTAAAGGTGTTGGGCAATCTCACTGCTTCGCGCCAGCAACTCTTCTTTGTTCTCGAAGATGGCCTTGGCATGCCCATAAACCGCATTCGCCTCCAACACGGCAAACTGATGAAGCTCCAAAGAACGAAAGGACTTGAGAAAACAAATCGTCAGAAGTTCCGCCTCTTCTTCGTCAAAGTGACACAGCTGCTTCGATGTTTGCAGGGGTTCTTCTCGAAGTTGATTGCCCACTTTGGCCAGGCCCATGCTGGTGAGATGAGCATCTTTCAAGTGAACGGTGGAAGGCATAGAAATGAGGATCGCTGGGTTGAGGACGGGCGCTATCATGCATCAAGTTGGCGGTTGATCCAACGCCCATCTGCAATCAACGACCCGTTTTTAGTTGAGTCTCTAGAAGCACCTCCGTAAATTTTCTCTACAATGAATCGACGCCAGTTTCTCACCTCTGCCACGACCACTGCAGCCACTCTAGGATCTAGCCGCATCGCACTTGCTGCTGATGGCCAGAAGGCTCCGCTCAAGTTGGGATTCGACAATTTCTCCATCCGCGACCTCGGCTGGAAGGCAGACAAACTGCTTGATTACGCATCCGAGCAGAAAGTCGACACTATCCTCTTCTCAGACCTCGATGTCTACGAGAGCCATGACGAAGCCTACCTCAAAGATTTGAAAGCGAAAGCCGATGGACTTGGCCTTGAGATTCAGGCCGGCACTGGAGGCATCTGCCCGAGCGCGACGCGCTTCAATGACAAATGGGGCACTGCCGAAGAGCACTTGAAACTTACTCTCAAAGTTGCCCATACTCTAGGCTCGAAGGCAGCTCGATGTTACCAAGGCTTTAGTGGTGATCGCAAATCAGAAGGCGGCCTTGCCGCACGAATGAAAGACACGGTCAAGGTCTGTAAAGCGGTTGAAGACTACGCGAAGGAAGTAGGTGTGAAGATCGCCATCGAAAATCATGCCGGCGACATGCAAGGCTGGCAACTTCGCGACCTGATCGAGGAGGCTGGCGCTGACTATGTCGGCGCTACGATCGATTCCGGCAATGCCACGTGGACATTAGAAGATCCGTTAATCAATTTGGAGACCCTGGCCCCCTATGTGGTATCGTCAGGGATCCGTGATTCGATGGTGTGGGAAACAGAGAATGGAGCTGCGGTACAATGGACGTCTATGGGCGATGGCAACGCCGATATGAAGACGTATGTCGCACGTTTTGCCGAACTCTGCCCAGACGCGCCTCTCCAACTAGAAATCATTTCCGGCTTTGCGAAGAACTTTGATTACCTCAATGCCGATTTTTGGAATGGTTATGAAGACATTCGTGGACCCGAGTTTGCAAGCTTCCTCAAACTCGCCAAGAGCGGCAAAGCCATGGCACCGTTTAAACCCGCAGACGGTGTCGACAAAGGTAAGGCACAGCAAGACTATCAGAAATCTCAGCTTGAGCGTAGCATTCGCTACTGCAAGGAGACGCTCAAGATTGGCCGCCGCCAAGCCTAAATTGCCGCAAACGCGCTCTCGAACCGACTCTGTAGATCCTCGAGCGGCTCCATTCCCACGGCGAGCCGGATCAGGTTACGAGAGACGCCACAGGATTCTGCCCAGGCAAGTTCTTCGTAGTGTGCGAGCAAAGTGTAAGGACACGCGAGCGTGAAGTTCGTTCCCAAGCTGGGCCCCTTGCTCACGCGAAGAGCGTCATAAAATTTACGTGCCGCCTCTTCACCTCCACGGAGGACAAGGGAGATGAGCCCTCCATTG
>JAACDM010000015.1 GCA_009936795.1 Verrucomicrobiaceae bacterium | reverse complement strand
GTTCATCCAGCCCGCCAGAGACACCAACAGCAATTTAAAAACGTCCATCACGAAATATTGCCTGCATCGGGGCTGAGAAAACATCTTGAATCCGCCCACACCGAGAGCCTCCAACTGCTTGATTGCCAACAGGTCTTACTGTAATCGTGTTTTCGGGCAGTACGGGAGTTCGTGCATTCTTCGAGTTTTAGAAGAGACCTGTATGCTTCTAACGGACTAGTCGAACACTTGGTCTGACGCATTCAGTGCAAGCGCCCTGAACTCTTCGTACATCGCAGATTTCTGTTCAATATGGGCTTCGCTTTCGTCGCCGCATTCCTCACAAAGAGACCATTTCAAAGCGCTGAAACGCTCAATCCAATTGGCCTGCTCTCGCATGAAATCCCTGAAAGCAAGATGCTGCATGAGGAACCGCTTCCCGCATTCGCACGTAGAGTATCGAATAGGATGAGAATTGGTAGCTTTCCCATGACGACTAAAGATGTCGAATGGATGTTTCTATGAATGTTAGCGAGGCCATGACCAGCGCCGCTCGTTTTCACTACGTTTGATTTTGTCCACCTGATCCGCTGGCAAGGCTTCCTCTGCCCAGGCGAGAGCGGAGTCGGGGTCTTGGCGATAGAGCCCTTGACCACCACGGATCAAACTAGCCACCCTCATTTCCTCATCCTGAATGGTCTCGGCCCAGGCGATGGCACCTTCGGGATCGTCCTTCGCAATCTCCCTGGTGAGGGCACTGACGGCGTGGTCCTTGGCAGGAGAATCCGACATGGCGGCTAGGCGCTCACTTGCAGAGGTGGCATCCTTCCGTGCCCATTCTTTGAATACCTCTGAAAAGGCATCGTTACGCGCCTTGCCGTCGGGGAGTTGCTCGGCCCAGTCAGCAGCGGGAACTGGCTCCTTTTCAGCGTAGCTCTCGGCGACTTCGCTGACGGCACGGTCGCCATATTCCGTCGCCGCAAACTGCTCGACCCAGTTGGTGGCGGCGGCGAGATCCCGATTCGCGTAGTTCCTAGCAACGTTGTCGAGTGCACCCGCCTTCATTCCGTTGTCATCGAGGCTTTCGACCCAAGCAGTGGCGCTTGGAACGCCTTCTTTAAGCTTCTGTTCGGCGACCATTCCGATGTAGCGATTCCGTTGGCCCGAATCTTCCATCTTTGAGATGTAGTTCGTTGCTTGGCCAATGTCCGTCTGTGAGAGTCCGCTGATGAGCCCCCACGTGTAGCCGCCGCGTTCCTCTTTGCTTTCGATGCCCTCAACCCAGGCGATGGCCGCAGAGGCGTCTTTGCTAGCCCAACCAGAGACGACTGATCCCTTCATCCATCCACCTTCACGACCGCTCATCTCATTGAACTTTTCAATCGCCTTGGGCGCGTCGACCGTTCCCCAGGCATAAGCGAGCAGACCCAAGTTGCGTCTCATGTCCCATCCGGTCGATTTCTCTCGCATGGTGGTGAAGGCTGCTTCGGCGTTCTCGGGTGAGAGCTTCTGCATGAGCAACGAGAATTGAAAGTTCCGTTTCACGGGATCGGTCTCTAAGATGAGGTCCTCGACCGCTCGTCCCATCGCGAACGAAGAGAGCTTTTCCATCGTCACCCACGACGCCTGTGAATCTAGCAGAGCCGCTAGTTCTTTTGGAACAGCCAGGGCATTGCTACTGCCGTCCTTGGTGTCTCCTCCAAGGATGGTGGAATTCGCGCTGGAAGCAGAAGGTCCAGCGACTTCGCCGCTACCCTGCGATGAATCTTTTGAAAGGTTGATTCCCAGCGCGAATGTCCCCGCAGCGACTAGGAACCAGGATCCGTTTAATAGAACGATGCTTCTCTTCATGAATGTGTTTGCTGATTGGGGTAATGATCCTAAGACCTGATCACTGGAGATTACCCGCAATCTCGATACGCGCTTGAGGTTGTAGAGGACGCGTTGGAGTTTGCTAACGGATCTGGTTCGCGGGTAGCGGTCGGTCGACAACGTGGCCGGGGGCTACTTGAGCACCGCTAACAAGGTTCGAAACGAACATCATCCTTTCGCTGGTTCCGGGGCTTGAGCGAAACTCTCTGAGAAAGCTCAACTGTGTATTTTCGCAAGCTACACGCTGTTCTTATCGGATTCACCCCGCGATGGTAACCGCTTTTCCTCCATCTCCAGTTCATGTTCTCGTATATGTAAAGCAACGTTGGGTAAGGAGTAGAACTCTTTCGAGAATACGATCTCACCAGCTCCAGCGACGGACTGCATCTTGGCCGCGTAGTTCACGGCGTTACCAAAGTAATCAATGTTGGCATCAAGGCGCACCGCAAGACACTGCCCTCGATGGATTGAAATTCTCAGAGCGATGTCCTTTTCACCCGGTCGAAACAATCGTTGGATCTCGACCGCAGCTTGGAGGACTTCTTCTGGATTTCGGAATGCAGCCATCATGGCATCGCCTATCGTTTTAACCACCGCACCTTTCCTTGACGTGATGATTTCTTGAAGAGCTACGAAGTGAGCATGCACGGCGTT
>JAACDM010000641.1 GCA_009936795.1 Verrucomicrobiaceae bacterium | reverse complement strand
TTCTCATCCTCTTTCTCTTCCTCTTTCTCTTCTTTCGGTATCATGGATCTAATCGCCGGCTTAAGAGAATTGTATGGATCGGGTCCGATGACCGTTGACTCACGCAAGAGCACAGGTTGAGCAGCCCCACTATTACTATAGACAGCCATGGCTCCGCTTTGCATGATCATCTCTGTCTCGCGCCTTAGAGCTTCCTCCGCTGAATTCGGAGAATGCGTGGTGCACGTTCCACCGAGGTTGAACTGTGTCGGAATAAACTCCATACTCGCAGTACGCTCAAAGACTGGTCCAGCCTTACGATGATAACAATCATCCGTCGCAAGCTGTCCAGAAACGGTACAGATCTCGACTGTCTTGCCTTCTCCCGGAGGCACTATCGGTTCCGGCTTAAAAGTCCGGGTCGAGGCGTTCATGAAATCGATCCATATAGGAAGCGCAATTTCATTGGCGAAGGCTCCCTCATAAATCTGCTGCTTGTTCTTGAACCCTGTCCAGACACCACAAGTGATCGCACTGTCATAACCAACAAACCACGTGTCCGTGAAATTGTAGGCGGTTCCTGTCTTACCTCCAATGCCAGGGAAACCCTGCAGACCTAGTTCACTCGCATTGGCCGCGGTACCATTCGTCAGTACTTCCTGCAGACAACTGTGCGCCTGATAGGCCGCATATTCATCGAGTACATCCACCAGATCTGCTTCAGGAGCTTTGGAGGTATACAGTGGTGTACCATCTGCCCCTTGAATCTCGCGAATAATGTAGAGGTCTTGTGGACGCAGCCCGCCGTTTGGAAAGATGGTAAAGGCTTTGCACATCTCTGCCAACGTCACCTCACTACTTCCGAGAAACGATGAGTTGTAAGGGCGCATGGGACTCGTGAATCCGAGCTCTTTGACGAACTCAAGAAACTTCTCCAAACCCACCCGCAAGCCAAGACGCACCGTGGCGGCATTCTTAGACATTACGAGCGCCTTACGGGCCGTGATGTCGCCAAGATACTCGAAATCTGGCCGCTCCACCGCCCATTCTCCTAACACACCATCAACACCACCAATCTGGACGAACTTGTTATCAATCACCTTGTCTGTCACGATGGTGCCAGGAAACATCGCGCTCTGAAAAGCAAGGGCAAAGACGAACGGTTTGAACGCTGACCCAGCAGGAAATCTTGCCTGCGTGGCCATGTTATACTGAACGTGTTGGAAATTCCGACCACCCACGAGTGCAACGATACCACCGTCTTCGTTATCGACAGCCATCATCGCGCCTTGCAGGTACTTTGGCTCCAAAATCTTCCAGTTTCTGGCTCGCGCATCCTTAATGACCTCAAGGTACTTTTGATATGTCTGGTGAGTGTATCCGGGCCGCGACTCGACTTCCTCCAAGTGCTCCCGCAGGCCGCGCTCCCCGCGTTGCTGTAATGTAAGATCCAATGTGGTAAACACCCGGAAGCCTCCTCGAGCCGCAACTTCTGCGCCTAACTTTTCCGTAATCTGCTCACGAATGTAGTGAAAAGCGTGGGTAGAACGCGACATGCGAGTAAGCGTCGCCGTGACGATGGGCCGCTTCTTCAGCTTCTCTGCATCAGGCGGGGTAAGGAACCCCTCAACAGCCATCCGTTTAAGAACGTTGTCGCGAGCACCCTTTGCTCGCTCGCGACTCTTGAGAGGCGAGAAGACATTCGGTGCCTTAATAAGGCCGCAAAGCATGGCCGCTTCCTCAATCGAGACTTCGCTAACATGCTTTCCAAAATATCCCTTAGCCGCCGCATTCACGCCGTGAAAACCGTGCCCAAAGAAGATTCGGTTTAGGTAATGCTCTAGGATCTCTTCTTTCGTAAAATTCTTCTCGATGCGATGTGCGAGAAAAGCCTCCGTAATCTTCCGTCCATAACTCTGGTCGAGCATCCCAAAGCTCTGGCGCCCGAGCTGCTGCGTGATCGTGCTCGCACCCTGCGTTCGTCGCCGCGCCTTGAAATTCAAGAAGACAGCGCGAGCCACGCCAATCCAATCCACTCCATGGTGTTCAAAGAATCGCGAATCCTCCGCCGCGATGAGCGCCCGAATGAGCTCTTTGGGCACCTGATCAATGGTCACCGGCAAGCGATTCTGCACGCGGAAGTCCTCGCCCATGCGTTCGCCGTGACGATCATAGAGAATGCTCGCCGTCTCCAAGCGCCCCACTTCGGAAAGGTCCAGCTCCTCCGCTTTCTTATAATAGGGCCGCAGAAGGAGGGTGAGCAAGATGCCCCCAATCACGATAGCGAAGAGGGAGAATTTCGCCAAGCGACCGAGCCAAAGCCACCACCAAGGAACCTTCCGCTGTTCACGGGAGGATTTTGAGGAACCAGTCTTGCCGAAGCGGTAGGCCATGAGAGTCTTTTAGGGGAAGATGGGGAGTCCTCTTCCAAAGGGAAATCTAGCAGTTTTAAAAACAGAATTCAAGACGAAGACCAGGCAGCGATGAGTCACACAAGGCAGCTTTCCCCGTTCGAAAGGGAAATCCAAAGAAGCATTCTCACGAGACCGCTTACTTTCAAGGAATACATGGCTCTGGCCCTCTACCATCCTCAATGGGGATACTACACAGCTCAAAAGGCTCCGGGTAGAAACGCTGATTTCTTCACCAGTGTCAGTGTTGGCAGCTGCTTCGGAGAATTGCTGGCGCACTACATGCATGGGATTTGGCAGGAAGCTGGTAGTCCAGAAACGTTCACCGCCCTGGAGCAAGGAGGCCACATTGGGATGCTCGCTGCCGATGTCATCTCTAGTATTTATGCTAATTTTCCAGCATTTAGCAAGGCAATTCGTTTTCTCGCCGTCGAAAGATCTGCCTTAGCCATGACAGATCCCCGGTTAACCGAGTATTCCTGTTGGTCCCTGGCCCACGATCTACAGGACATTCCTCAAGAGTCGGTCGACCTCTTCTTCGCAAACGAGCTGATTGACGCGTTTCCAGTTCACCGTGTGATTTGGCAGGGACCGGAACACGGCTGGGCAGAACTTCACGTTTCACTACAAGAAGACGTTCTAACCTTTGCTGAGGGCCAGCTCTCTTCATCCATTCTCGCTGATCGGCTTACAGACATCGACGTCAGTAATTTTGAGCCAGGCTACATCACTGAGATCAACCTTGAAATCGCACCGTGGTTAGCCTCGCTATCACCACGTCTCAAGCACAACGCTATCATGTTAGTTTTCGACTATGGAATGCCCGACTCGACCTACTACCTCCCGAGTCGACGTGAAGGCACCTTACAGAGCTATCAAAATCACCAGCGGTCGGGCAACCTCCTTGCCAATCCTGGCGAACAAGACCTCACTGCACACGTTGACTTCACCCACCTACAGGTTGAGGCAGAATTAGCGGGATTGAATAGCCGTCGGCTAGAAGAACAGAGCCGCTTTCTTACGCGCCTGGCCCACAATCCATTGAAAGCGATGGAAGACCGGCTGCAAGGAACCGCCCCTGACAAGAAATCCCTTTCGTGGATTCGTCAGTTCCAACAGCTCACGAGCATGGGACCAAATTTTAAGGTCATGGAGCTACTTCGTAACGTAGGCAGTGCCTAACAAGTCATTCAGAGCACGATTCGCTACGCGGGTAATATACTTATTCGGCTGATCAGAAAGACACCGCTGCAGCAGCGGAATATGGGGATAGGCCAAGTTATCAATCTCATCAAAAACGATAGCGGCTTGTAATCGGGCCCATTGGGCACCATCCGCAAGGACATTTGCCAACACCGGCAATGCCTCCTCTGGCTTGCCTGCATGGCAAAGCGCTCGCGCCGCAGCCACGCGCACGGCCGCAGTCTTGTCTTCAAGGAGATCTACAAGCTTCTCAAGGATCGCCTGGTCACTTACCCGTCCATTGCCCAAACCTGTCGCCGCCCAGTAGCGTACTCCAGCATCCTGATCAGACAGCGCCTTTGCTAGAGCGCTAGGATCCGTTAGATTCGCCGTGTCACGCAAGCGCTGCATGAGCGCTAGTCCATCTGAGCCATTAAGAATGGCGTAGCGACTCTCTACGCTTTGCTCACGTCGCTCAATCTCCGCCTCAGGCAGAAGCCCCATGTCACGTGTGTCAGCCACCCATTGCAAATGCACGTCTCGCAGGCGATCCAGTTTCTCCTTCATCGCGGCATCCCCGGCGAGATTCTGAACCTCGTGCGGGTCCTCCTCAAGGTCGTAGAGCTCTTCCGTCGGCTTTCGGTCTGCCATAAACAAAGCGGCAGCGTCCGTCAAAGTTCCTTCTTTCGCTACTCGACGAAGCTCTTTCATCGTCGCCCCCTTCTCCGGAGTATTCATATACTGATAGTAGGCCTTGTTAGGCTCGTAGTTGCGAATATAGCGGTAGCGACTGTCACGCACCGAGCGAATGATATCATAACGCTCATCCATGCGATCCCGCGCTCCATACACATACTGACGCTTGTCCGAGAGATCCGTCCCAAGGAACGCACGCCCCTGAAAATGCTTGGGCAGTTTCAAACCAGCCAAGTTTAGTACCGTCGGCGCGAAATCGATCGAGCTGATCAGCTGTGGATCAATCGTGTTTGCCTTAGTCACGCCCGGCACTCGCACGATTAGAGGCACTCGTGTCCCGGAGTCGTAGAGCCAGCGCTTCGCCCTTGGCAATCCGACGCCGTGATCTGACCAGTAGAAGATGATGGTATTCTCGTAGAGGCCATCGTCTTTCAACTGCTGAATCAAATCCCCCGCCCACGCGTCCATCGCTGTGATCAATTCATAGTTTCGCTTCCAGTCCTCTCGCACCACCGGCGTGTCCGGGTAGTAAGGTGGCAATGTTAACTTCGCCGGATCCTGACGCTGATCTACGGAGAGATTCTTCGTCACATCACGATACT
>JAACDM010000640.1 GCA_009936795.1 Verrucomicrobiaceae bacterium | reverse complement strand
ATCTCATCCTGACGTCCTTGAAGCGAGGGGAAGTAAGTGTCAAGAGAGCGCGGAGAGAAGGTCTGCAGCTCAGCATGGAGGGTAATGAATTCACTGTAGATCCTGACCAAGTCATCACCTTCGAAAAGTCGGAGCTCGCGGTGCAGAACGGACTCGATCTCCGCGAATGCCGCGCAGCCTATCTGAAGGATGCGGTCGTGGACCAGAGCTATGCTGAGGGCACCTTGAGCTTGAGCCTCGGCTAGACGGCGAACGGCCAGGGCTGAGGCTGCCAGCCGCCAGGTTCGAAGCTCCGGAGCCAGGCCGCGTGGACCAACGAGACGGCGTTGCCGTGGCTGGGCGATAAGCACGATTTCTGGAGGGAGGCGCACATGCTCATCAAGACCGAGTTCATCCAGATCTAATATCTGCATAAGTCGTTCTCTGCGAAGAGTATAACTCGCCCGGCGCTGGGTTAAAAAGGCTGGTGCGAGGGAGCGATCTTGCTGGATGGCGAGGTCGACGAGGCGCGGCAGCACCACGAGGACGAGTGGGCGTTCGTCGGATCCCGAGATGGTGGCCGCTGGCTGGGGCGTCGGCGCGGGTTCACTCACGATAGTCGACTGAGCCATGGTAGCGTAGTCGAGTCAACCATAGCTGCGAGTGCACTGAAGAAACTAGAGCGGCCCAAGGCCTTGAGAAGGAGGGAGACGCGTTCCGGTGAGCCGTTTGACTTCATCTCCCAGGACTTCTAAACTTTTAGCTGAGTCACCATGTGCTTATGACCCCAACTACTCCTAAATCTTTTTTCGTCGCGCTGTTCTCTATCTTTGCTCTTGGCATTTCACCTCTGGTAGCGATGCCATTCATTTCAGAGTTCCTTGCCATCAATGATGGTGTCTCGGTCGATGAGGATGGTGAGCCATCCGATTGGATCGAGATCTTCAATCCTACGGACGAGGCGATTGCCTTGGAAGGCTACACTCTGACAGACAGCATCGCAGAGCCTGCCAAATGGACATTTCCAGCCGTGATGATTGAGCCACGGGGCTTTGTTGTGGTTTTCGCCTCGATGAAAGATCGCGTGGACCCCGCTATGCCACTCCACGCCAATTTCTCTCTCGATGGCGGGGGGGAGTACCTTGCGCTTTACGCGCCAGATGTCGAGGAGCCCGTTTCGAGCTTTGCCCCTGAGTTTCCGAATCAACGTCGAAATATCGCTTATGGCGCCTCTGGATTTACCGAAGGAGCAGTCGGGTTTCTATCTCCACCGACTCCATTGGAGCCTAACGTTGAGACGGCGATAGATTTCGTTGCGGACACGAAGTTCTCCGTAGATCGTGGTTTCTTCAGTGAACCCGTCACGGTGGAGATCACTACGGATACGGTAGATGCAGAGATCCGCTTTACTGTGGATGGAACGATGCCAGCAGTCGACAATGGCACTCTTTACACGGAACCGGTGATCATTGAGTCCACGACAATTCTTCAAGCCATCGCTACCAAGGCGGGGGCGATCAGTAGCAATGTCGATGTGCAAACGTATCTCTTTGTGAGTGATGTGAAACTGCAGGCGACCATGGATGCGCGAGTGACGGCAGATCCAGCGTATGTGCATGAGATTGACGATGCCCTGGGGGCGACGCTACCAGCGATGTCCATCGTGGTTGATAATGAAAGAATGTTTGGGCCTACAGGCATTTATACGGATCCTTTCCAGAGTGGTCGCCCCGCTGAGGTGCCCATTTCGTTGGAATACTTCTCTCCAACGGATCCTGAAGATCGCTTTCAAATTGATGGTGGCATCCGTATTCACGGTGGCGATGCCCGGAATCACCCCAAGAAGCCCTTTCGTTTGTATTTCCGTGAAGACTATAGTGATGGTAGTGGCGAGTTGGAACATGCTCTCTTTGAAGGTTCGAATGTGAAGTCATTTGAGCAGCTTGTGTTGCGTGGTGGTGGACACGATGGTTGGTCTCTTGCTGATCGCTTTGGTGCGACTGATGGAGACATACCGCCGCACGGTTCCTTTTTACGAGATCAGTTTCTCCGGAAGACAGAAGCGGAGCTTGGGATGCTAACTCCGTTAGGAAAGTATGTTCACGTGTATATCAACGGTGTCTACTGGGGTATCTACGATGTTCATGAGCGTCCCAATGACGCCTTCTTCGCTGATCGTCTTGGTGGTTCGAAGAGTGATTGGGATGTGATTCATCACCCTGAGTTCTTTGATTCGAATTTTACAGTGGTTAGTGGGGATTCTGAAGCCTGGGAAGATCTTCAGTCCATTGCCAGTGGTCAAGTCGCAGACGAGGTTGGTTTTGAGCGGATTCAAGATTTGGTCAATCTGGATACCTACATCGATTCGATGATTGTTAGGATGTGGTCTGGTGACTTCGACTGGTGTGGGCCTGTGTTTCAGATGGTCAGGTTTAACGGGGAACTCGCTTTTAATGATGTGACCATCTTCGGAAATAAGAACTGGTATGCCGGTCGCCGATCGCGCAACGGCGGCACGACTCCCAAGTTCCAGTTCTTCACCTGCGATGCGGAGATGAGCATGGGGAACCACCTGTTGGGTACGCTGCCGCAGCGATTCTTGGATTTTGATCTGTCTCGCTCGAATGACCTAGGCTCGCCGGTGGCTCCGTATGATGCGCTGGTTCGTTATCCACCATTCCAGCGGGTGATTGCTGATCGTCTGAGCAAGCACTTGTTCAATGACGGCATCTTGTCGCCGCCGATTGCGAAGGCCCGTCTGCAGGAAATGATTGATGAGCTGAGGACCCCGATTGTGGCGGAGTCCGCTCGATGGGGAAACACCGCGCCTGGTGGTGAGGTCGTTTTCACGCGTGATGATCATTGGTTGTCTGAGGTGGAATGGTTGCGTGATGTGTTTATAGAAGAGCGTCCTGAGCGGATGCTTGATGGATTTAGAGATCGTGGGGTCTACCCCGTCCCTGGCGTACCTACCTTTAGTCGGACAGGCGGACGCCTAGACGAAGGCGAAACGATCGGCGTCACTTCGAGTGCGGTGACGCCTGAGATTTACTACACCACGGATGGATCGGATCCCGCCGAGTTTACGGTGTATGATAATTATGAGATACTGGGCCAGGGTGCGCGTTGTAATTGGCTGGTGCCAAACGCTGGCAATGGCGCGTTGAATCCTCTCTTTCCTTGGTATACCGCCCAGAACGTTTCGAATGCGAAACAATGGTTTACTGGAAGGACGGGGCTTGGTTTTGAGATGGGCGACCAGAACTTCCGGCCATATCTTGGCAAATCCGAGGTGAGTCCCGATCTGATTATGAATGCGGCACAGACGCCGGGAGTCTATTGCCGGATTAATTTTGCGATTCCGTCTGCGGCGGCCCTTGAGAATCTGGATGCGTTGATTTTGAAGATGCGTTACGACGATGGGTTTGTCGCGTTTATCAATGGGACTCGGGTGGCTTCTGCGAATGTGCCAGGTCAAGTGTTGAATAATGGTGTGTTGGACCCAAGAGCGGTTGCCTTGTCGGCCCGAACAGATGAGGACGCCATCATCGCGGAAGCTTTTGATGTGACTGAGGCGGTGCGTGGCCGACTAACAGTGGGTGCTGGAAATGTCCTCGCTATTCATGTCGTCAATGCTAGTCTTGATGATAGTGACATCATGATTTCTCCAACGATGGAGCTACGTCAGATCGTTTCTCAAGGGGGGCCTACGCCCACGGCTCGTAAGACCTCGGGCGAGATCACGTTGGAAGGCTCGGGCGTCGTGAAAGTTCGTGCTCTTGATGTGTTTGGGCGGTGGTCCGCGCTGGCAGAGGCATTCTTCCAGTATGAGGCCCCACTTCAACCCGGAGATCTTACCATCTCCGAGATTCATTATCAGCCTGCTCGTCCTACCACTGAGGCAGAACTTGCGGAATCTGCTAGTAGAAACGGCTTTGAGTTCTTGGAACTGCGGAACGAGCGTGACTTCACCATCGAGTTAGATGGGGCAGAATTTGTGCGTGGCGTGCGGTTCACCTTCCCTCCCACTCAACTGGCTCCTGGTGAGCGAGTGGTAGTGGTTCGAAATGAGGCTGCTTTCGCCGCTCGGTATGGTCCGAACAACCCAAACATCCGCATCGTGGGTGCCTTTGCAATGGATAGTAAGCTGAGTGACATGGGGGAAACGCTGGAGCTCGTCTCTAAAGAAGGGGAGGTTCTTCTAAGCTTCCGCTACAATGATAAAGCGCCGTGGCCTGAAGACGCCGATGGCTAAGGTGCTTCGCTCGTTTATCGACCTACAGGAGTTCATCCCGATCAAGCTGATGCCAGCCAATGGTCCGCCAGCTTGGAACCGAATGGAACCCCAGGAACCGGTGGTTTTACTGTCTACGGAGACTGGCAGGAACATTATTTCCCGTCAACAATTGTTGGCGGGGAGGAAGAGCCTATCATTGATCCTCTGGGATTGTCTGATGCAGACCCTGATGGGGATGAATTACCGAACTTGCTAGAGTATGTCTTTGGCTCCCATCCATTGCGCCCTAGTGAAAAGACGAACTTCATGAATTTCGCGACGATGGCTGAGATCGAAGGCGCCGATGGTCCACAGCTCGTCTTCCAGTTCCTCCGCCGCCCTGACATGGAAGACGTGACCTATGCGGTCGACCTGTCTGAGGATCTCAAGACATGGGCTCTGTCCGAACTGATGGAAGAGGATCTCTTGCTTGAGGCGAATATCAGCAATCGCGAACGCGCCAGCGTCATCGTCATGCCGCCAGATTCCTCCAATCTCTATGGGCGACTTCAGGCCACCCTGTTGGAAATGAAAGATCCGGTTGTTGAGGAGTAGAGCAGGTAATCAGGTCACCTCTACCTACCGGGCACGTTTAGCTTGAGCTTTCGCTTCGGAGCGGCTGCCGGGATGACCAGCTTCGGTCGCCCGTCATTTGCGGCGGGAACGGGGGCTTCTTCCTCAACTTCAGGCAACGGTGGCGCTTCTGCTGCCACTGGCTCTGCAGGAAGCGGTGGTGGTTCTGGCATGACCTCCTCAGGCAGGGGTGGGGCTTCCGGTAAGGGAGGGGCCTCCGCGATCATCTCCTCGGGGAGCGGTGGGGCCTCAGCAATGCTGATTTCCTCAACTTGAGCCTCTTCGGCAACGGGAAGCGGGGCTGCTTCGGTCTCTTCGCTGTCCTCGGGTTCCGCCGCCTCCTCGGTGACGACTTCCTCTTCCTGTTCTTCAATTTCGCCGGGCTGGGGCGGTAGTTCCATCACCTGCCAAAGAGGGAGCCAGTCCTCGTCCGTTCCCTCGGCCCAGGCGAGATCGCTGCGCTGAACGTTCCCCTCCCAGAGGTAGGACTCCAGCTGGGCTTTAGAGTAAGGGCCGAATTGCTCGCCCTCCTGCATGACGTGAATTTGCATGGAGGGATCCATGAACGAACTCCCTTCTAGTTTCAAGAGTGATCCTAGCCTCGTCTGAAAGGAAATTTCAGTTGGCGTCTCGCTGATTCGTGATTATAGAACGCGGCTCGCAACCAATTTCAGCTGGAAACACGATGAAGTCCGATACCCATCCCACCAACAACCTCGTTTGCTTCGAAGACCTGAACACGGGGAAGCGGTTCCTTTCAGCGTCCACCATGACGTCTGATAAAAAGGACACCATCAATGGAGAAGAGTATTACGTCGTCTCCTGCTCGATTACCTCGGATTCTCACCCTTTCTACACGGGTGAGAAGCGTTTGGTCGATACCGCTGGCCGGATTGATAAGTTCAATCAGCGCTACGCGAATTTCCGTCGGCCTGGTCAGAAGTAAGCTGTTCTGCTCGCTATCTGGCGCCTCTTTGCAGACACCGGTGGCACGTTCACGGATTGCCTAGGCATCGATCCTGAGGGCACCGAGCATCGTGCGAAGGTACTGTCGTCTGGACGCCTAGTCTACTCGGGCGCCTGCACCTCGCGTTTCACCGCTGACCTCTAAGGCGCTGTGGGCTTACCTGCGGGTTTTCTCGTGGGAGCACGTCTCCTGGAAACGGGCAATCGCGTCGCTGAGCACACCCCGGAAGGGCGGCTGACGTTCGATCTCCCGTTGGAAGAGTATGCCCAGCGTTTCGTCTTTGAAACCGATCGTGAAGCACCGCTGGTAGGAGCGCATTTGCTCACGGCGACGCCGCTTGGCGACTCCCTTCCACCGATTGCGCAGCGGCTTGCGACGACACGGGGGACCAATGCTCTGCTCGAAGGGCGCGGTGCCGACTTGGCGCTGTTTGTCAATGAGGGCTTTGGCGACCTCATGCGCATTGGTGACCAGACCCGTCCTGACCTCTTCGCGCTCGAGATCATCCGGCCGGAGCCGCTGCATGCGGCAGTGGTAGAAGTGCCAGGCAGACTAGATAAGGATGGTAACGAGCTGGAGGCGATCGATGAAGAGGCGGTTCTTGTCGCCGGGAAACGCTTACTCGATGATGGCATTCGTACGGCTTGCGTGTCCTTTTTGCATTCTTATCGGAATCCTCAGGGAGAGCGGAGTTTGGCCGAAGGCCTCCGCAGTATCGGGTTCCACACCGTCATCACGTCTGCCGAAGTCTCTTCGCGAATTCACTTTGGTCGTCGTACGGAAACGGCGCTCATTGACGCTTACCTCGCGCCTCTGATGGAGGCTTATCTAGCAGATGTCGAAGCAGGACTCCCAGAAGAGTCTCCCATGCGTATCATGACCAGTGCCGGTGGGTTGGTCTCTCGAGAGCGCTTTCGTCCGATTGATAGTCTACTCAGTGGTCCCGCCGGGGGAGTCGTCGGTGCGGCTGCGATAGGAAAGAGGCTCGGCCGTGAGAAGGTAATCGCCTTTGATATGGGAGGGACGAGCACGGATGTGTCGCGTTATGATGGTCACTATCACTATCAGCGCGAGCTCACGGTTGGGCCTGCTCGCCTTCAATGCGAAGCGTTGCGTATCGAGACGGTCGCAGCAGGCGGTGGGTCAATTGGTATGATCGATCAGGGAGCATTGAAAGTCGGGCCGGGAAGCGCGGGAGCGTCGCCAGGTCCTGCATGCTATGGGGAGGGCGGTCCTCTAACGATCACCGATGTGCATGTCTTGCTTGGGCGACTTGTCCCGGATCAGTTTGCTATCCCGTTAGACCGATCTGCAGCCGAGAGTCGCTGGAAATCCTTTTTGAGCGAGCACGAACTCGCGGTGGAGAACGGCGATGTTTATTTGGAAGGCTTCCTCCAGATCGCCAATGAACGCATGGCGGATGCGATACGGGCGATCAGCCTTCGCGAAGGCGCAGCGCCGGCCGATTATGCGTTGCTGGCGTTCGGCGGTGCTGGCGGTTTACATGCCTGTGTCTTGGCGGAGTTGCTAGGTATAGAAGAAGTTCTGGTGCCGCGCGACGCAGGTATTCTCAGTGCGCGTGGCCTAGAGCAGGCAAATCTAGAAAGTCAACGCGAGCGTCAGGTGCTCGCGCTTTGGGAAGATGTCAGCGAATCTGTCGATGGCTGGATCGATGAACTGCGCCGCACCGCTCTTTCCGAGATCGGCTTGCCGGAAGCGGCATGTGAGATCACAGTGGAAGGGGAGTGGCGTTTCGAGGGTCAGGAGTCGACTCTCGCGCTTCTGCTATCAGATGATCCAGTCCAAGCCTTTCACGAAGAGCATGCCCGTATCTATGGCCATGTGCCCGAGAGGCGGCTCGAGTTGGAATCGCTCAGGGTAAGGGTAAGTGAACGGGGGACGGTGCTAAGTGAGGAGGTCTTTGCTCCGCCTAAAGTGGGCGATCGACAGAACGTTCGCTGCGTTGCAAACGACGACCTTCCTCCTTCTATTCTGTTTATTGGGCCGCTCATGGTTACAGATCCACATTGCACCATCATGGTGGAAGCTGGTTGGACAGTACAACGAGGATCGGAAGGAACCCTGGCACTGAGACGATGCGAGTCCATCGAGTGTGGAGATGCGGTTCATCCTAAAGAAGTCTTGTTGGAGTTGTTCACGCAGCGTTTTCGAAATGTCGTTAATGTCATGGGCGAGCAGCTCAGAAAGACGGCTCTCTCGACCAATGTGAAGGAGCGCCTCGATTACTCCTGTTGCTTGCTGGATACTCAGGGTCGTCTCGTGGCCAATGCGCCGCACATCCCGGTGCATCTGGGAGCCATGGGCTTGTGTGTGCGTCGGGTGATGGACACGCTAGCCGTTCTCGAAGGAGATGTCATCCTTACGAATCACCCCGCATACGGTGGTTCCCACTTGCCTGACCTCACGGTCATCATGCCGGTGTTTTATGAGGGGACTCTCACTGGGTTCGTGACCAATCGAGCTCACCATGCCGAAATGGGCGGCATTCGTCCTGGCTCCATGCCTTCCAATGCCACGTCATTGGAAGAAGAAGGCGTGATCATTCCTCCAATCTACCTCTTTGCGCAGGGGGAGTCATGCGAACAGGCAGTGAAGGCGCATTTGCTAGAAGGGCGATATCCAACCCGTGCCGTAGAGGAGAATCTAGCCGACCTGCGCGCTCAGGTTGCTTCTTGTCGAGCTGGGGCAGCCTTGTTTGTGAAGCTTTTGGAAACACACGGCGCTAATATAGTCGAGGATCAGTTGAATCAGCTTTATGCAAGTGCGGCGAGATTTTCAGGGGAAGCGCTCGCGCAACAGTTGCCAAGTCCTGTCAGAGTTCGAGAAGTGCTGGACGATGGTAGCGAGATCCACATTCAGTTAGGCCGACATGGCCGCCGGTTCGCGGTTGATTTCGAAGGGACGTCCCCTTGCCATCCTGCTAATCTTCATGCAACACCTGCTATTGTTCGTAGTGCCCTCATTTACGTCATTCGCTTGCTGCAAGCCCGGGATCTTCCTTTGAATGAAGGGTTGCTTGATCAGGTTGATGTCTTGTTGCCCGTCTGTTTTTTGAACCCTGACTTTGATGCAGCGTCTTTGCCGCCCGTCGTCGGTGGCAATGTGGAAACCAGTCAACGTCTTGTCGAAGCCTTGCTTCAGGCGTTCGATCTTGTCGCTGGTAGTCAGGGCACGATGAACAATCTCATCTTTGGAAACGAAGACGTGAGTTACTATGAAACCATCTGTGGGGGCTCTGGGGCCGGGCCGGGGTTTCGCGGAGCGAGTGGCGTCCACTCCCACATGACAAACACCGCCATCACCGATCCTGAGATTCTTGAATGGCGCTATCCAGTGAGGCTACGCCGATTTGCATTGCGCCATGGGTCGGGCGGCAATGGCGAATGGGGTGGGGGAAATGATGTTGTTAGAGAATTGGAGTTTCTCGCTCCCTTGGCCGTTTCTCTTCTCACTCAGCATCGTAGCCAGGGCCCGAGAGGGCGTGCTGGAGGGTTAGATGGTGCGCCGGGTCGTCAGATGCTGATTCGCGAGGGCGTATCAACCGAGCTTGATGCGCTCGCCAGTGTTGATGTTGGCGTTGGGGATCGCCTTGTCGTGGAGACTCCTGGCGGTGGCGCTTGGGGAACTTGTCCATTGCAAACGTCAGGGCCTTCGGCAGTCTGAGACGTGTGGTCTTCCATCTATCCTGAGCTGACCGGCGGTGCCTTTGCTTTCGCTGTTTTTGGCGCTTTCTGCTTGGGCTTTTCTAAAACGGGATTCCATGGACTTGCCATGGTCAACGTCTTGATCATCGCAGAGCTGTTCGGAGCGAAAGCTTCCGTCGGCATCATCCTTCCCCTGTTGGTGCTGTGTGATTTCATCATCTACCCGCTCTATCGCAAGTACGCCTCCTGGGTTCAGGTTTGGCCGTTGATTGTCCCGACGTTGATTGGTGTGGTGCTAGGCTGGCTCTTATTAGACGCCATTAGCAACCATGTAGCACGGAGATTACTAGGTGGAATCGTCTTATTCATGGCGTTTCTCCAACTCGCTCGGCAATGGAAGTCGGCGATGCTTACCAGCTTGCCTGATGCTCCCTTTTTCCGATGGGGCAGTGGCCTTATTATCGGTGTCGCTACCATGCTAGCGAATGCAGCCGGTTCTGTTTATGCTATCTATGCGCTTGTTAGACAGATGTCGAAGAGTGATTTCCTTGGTGTCGGGGCCCGCTTGTTTCTTCTTGTGAACGTTCTCAAGCTGCCATTTAGTGTGAACTTGGGTATTCTCAACGCGAACTCGCTAAGACTTGATACCGCTCTCGTCCCTGGGGTCTTGCTAGGAATTTGCGTTGGTCGTCAGGTCATTGCCCGCATCCCTGAGGCCCTGTTCCAGGGGTTGCTGTATGCTTTCTCATTCATTGCAGGCGTTCGGTTGCTCTTCTTCTGAAGTGCTTCCTTATTTGACAGTTTCCTGTGGCTCGAATGTGAGCCGGTCCAGGTTCATGAAGGGACCGCCGCCCTTGGGGTTCACGAAAACAACGCATAGATGGTGTAGTCCGCCCGGATCGTTTATCACAGCTTCGACTTCAGTCCAAATCTCCCACCCGCTGGTGGCCTCGAATGGAATCTGAGCGATCAACTTTCCGCTAGGATCATTCTGTCGAAGCTCAATGCTACCAGCGGATTCGGGAGCGGCGATCCGTGCAGTGATCGCTTTGATACCGGAGAGATTGACACGTTCGTATATCAGATAGTGTCCTTGACTGATACTGCCAACGAACTGCCCATTGCTGGCGGTGTCGCTTTCGAGGGTTTGCGTGCCGTGCTTGCTCGAGAAGTGTTCACCCTCGACCAAGCGAGAGCGGAGCCGGATCTCGTCTTTGCGTGTGAGCGGAGGCATGCCGCCACCGCCGAAATCGGTGTAAGAGGCTTGCCAGACGGCCATGGCACCCGCACCACTCTTTAACCAGTCTGGGCGCTGAGCCAAGGTCGTTCCGCGGAAGTCTTGGCTCATGCCGTCGCGCTGGCTGGAGTCTTTGAGAGAATAGATCCAGCGAACGATTGAAGCGGCTTGCTGCCTGGACAGATCAATGTGTGGAAGCATGGGGATCTCTCCCCATACTTTACTCGAGCCATTGATGATTCGATTCGCGGTTTTGTGGACAGCGGCTTCTTGATCTTCCTCGTCAGCGTAGCGGAGAGCGATCTCAGCAAACGATGGTCCAACGACGCGTCGGTTAATGGCGTGGCAATGGAGACAGTCACTTTTCTGAATCAATGAGAGGGCCCCAGCATGTTGGCCTGAGCCGGAGAGATAAGCAGCTTCGGCGTTGCCTGGCGTGTCTGTGTGAAAAAACTGATTGAGCAAGAGACGCGAACGCATGAAGTCGGCGGTCTCCCTGGATGAGCCATCTTCGGCATCGTCGACAGCGACTTCGTAGGAAATTGTGCTTCCCCAATCGAAGAAGCCGCCATCCACAGGTGCCAAGAAGCGAACGCTGGGCGCTTCGTTTCCAACGACGAGATGGGCGGACTCGGAAGTTGCCGCACCGTTGTCGTCCGTCACTGTCAATCGAACATCATACTCGCCGGGTTCGTTTAGGATGAAGGTCGCTTCGCGTGTGCTTTGGGATTCGAACTCCGCACCGAGGACTTCCCAACGGAACGATAGCGTATCGCCCGCGTCGGGATCCGAGCTGTCGACTGCTGTAAACGTTGCTGTGAGAGGATGTTTGCCTTCGGTTGGAGACGTCACCAGAATCTTAGCATCTGGTGGGCGATTGCCAGGATGGTAGTCTATGCGCAAAAGGCGGGCTTCCGCATTGATCCCCCAAGTGGTGCCGTAGTCGAGCATGTAAAGAGCACCTTCAGGACCGATGCGCATGTCAACGGGGCGATTCAGGCTCAGCTCGGTGAGGAACGGCTCGATAGAGACGATGTTAGAGTCGCCGTCGAGCTTTACTCTTTTGATGAACTTTCGTTCCCAATCGAAGAAGATCAGCGAGCGATCAAGTTCTTCGGGAAGCTTGGTTGGAGATTTGAGCGTGGGGTCGAAGTGATAGACGGGGCCGGCACATGCAGTTCGACCGCCCTTGCCGAGCATGGAAAACTCCTTGGAGTCCGCGTAGGGATAGAAGATCCAGGCGGGTTGCGGAGTCGGCAGGATCTTGGAGCCGGTGTTGGTGGGAGAACGATTCTCAGGGGTGCCTACATCGTAGAGTGGGCCGGCTTTCTTGGTTTCAAAGTCCCAGTCCGAATACGCTCGATTGTCTCCGATGAAGAAGGGCCAACCAAAGTTGCCGGCAGCACGTGCTTGGTTGAGTTCGTCATAACCACGCGGTCCTCGGTCACTCTCGCCACCGGCATCGGGCCCAACATCGCCCCAGTAAACGTAGCCTGTGCGTTGGTCGACGTTCATCCGCCAGGGGTTGCGGCAGCCCATGACGTAGATCTCTGGCTTTCCAGAGATAGGTCCTCCTGCGGGAAAGAGGTTGCCTTCAGGGATCGCGTATTCGCCATCGGCCTGAGGGCGAATACGCAGGATCTTGCCGCGCAAGTCGTTGGTGTTTCCCGCCGTGTCTTGGGCATCGTAAACATGCTTGCCCTCGCGCTCATCAAGCGGGGCGTAGCCACCGGAATCTCCGCCGGGATGGGTGTTGTCGCCCGTTGAAATAAAGAGGTTTCCATCCGGACCAAACTCTAAGGACCCGGCGTGGTGACAGCAGTCATCTCGATGAGTGGGCACCTTGAGAACGACCTTCTCTGAGCTGGGGTCGAGAACGTCCCCCTTGAGGGTAAAGCGACTGACAAACTGCCCAACGAAAACTTCGGTGGGCGGCGAATACATGAGGTAGAGCCACTGGTTCTCGCTGAAGTTGGGATCCAAGGTCAGGCCGATGAGGCCGGCCTCCTGCTTAGCAAAGACTTCCAGTTCAGCGGCGATGGTCGTGTGCCGAGTGTCCGGATGATAGATCTGCAGTTTACCTTCGAGTTCGATGAAGAAGACGCGGCCGTCTGGGGAGACGTCGAGCTCCAAAGGCCGCTGGAGATCCTTCGCGAGTAAAGTAGCGGTGAAACGATTCTCCTGGTAGGGGGCCGCTACTGCTACAATTACACTAGCATAGAGCGCTAGAGCAGTCCGCATGAGAATGCTAGGAATTCAGGTTAGTCCGCGCGGAAGCCCAAGGCGTGCGCATGTCTTTCTTCCATTGCTCAGGTTTCTCGTCCTGGATGCTGTCGTCTTCATACTTCTCGACGAGTCCCTGAAGCTGCTTCTTTAGATCTGTGGTGATCGCGTCGTAGCCGGGCTTCCCGTAAAGATTGGAGAGGTCTTCCGGATCGTTCTCGAGATCGTAGAGTTCCCACTCATCGCCGAAGCGATAGAAATTCATCAGCTTGTAACGCGCTGTCCGGATACCATTGTGGCGTGGAATCATGTGCACGCTCGGGTACTCATAGTAGTGATAGTAGATGCTCGTTCTCCAGTCGTCTGGGTTGCGTCCTTTGAGGAGTGGTACGAGCGACCTACCTTGCATGTCTTTGGGAATAGGAGCGTTGGCCATGTCCAGGAAGGTCTGGGCGTAATCGAGATTCTGAATCATGTGCGTGCTGCGAGAACCAGGAATGGTGGTGCCAGGCCATTTGATGACGAAGGGCATTTTTAGGGACTCTTCGTACATCCAGCGCTTGTCGTACCAGCCGTGGTCGCCGATGTAGAAACCTTGGTCAGAGGAGTAAATGACGATGGTGTTTTCATCGAGACCTAACTCTGTCAACGTGCCACGAAGACGTCCGATTCCTTCATCGACACCCTTGATACAACGAAGGTAGTTCTTGGCATAGCGCTGGTACTTCCAACGTACGAGATCTTTGCCCGTGAGTTTGGCTTGATGGAAGGCCTCATCCTTGGGCCCGTAGGCCGCACGCCAAGCCTTGAGCTGGCCTGCGCTCATCCGCTTCATGTTATTCCAAGCAGAGCGGTCTTGGCGTTTCTGCGAGGGTTGCTGATTGAACTCAGGTGTGAGATCGACGAAGAGGTCGTAGTTGAGATCCATGTGCCGATCGATCTCCAGTTCCTGATGGCGCGCCGGAGGGGCGTTGTCCTTCCAATCGTCGAAGAGCGTTGAGGGCTCTGGGATGGTGATGTCGTCATACAAATGCAAGTGTCTCATGGCTGGCATCCAGCAACGATGGGGAGCCTTGTGCTGGACCATGAGCATGAAAGGCTTCTCAGGATCGCGATCACTTGTCAGCCAGTTAACAGCGGCATCCGTTACGATATCCGTACAATAGCCTTGCACTTGTACACGGCCTTCGGGCGTGATGAGGAAAGGATTATAGTAGTCGCCTTGCCCTGGAAGGACTTTCCAGTCGTCGAAACCTTGCGGTTTGCCCTTCAAATGGGACTTCCCGTAGAGCGCGGTTTGGTAGCCCTTCTTTTGTAGGATCTTTGGGAATATCTGTTGGTCCCAATCGAAGGCGTTTCCGTTGTTCATGAAGCCATTCTTATGGCTGTGCTTCCCTGACATGATGACGGCGCGACTCGGTCCGCAGATCGAGTTGGTGCAGAAGCTCTTCTCAAACAGCATGCCCTCTGCCGCGAGCTGATCGATGTTCGGCGTGGGATTGACCGACTTCAGGAAGCCATTGTAGGCGCCGATCGCATGGGGAGCGTGATCGTCCGTAAAGATGAAGAGAATATTTGGAGTCTGCGCCGTGAGGGAACTGAGCGTGGCGAAGAGGAAACTACTGAGGAGGAGGTAAATCCGATGCATACGTGGTCATTTAACCCCAACACAGGGAATGGTAGCAATCCTCAAGTCTTCCTGCCTGGGCAAAACTTGCTGACTCAGGTGGGCCGATCTTGCCAAGAAAGCGATCGAAATGCTGCCTGAAGAAGACAAGCGCTAACTCGTTGGTTGGTTCAAAGATCACCGTTTCGTTGTCGAATCTTCCGCGGTTCTCGAGTCCATTTACGACGAGGAAGATGGGGGAGAAAGCCGGTTGATCGATGAAGGGGAGGACGAGCAATGCTTATGAATCGCGGCGAGGTC
This sequence comes from Verrucomicrobiaceae bacterium, assembly GCA_009936795.1. Classification (GTDB taxonomy): domain Bacteria; phylum Verrucomicrobiota; class Verrucomicrobiia; order Verrucomicrobiales; family DEV007; genus JAACDM01. Next base: position 10,543 of record JAACDM010000640.1, on the reverse strand, counting down.
AGTTACATCATTTGCATAGCCAACCCGCTCGGCACCGCTTATGAAATCCCCTACCGGGCGCGTGGCATGAAACCAGATGCCTCCGACGTTCGAGGCCTCGGCGCCACAGACCAAAGCCGCTTCCTGAGGAAGCTAGGCCGCTTGAACAAAGCCACGCTTAAGCAAGTCGAGACTATGGTCAAGGCCTAGCTCGGTCTAAAGTAACTTCTTTCCTTAGTCGCTTCGTAATGCTTGTGTTAAGGATCGTCTTGAAATCAGCGCGCTAGCACGTATGGTTCGCTTGATTCAGGTCTATTGCATCCATGGCTCGCAAGAGGTGTGACCACACTGGGTAAACATAAACACGATTGAGGAATGGTTTGTATCGTGGAAGGCTGGTCATCAAGCTTATGTTGAGCGGTCGGCCCATGAAGCTGTCACAGAAGTGGCAACACTTTCCATTGCAAGGCGAGCCCGTCCTCAAGGAACTGTGGCCAGTTCCACTACGAGATGAATACTCCTTTCTACGTCCTTTACTTGGGCTCTATGACAGTCCGGTTTGCTATTGGCAATAGCGTATGGTGAATCTTATCGCCAGTGGCCGAGGCTGCGAGATTGTAGAGTAATGCTATGGTCGAGGGTCCCGAAAGTTCAGACCTCCGACAACGTGACCAGTCCAGTAAGGCGCATAGGGTGCTAAACACAGACCCTATTGCGCGGCAGTAGATATGCTCTATTCCTTGAGTGATGCTAGCAACTTGCCTAGAATCGCTTGGCGCTCTTGACCATCCTTGGCGTTCTCCAGGCGGTTGGTAACTTCAAGAAGAAGTTTGGCGTAGTCGTTGTGCCAGTCATTCTTGAGAGACGCTTCATAGGCGGGAACCCCGCTGCGGCCAGTGGATTTGACGCCGCTGGCAACGAGTTCGAAGGATTCGTCGAAGGCGGGAAGATGGATCTTGTCTTTGTCGATGCCTTTCTTAGCGATGAGTTCGCGCAAGGCGGCGCGGGCATCGTCGTCGCCGTGATTGAGAAAGAGGCCGCCGACGACTGGGGCGCGTTCCGTGATCCAGTCGACCAATTCACTTCTATCTGCGTGGGCGGAGTAATTGCCCAGGCGCCGGATGTTGGCCTTAATCTTGTAGAGTTCGCCGTGAATCTTCACGTCTTCAGCGCCGCTGGTGATGATGTGGCCGAGGGTGCCGGGGGATTGGTAGCCGACAAAGAGGATTGTACACTTGTCTCGCCAAATATTGGCTTTTAAATGGTGCTGGATTCGTCCGGCATCGCACATGCCACTGGCGGAGATGATGATGGCACCTTTTTTGATACGATTGACGGCCTTGCTTTCGTCGACGGATTCGACCATGCGGAAATTCTTGTGGCGGAAGAGTTCGGAAGGATCAACGTCGATGTCTTCCAAGACGCCGACGTGTTTCATGAAGACCTTGGTGACCTTGCGTGCCAACGGAGAGTCTAGATAGACTTCAGCATTCTCGATCTCGCCAGTTGCTACGAGACCCCCGATGTCGTGCAACAGTTCTTGGCTGCGCTCGACTGAGAATGACGGGATGACCACGTTGCCGCCACGAGCGAGCCCTTCGACTAACTCGTCTCGCAAGGCCTCACGACGTTTTACCAAGGTGTAGTCATCGCGGTCACGATCACCATAGGTGCTTTCGCAGATGAGATAATCAAAGCCGTCGGGCGCGTCAGGTTCGGGGTGGAATACTTTCTCTTCGGGGCCGATATCACCTGAGAAGAGCATCCGCATGGGGGCGTCACTATCGCTTTCTTTAAGCTTTAGCTCAGCAGATGCGGATCCAAGAATGTGACCTGCATTCCAGAAGCGTATGTTGACGCCTGGCTTGGGTTCGAACCACTGGTCGTAGTCGACTGCTCGGAGTTGTTTCAAGGTTTGCTGCGCATCTTCCTCAACGTAGAGTGGTTGGACTTGCGGGAGGCCGCGGCGTTTCTTCTTCCGATTGAGATGCTCTGTATTGGAGACTTGAATGGAAGCACCATCCAACAGCATGAATTCTAACAAATCAACAGTAGAGCTTGTCGCGTAGATAGGACCGTTAAATCCGTGTTTGACCAACTTGGGCAAGAGTCCCGAGTGATCGATGTGCGCGTGAGTGAGGATGAGGAACTCGACGTCCCTGGGATCAAACGGAAACTCCTCGTAGTTGAGCTTTTGAGTCGTCTTGTTTCCTTGAAACAAACCACAGTCTACCATAAACTGAGCCGTATCGGTCGTGATATGAGAACAAGATCCGGTCACTGTGCCGGCCGCACCGCAGAACTTGAGAGTCGCCATTTGGTTGGATCCTAGCGTCCAAATCCGGAAGCGTCTACCCTTTGATAGCCGTCAATCGAGAGAGGGCGACGGCAGCACTGGTCGCCGCATTGAGAGAATCGACGCCGTTTGCCATGGGGATCTTAACGACCTGGTGGCAGCGATCTAGCCAAAACTCGCTGAGGCCATGATCTTCTGGACCGATGAGCAGGACGATCTTCTTGGCGTTCGGAGTGAAGTCCTGGATGGAAACGGCATTGTCTGTGAGCGCGAGGGCGACGAGTTCAATGTTCTGTTGTTCGGACAGCCATTTCAAATCGTCGTCTAGGCACGGGCTTGAAACTACTGGTAGACGAAAGGCCGATCCGGTGGAGGTGCGAATGGCTTTCCGATACCATGGCGAGGCACCCGCAATACTTGTGATGACGGCCCCTGCGCCGAGAGCGGCGGCGTTTCGGATGAGCGCACCGACATTGCCGGGATCTGCGAGGAGAGGAGCAATGACCCATGGGCGTGGATCCGTTAGGTGTTGTGGGGATTTGGATAGCCAATCGCGAACTGAAAGGGGTTCTGGCTTCCGGGCAGCCGCAAGCACGCCGCGATGGAATTGGAAACCGAGGAGCTTATTTGCTTCTTCTTGAGTTACTGTTAGCGATGGAATCTCATCGGGGACGTTGTCGCGGAGAGCGTCGTGCTGCCCTTCGATCACGACGACGGAGTGCACCTCGATGGTAGGCTGTTCCAACAAACACTCGACGAGCCATCGACCTTCGCAAATGAACCAGGGCGAGGTGCGGTAGTTGTCGTCATTTTGGTAGACGCTGAGAAGGGTGTCCCTGTCGTTCATGGTCGGAGAGAAGGGTGTGGTTGGTCGGCGTGAACGTAGAAATGCCTGGCCAGGCCGATGAGGCGTCAGTAGGTTTCTGCTAAGGCGTGGTTGTTGAAAGGATGCCTCTCGGCTTGCAGCGTACTCTTTTTAAACCTGACTTCGGTGATAGGGCAAGGGGTTGCTTACGTTCGAACCAACGAATTGCTGGCGAGGGGGACGACTGAGGCTGAGCCTCCTCGCGAGTGGGTCGAGTTGTTCAATGGTTCGACGCAGGGACAAGACCTCTCTGGGTATCGTCTCCGACAAGGTGATGACGAGTTTGTGATCGAGACCTTGCAGATGGATGCAGGCGGGTTTGCTGTGATCCAGCCAAGCATTCGGTTGCGTGGGCGTGGTGGTGATTTGGTATTGTTAGCTCCTGATGGAGACGGGTTCATCGCCTCTCTCGATCCAGAGTATCCGCCTCAGTTTACCGGAGTCTCCTATAGTATCGATGCTCGTGGCGAACGCGCTTTCTTTGTTGAGCCGACGCCGGGTCGCAAGAACGGCAATGGCTATCTTGGGGTGTGTGCGGAGCCGCTTGCGGATCGCGAGCGCGGTTTCTATGAGAAGCCGTTTATTGTGAAGCTAGAGTCAAGCGCTCCTGGAACGGTCATTCTCTACACCTTGGATGGTTACAGTCCGTATCTGAATCGCAGGAAGGTCTATAGCGAAGGGATTCCAAACTATAAGACGATGGCATTGCGAGCGGTGGCTCTTCGGAAAGGGTGTGTAAATAGTCGTGTGATCACGCACACGTATCTCTTTCTAGATCAGGCCATCACACAGCCAGCACGTCCTAGACGTTTCCCGAATCAATGGGGCGTGGTCTTCGGTTTGGGAACAAGGTTCCTGGAGACTATGAGATGGATCCTCGCGTGACGAGGCGCACTCAGCCGGGTTATGGACTGCGCGATTCCTTGCTCGATCTCCCTACAGTTTCCGTGGTGTTGCCTGTCGATCATCTGTTTGGAGCGAAGACTGACATTTATGCACATACTGAGATGCGTGGGATGGATTGGGAACGTGCCAAGTCCATGGAGTGGATTTAGCCAGAGGGCGGAAAGGCTTTCCAGGTGAATGCGGGGATTCGTACGCAGGGTAATTCTAGCAGACGTGTTGAGCGGATGCAGAAACATTCGTTTCGGGTCGCCTTCCAAAGTCAGTATGGGGTGAAGAAGTTCCGCTTTCCGGTCTTTGGCTTTATCGGCCCGGTAGCTTTGGGAGCACGGAAGCTATAATCAGCGGTCTCAAGTGGGGGCCTGCGTCTGGTGTTGGCCGCACAAGTGTGGCCATGAACGTGGGTATCTGGGATTCGAGTGTAACCGTGCCAGCCCCTGCCGTCGGACAGGTTCTCAGGCTTACGGGCGAGAATCCTTTCTTTGCGGCGAACTGGAGTGTAGAGACACATTCTGTCGCGGTCACGTTTACGTTGAAGAAAGACGCTCCTGAGAATGGCGTCTTTCCCACTCCGGTTTGGTTAGGGGTGCATGATGGGACATTTGATCTCTTTACCGTGGCGAGGCTGCTTCTGCCGGTCTTGAGCGATTGGCCGAGGATGGGAATACCGCCCCGCTTAGCGCAGTATTTGCGGTCTCTTCAGGTGCAGGGCTAGATCTAACCCTGGCCACGATGGATGTCGTGCCTCCTTTCGCTCCCGGAGAGTCGGCAACGATCACTTTGACGCTAGGTGCGAATAATCGGCAGCATCGTTACCTGAGTTTCGCGAGCATGGTCATTCTTAGCAATGATGCCTTCATCGGAAACAGCGATCCCATGGCCTATCCAATCTTTGATGAATCGGGCAACGTGATTCTCAGTGCGATCCTTCGCTTGGGTGCTCAGATTTATGATGCTGGCACGGAGGTGAACGATGAAACGCCAGCGAACACAGCTTTCTTTGGGCAAGCCGCTCCTGACACAGGTGTGACGGAGGGCGGTGTGATCGCTTTGCATACCGGTTTTGATCCTGCCAACTCGGGCGGTATCCTTGGCACGGCGATGTTTGCCAATGCAGATTTCACCGCGGATGACTATTCCCTTCTTAGGCTCGGCGTGGGCGGAGGTTTTAACATCACTGAAGTGACGTTGGTTGGCGATGTCTACAATATCGTCTGGGACGGAGGTAGGGCGCCGTTCCAAGTTCAGTGGAGTCGCAATCTCCAAGAATGGACGGATGTCGGTGAGGTGATGAATGATAGGGCAGTCGAGATTGAATTGCTACGGGAGGATCGAGCTTTCTTCCGTGTGATCCAGGGGGCGGTGACCGCCCCGCAGACGGCCATGTTTGAACTTACCTTTGATTCAGTCTGGAGTGCGGCGACGCATCCGACAGATTTCCTCGCTGGAACCCCGCATTTCTCCGGGCTAATTGGATCGATCTACAATGGCAATGACAGTCTCTGGGCCCCTGGCGGCACGACAACACCTGGAATCCGAAATGTGGCAGAGACGGGAGGCAAGTCGCCCCTTGATGACGAGATTGAGGCGCTGATTTCTGGAGGAAATACGGCTAGTGTGATCTCAGGTGGTGGCATTGGGCGTTCACCTGGGCAAGTCAGCGTGCAATTCGATGCTGATCAAGATTTCCCTTTGCTCAGTCTGGTTTCGATGATCGCCCCGAGCCCCGACTGGTTTGTTGGGATACATGACCTTGCACTTTTTGAGAATGGGCAGTGGATCGAAGAGGTGGTCGTTCAGCTTCATCCCTATAATGCAGGCACTGACAATGGTGAGACCTATGTCGCACCCAATGCAACGACGACACCCCAAGGCGAGATCACTAGAATCGTGGCGCCTTCGCCGCTCGCCTTTGACGGCGTGGTTGCTCCCTTTGGGACCTTCACTATTCGGAGAATCGTTTCCTAAAACCTTCTATATTCTGACCTCACACAGGCGCAACTCGAGGAGACTTGAGATGCGCCAGTGTCGTTCACAGGTCTAAGGTCGCCCATGTTAGCCCAACAAGACAAGATCTGCCTCGTGCTCATCCTGGATGATCTGGCGGAAGGCGTGCGACGACTCGCTCAAGAGGTCTTGGCGGGGTCAGTGCACACGGTTTATATTGACCCTATTCACTGTGGATCGGTGCATGAATTTGGGAAACGACTCGCTGAGAGGCTTGAAGGACATGGGAAGACGATGCCTAGCCTCAGCGAGGCTCAAGCGGAAGAGATACGACATTTGCGAGGGAGCTATGCGTTCCGAGCCGAGACTGATCCTCGGGTGTCTATCCATATTAGCAAGGACTTGAGCGGGTGGACGATCATCTGTGAGGAAGATGTGCTCTTTGCGCTGTCGAGTGCGAATCGTCAGATTTATGTCAAACCTCTTCCAGGGAACTGGAATGATGCGCTCTTTATGGTTGAGCAGCAGTTACAGAGCATCGCCTATTGGCCAGTCGAAGCAAGGCTAGCAGGCCTACCAGAATTAGAGACCCGCCTGTTAGGACAAGACTAAAACTGAGAAGGAAAGCCTTCTGGAGGTGGGTCGTCGTCATTATTGATGTAGCCTTTCTTTGCGAGCATCTTGCGTTTGTGGCTCTTTCTCCAGCGTTTCTCTCGCTTTTCTTCGTCCGTCTGCGAGCCAAAGATGGTAGCAGAAACCACGCTTGCGATGGCATCGAAGAGGAACGAAGCGACTTTGTCGACCTTCTCTTCCCGCTCAAGCTCTGCTCGGCGTTCGAGTTCAGATTCATCGTCCAATGCCGTGGCGATGGGCATATGCGGAGGTTGATACTCAGGTTTTAGTGGCGGCGTTGTTTCTACCAGCGTTTCTTGATTTGCGCACTGGCACAGTGCGCAAAGAGTTGTGGCAAGCATGGCGCTTCCAAGGCGTTTCATTGAACACATTCCTCCCTTTAGGGATAGACGCTGGCGTGCTGAAACGGTCAAGCAACGGCATTCTCGGGCGTGCCCAACCCATCGATCGTGATGGTGACGACATCCCCAGATTGCAGGGTGAACTCAGTCGATGGGACAATGCCAGTGCCAGTCATTAGTAGCGCGCCATCGGGGAATTCGTTGTCGCGATAAAGGAAGTCTACGAGTTCTTCGAGGCTGCGTTTCAACTGATGCAAGGTTGTACGGTCTTCGAAAGCGACCTCGCCGTTACGACGAATGGTGAGATTGATGCCGGTGTCTTTGGATGGCGGCTCACCGAGGCAAAGCGCAGGTCCAATGGCGCAGGAGCCACAGTAGACCTTGGCCTGAGGGAGGTAGAGAGGATTCTCCCCTTCTATTGAGCGTGAACTGACATCATCGCCAATCGTGTAACCAAAGATCTTGCCTTGGCTGTTAATAGCCAGGGTGAGTTCGGGTTCTGGCACATCCCAAGTCGAATCCTTGCGTATGCAAATCGGTGCTCCGTGGCCGCGAGTTCGCGCCGGTGTTGCTTTGAAGAAGAGCTCAGGGCGGTCTGCTTCGTAGACCATGTCGTAGAAGACGTCTCCCCCGGCATCCTCAGATTCTTCCATTCGGGCCTCGCGACTTCGAAAGTAGGTCACGCCAGCTGCCCAGACTTCTTGATTTCCCATCGGTGGCAACCAATTCGGCTTGTTCAACGCCTCCGCCGAGACCGGCGTTCCTTCCCGCATCGCATCTTCAAGAACCGTCTTCGGGTTGCTTGCACGAAAGAGCTGGTCGAAAGAGAAAGAAGCATGTTCATAAACCTGCTCTCTATCTGAAATGAGGATGGACTCTTTACCTCGGTAGACCTTGATCATAGAAGAGGACCCTAATAAACCCGCACGCTGAACGCAACTCCAACTGATGAATCTCCGATCAACTTCTCTCCTGTGGCATGGCTCGCTTCTAGCTACCCTTGCATTCTCAGTCCTGCTTGGTCTTGCCCAAGAAGAACCTCCTGTCGCACTTACTCCAGAAGCTGTGGCGCCAACTCCAATGGAGCCGGAAGAAGAAGTGGACCCAATAGAAGCCGATCCAGAAGAGGGGCGGCTGGATCTTTACAGTGCTGAATCTCTGACCAGCTTTGTGGAATCCTTGGGCTCAGGTGCCAAGTAGCATTTGGCCGAGAACGGCTACGCCGAAGTGGAGCTGATCGATGAGGCGACGAACGCTCGTGCTGCGTTGATTGTAACGGATTTGTTAGGTAATGTCGACAAGCTGGAAAGTTATGAAACAAGTCGAGTTACCATTGCGGGCTACCCGGCGACAACGGCCTCAAATCTTGGCAATGAAACTGATGTGCTTGCGGCAGGTCGGTTTCAAATAGAGCTGCGAGGGGATTCGACCAAGTTTGACGAGGCCATGAGAATCGATTGGCTAGAGGAGCATCGGGATACCCTGGATGATTTAGGAGATGGTAGCAACTTGCTGGATTGGCTGGTGCCGGTGATCGCTGTTATCGCAGCGTTGTTATTGCTAGGCCTGTTCTGGGTTTCGCGTGGTAGCTCGACGAGACCTAGTGCGGCTTCGGCCAAATAATCTGGCTGTGTTTAACGATATAACAGATTGACGCCGGTGGCGTACTTTGAGAACTTCGTCATCCTGAACCGAAAGTCGTTTGAGAAGATATCGATTCCGTGATCGCCATCACAGGAGTATTTCATCTCAATGATGAGGGTCTCGCGTGGTTCGTGAAAGCGGGGGACGAAATCGCCTGGGAACGGGCAGCGGAAGAGGCGGAGATCGCGGTCGATGGTGAGGCGGCAGTGGCCATCGGCGGAAAGAAAGTAACGTCTGGCGTAGCGATTAATGATCATGGGGGATTCCATGATCACCCGCTGATGGATCCAGCCGGGAAGATCTGATCTGCGAAAGAGGGCTTGGGCATCGAGCGAGCTGAAGTTTGGGCCCAGGGTGAAGGGGGCGAGATTGAAGGTGGGTTTCTCTCCGGCCCAGCCCCGCTTGACTTTGATTTCGAGGGCGGGCCTTTTAATGGCTCCTGACAGATCCCCATACCAACGGATTCGCGTCTTCAGTGGATTACGAATACCGTCGTCATTGGCGAAGTAATTGGCGAAGTCGAGATCGTCAAAGTAGATGTTATTAATGTGGCGCTCTGCATAGATCTCGCGAAACTGCGCAGCGTTGCGCCTGATGAGGGCGATGGTGTTTTGATAGGGCCATCTGGTGGTAAACTTTCGCTCATAGCGAAAGTGATTTGGCTTCTCAGACGTTTTAGTTTCCGAGGCCACGGTTGTCCATGAGGCTAACGCTCAGTCCTTCGCCAAGTCCGAGTAAAGACTTGCGGCACTCTTCCAATTGTTCTGGGCCGGCGAAGTGGACTTGATAGTTCGCCTCCAAGATGTCTTGGGACTGGTCGAGGCGTTTCAGTGCGGCGTCTTTGGTGTGTTTAAGAACGGCCTGCTGAATCGCTCCATGACCAACCTGTTCAGGATATTTGCTGGCGACAAGAAGATGATAGTCACCACCAACATCAGCGGTGGTGAACTGGCGGCGAATAAAGAGTATGCTTGTTAGAAAGGCGAACGTTATTAAGGTAATATACGGTTCAGGCGTAAGAAAACCGAGGCCGACACTGGCACCAAATCCAACGCCAAGTCCGATGGCGAGGAATAGGTAGCAAAGTTCTTCAGGTTCTTTGATGGCTGCTCTGAACCGGACAATAGAGAGGGCTCCTAGGAGTCCGATGGAAATGGCGAGAGCACTTTTGACCATCGCGATGATCATCATGGTGGTGCATGCTAAGAGGACGAAGTTTCGGCTGAAATCGGAGCGATTCGAAAGCGAAAAGCCACAGCGTCGGTAAACGCGCTCTAGGAGATGGGCAGTGACAGCGCAAAGCGCCAAGAGGATGAGGAAGTTTCCCAAGAGGTCCCATTCAAATGCCATACTAGCATCACCTCCATCTAGAGATTCTAATGTGGGTTCGGCCTCGGTCAGTTCAAGGAGTTCCTGAACTTTGTTTGAAGGCTCTTCTGTTGAGGGGGCTGGGGATGCCGCCTGATTAGTGGCCGTGTCTGCGGCTTGAGTTTCGTCTTCCTCCAAGGGTGTGGTGGCGTTGATGGTTGGAGTTTCCATTGGCCAATTTCCAAGCGCTCGTCAAGCTCTTATCCCTCTCTAGAAACTACGTGCGTTTCGAGTCCTGATCGGTCATGTTCTGCGAATCTCTCCTATGCGGTTTCTTTGGTGGTTATTTCTGTTAGGCATTGCCCTTGCGCTATCCGCGCAGGCGCAGCTTCGGATCTCGGAGGTCATGACGTGCAATACGTCTACCTACCCGGAACCATCTGGTGAGTTTCGGGACTGGATCGAGCTTTGTGCGGAAGGCAAGGAATCAATCAATTTGGCGTCCTATCGCCTCGGAATTGGCGAGGAAACCCTCTGGAAGTTTCCCAGCCTCGTCGTTGAGCCGGGGCGTCGCCTCGTTCTCTTCGCATCGGGGCACGACCGTTGGCAATCCGGAGACTACCACGT
>JAACDM010000099.1 GCA_009936795.1 Verrucomicrobiaceae bacterium | reverse complement strand
TCTCCCGCTCACGTCGCCATGCTTCAGGCTTAGTTGCCTCGGTAGCTCTTCTTGGAGCCTCGCTGGCCCTGTCTCCGCTCCAGGCTGCCGACGCAGCTGCTTTACCTGCCAAGCAATCCGATTTCCCACCGCCTGCGACTGTCCTAAAGGACTACAAGCAGATCGTCTCCACCGTGGATGGTAAGAGCCTCTACAAGCTCTACCGCAACCCGAAGACGAGCCACATGCTGGCGGAGTTGCCTCGCGACTTTGCGAACCAGAAGCATTTCATCGCGTTGACCATCTCGAGTGGCGAATCCTACGCCGGTTTGCAGGCCGGAGACCTTTATGTGAAATGGGAGGTCTTCAATCAGAAGCGCCTCGCTCTCGTCCAGCCCAACTTGGAAACACGCTCCACTGGAGACGACGAATCTAAAAACTCTGTCAAACGGCTCTTCACTGACCGAGTTATTCTCGATATCCCAATTCTTACCTACCAAGTTAAAGGTGGTCCTATCATCGACCTTGATGCACTCCTCCTTGGCAAAGCGCGCAGTTTCTTCGGCTCGGCCGTTTCAGGAATCCAACCTCAGCTATTCAAGGCGGTTAAGCACAAGGCTTTCCCCGAGAACATCGAGGTTGCTTTTGAGGTGCCTATCAATGACACCCTCAAGGTCCTTCATTACTCAATCAAGCTGATTAAGCCGAACAAAGAGTACAAGCCACGCAAGGCGGACGAAAGAGTAGGGTATTTCACCACCAACTACCGCGATTTCGGTCAATTCAAGCCGGGAACCACAAGAACGCGCTATATCAATCGCTGGCATCTTGAGAAAGCAGACAAGTCACTCAAACTCAGCCCTCCCAAGCAACCGATCGTGTTCTATCTGGAACACACAACCCCCATCCGCTACCGCCGCTGGGTTGCCGATGGTGTCCTCGCCTGGAACAAAGCGTTTGAAAACATCGGCATCGTCAATGCGATTGAAGTGCGTTACCAAGACGCCAAGTCAGGCCAGTACATGGATTTGGATCCTGAAGATGCTCGATACAATTTCGTACGTTGGCTGAACAATGGTATTGGCACCGCCATCGGACCAAGCCGGGTAAATCCAGAAACCGGTCAGATTCTCGACGCCGACATTATCTTAACCGACGGCTGGATCCGTCATTGGTGGACGCAATACCAAGAAATCCTCCCCGAAGTAGCCATGGAAGGCTACACACCAGACACGATGGCCTGGCTAGAGCGGAACCCACGGTGGGATCCACGTATTCGTCTGGCAGAACCCTCCAAGCGTGAGGAAATCCTTCGCGAACGGCAATTGCGCGGGGCTTCCCCCATGGGTGGACACGCTTTTGGCAAAGTCGACAACGCCTTGTTAGGCGATCAAGGATTTGATGGTCTATCCGGTCGTGTCAGCCAAGTGAACGGGCTCTGTATGGCGGCCAACTGCAAAACACATGGGCTCGCTCAAATGCACATGATGACTCAAATCCTAGCGCACGATGCTGAGGGCGATAAAGAAGGCGAGGAGAAGAAAGATGAAAAGAAGGTTACCAAAGACAAAGAACAGCTTCTCGATGGCATTCCTGAGTCTTTCATCGGACCATTGTTAGTTGACCTCGTCGCCCACGAAGTCGGTCACACCATTGGCCTACGTCACAACTTTAAAGGCTCGAGTATCTACGACTACAGTGAGATCAATTCGAAAGATCTTAAAGGGAAAAAGCCCTTCGCAAGCACGGTGATGGATTACATCCCGGTGAACATGCGCATGGATGCCGGCGAAGTCCAAGGTGACTATGGGATGATTAGCGTGGGCCCTTATGACATGTGGGCTATTGAGTATGGCTACACTTTTGACAAAGACCTCAAACCAATCCTCAAACGTGCTGGTGAACCTGAGCTTCAGTATGCCACTGACGAAGACACCTACGGTCCAGATCCACTCGCTCGCCGCTATGACTTTGCCAAGGACCCACTCGACTACGTCAAAGATCAGATGCTTTTGGTAGAAGCCAACCGAGGAAAGCTAATCGACAAATTCGTCAAGGACGGGGAAAGCTGGGCCAAAGTCCGCCGCGGCTATCTCCTCACCTTAAGTGCTCAGACCCGCGCAGTCAGTATGATGGCAAACTGGGTTGGTGGAGCACACGTCTACCGTCACCGCAAAGGCGACTCTGACCGTCGGCCGATCGAAGTCGTGCCTGCCGAGAAACAGCGCGCCGCCCTAAAGTTTGTAATTAAAAACGCCTTCGGCTCCAAGGCCTACGGTCTAAGCCCCAAATTGCTGACGCACATGTCTCTCGACAAGTGGTGGGGCGAGGGCAACATCTCAGACGAAGCTACGTGGCCTGTTCATGATCGTGTGCTAGGCATCCAAGCCAGTGCACTCACGTCATTGATGAATCCCACGACGTTAATGAGGATTTATGACAACGAGTTCCGTACTCCTCCAGACGAGGATGCCTTCACTCTTCCAGAGATGCTTAACACTCTTACTAAGTCTATTTGGAAAGAGATTGACGACATTGATTCCGATGGTGAGTTTACTGCGCGCAAACCACTCATTGGAAGTTTCGAGCGCAATCTCCAACGTGAATACGTCGAGCGACTCACTGATCTCATCGCTCCATCCGGCTACAACGCTTCTCAGAAATCGATCTATGATCTAGCCAGCACCGAATTGCGCGAACTTGCGGAAAGGCT
>JAACDM010000639.1 GCA_009936795.1 Verrucomicrobiaceae bacterium | reverse complement strand
TGTCATGGAACCTTTGCCAGAGGTCGTTCCAGCGCTCCCTCGCAAGCAAGCGCCGGTGGCCGTGGTTGAGCCGGTCCCTGATCCACCGGAGCCCGAGATCCCTGCCTGGTTCTTTCAGGTAGAACTAAGCACGTCCATTGGCTATCAGGAGAATATTCTACGCAGTGCGTTCTCTGATCTCGATAGTGCGTTCATACGTGGGAAGGCGGAACTGCAGCTATTGAACCTGCGGCGAGAGGATTTCCGGGTCATGGCCCTGGGGCATTATGATAGAAAGTTTTTTCTCGATGAGTCGTCGGTCCGTGATGAAGATCTTCTTTTAATGTTGGGTCAGGTTGATCGACGCATTGCTGGAGATGTTTGGTTAGGTCTTCAATTAAGTTATTTCTCTGCAAATCAGCCTTTGGATGATCCCGATCTTATCGACCTGGACACCGGGTCCATTCCGCTCAAGTTCGATCAGCTTTCTATCTCCCCGCAGCTCACGTGGGAACCCTCGAAAGAGCATGCGTGGGTTGCGCATCTCGACTTTCGGCGTGAGACTACGGATGGCTTGGAGATTGAAGAGCAGGACAATGATCAATGGGGGATGGGCTTGAACTACACCTTTGAGCCGAGTTTGGAACATCGCTTTCAGCTAAACTATCAATTTACGGAAATAGACTATGATGAGCGTCGTGCTCGATCATCATCAGGGACGTTCCTCGACGACACGCTGGAGACGAGGCGTTACGAGTGGAGTGCTAGTTATCGACGGACTTGGGAGCGGGAGGAGTCGCGTTGGCGAGCGGAAGCCCGCTTGCGCTGGATCTTGGATGACGATGAGGTCGGTGGTTATGATGACGCGGCCCGGCTTGAAGTTCGTGGTCGCTTGAGCTGGCGCTATCGCAAGCGCACTGAGGTCCTGGCGGAACTGCGTTACGGGGAATACTTTTATGACTCCCGTGAGCGGAGCGTCGACGACATGAGGCATAGGGAGCGCTCGTACTGGGTGGGCAGCCTGACCGTCGAGCATGCCTTTAACAAGCGTCTGGCAGGTTTATTTCGCTACGAATTCCGAGAGAACGCAGGCAATAACAGCGTAGATCGGTATAGTACACAGATCCTTTCCTCTGGTATCTGCTTCACTTTCTGACTATATTTTGACGTTGCATGAGAAGCCTCAAGCTAGCATTTGCCCTGCACAGCTGTCTTGCCTTCTCGTCCCTCTTCGGCAAGGAAGACGCCTCTCCCGGTGAGACCCACTGGGAGTTTCAAGCCGATGGACGAGTGATGGCCACAGCAGCTATGGATGCGGAGCGTGTCTACTTTGGCGCGGCAAGTCGTTCTGCTAGTGCTCCAACGAGCGATCTGTATTGTCTCGACCGTGAAACCGGCACGGAAGTGTGGTCTCAGGCGTTTCCTAATTGGCTGCAGGCTTGCCCTGTCATCACAAATACCCGTGTGTTCATCGGATGTGATGATACCAAACTTTACTGCTTGGATAAGCAGACAGGAGAAGAACTCTGGCAGGTAGACACGTTCGGCCGGATCGACTCAACACCGTGTGTGGATACGCCGGGAAATTGTTATTTCGGCTCACGCGATCGTTTCCTTTACGCAGTGGATCAGAGTGGGCAGGTGTTATGGTCGCGGTTTCTAACACAGGGAGTCGCCTCATCGCCACTGTTGAATGAGCGTGAGGGACGTCTCTATGTGGCCGACCTTTCGAATACGATCTATGCTTTTACCCTGAGCGGTGAAGAACTCTGGCGTTACAAGCCGCGTCAAGGAGGTATTGGCGGCGTTCGGTTAAGGATCTACTCGTCTCCCACGATCGATGATGAGGGCGTGCTTTACGTGGGCTCTGGCGATAAGAATCTCTATGCGGTGAATCGTCATACAGGGCAGCTCTTCTGGCGTGAACCCACTGGTGGCGTGGTCGACTCGTCTCCCGTGATCTCTGCAGACGAGCATCTTTACGTGGTAAATCGGGAAGGTGTGCTCTTCAAGTATCGGATCGATCTGCTTACTGAGGATCGTGAGGTCTGGCGGAATGATTGCATCGGGCAAGTGTTCTATGGTTCCCCTACCATTGATGCAGTCAATAACATCTACATTTGCGGTGCGCCGCCGATCACGGATCCTGAAACGGAAGAGCCACAAACGCAGCTGTCCTACATTGATCGAGTCAGTGGCCAGATTCTTTGGTCGGAGCGCTATTCCGGCTACACTGACGCGACGCCGATTCTCGATGACGAAGGCAATGTTTACTTTGGAACGGCCAGTGGGGCTTACATGAAGGTGAATGGTGCTGGGAGAGGCTTGGCGGAGACTTCATGGCCAACCTTTCGCGGCCAAGTGTCTGGGGCAGGGCGTTATGAAGAAACGTATCGGGACTGGCTTATCCGTTTCGGTATTCCCCCAGAATTTGCCAGCACGAACCGTGATTCAGACGAGGATGGGTTCTGTGACTTCGAGGAGTTCGTGCTTGGTGCCCATCCTAAAGATCCGACAAGTCGACCTTCGAGGATGGTAGGGCAGATTACGCCCCTGGATGACGCTGCTCAGTTTTCTTTTGAACTTCTCAAAGGTCTCAGGACCACGTATCGAGTTGAAGCGAGTACGAATCTACAGGCTTGGCTACCAACCGGAATCTCGCGTGACCGCTTTAACTACGAAGATGAAGAAGATCGATGGCGAGTAAAGGTGCCGTTAGGCCCGCCAGCGAGTTCGCAGGAACTCTATTATCGTGTTCGCTGGGAACAAGAGGCTACTCAGAAACCGTAGCGTGATTTACGGATAGTAAAGCCGTAGAGGTGCATTTTGGGCCTCCCTCGATTACACACCTAATCCCAAGTATATCTCTATATTTGCAGAGTTTAAGTCGCCCTAACGCTAATCATGCGTTTCTAGCCGTTTCATGGCATTGCGTCTTAATTCTAGGAAAAAAACGGATACAAAGTAGATACAAAAAATCGCCACGGCTACTACTTTTCCATCTCACCTGACTTCCGACGATTCAGAGTTCTCGGCATGAATTTCGGGTTCTACTGCTATTCTGCTAGGAAATTGCTTTTCGTCCATGGGGTCAGATTCGCCGCATTGCTAGGGGTAGGAGGGGGTTCAGAGAGCTCGCAAAAAGTGTCGTCCACCAGTTTCAAAATTTCCTTCGCACGCTCCAGCAGGACATCGCCAAGGTCGGTTAGAACCACCTCACGCGGTTTTCTTTCAAAGAGAGGTTCGCCCAGTTGCTCTTCCAACTACCTTATCGAACGACTCAAGGCAGACTGAGACAGATTCAACTCCTTGGCTGCCCGAGTGAAGCTTCCCGCCCTTGCCACCTCAACAAACTGTTCCAGTTGCTGAAATTCGATGTCGCTTCGCATTCTCAACTTTAACCATGCGCGTCACGCATGGCAAGGATCCGATTAATGCATTGGATGCATACGAAATAGTCGCAGGTTATGATAGCGGAAAAATGAATTCCGTTCGTATTATTTATTGTTCTAAAACCTCCAATACCCTACCCCAAAAAAATGAAAACTCGATCTTCGATCACCCTGTTTGCCAGCCTGCTGCTGGCTCCACTCACCTGGAGTTTCGCCCAGGACTCCCAGCCGTCACCCAATTTGGAGAAAGCGGCAAAGGACATTAGCGACTGTCCAGTGATGGGCGCTCAACCCGCCGGTCCTTATCGGAACACGGCAGCTAGCGCACTCTCGAATCGCGACTGGTGGCCAAATCAGCTGAACCTCGAAATCCTTCATCAAAACTCCGCCAAGGGAAATCCGGTGGGAGAGAATTTTGAATATGCAGAGGAGTTTGCCAAGCTCGACCTCGACGCGGTCAAAAAAGACCTCGAGGACTTGATGACCGATTCGCAGGACTGGTGGCCCGCTGACTATGGGCACTATGGTCCTTTCTTCATCCGGATGGCCTGGCATAGCGCTGGGACCTACCGAGTCACTGATGGCCGCGGCGGCGGCTCTGATGGAGCGCTACGATTCGCGCCACTCAACAGCTGGCCGGACAACGGTAATCTTGATAAAGCGCGCCGTCTTCTTTGGCCCATCAAGCAGAAGTATGGCCAGAAGATTTCATGGGCTGATCTCATGATCCTCACTGGAAACGTGGCTCTCGAGTCCATGGGGTTTGAAACCTTCGGATTTGCCGGAGGACGAGCCGACGTCTGGGAACCGCAGCAGGATATTTACTGGGGTCCCGAGTCCAAGTGGCTCGGCGACAAGCGATACAGCGGCGACCGCGAATTGGAAAACCCACTCGCTGCCGTCCAGATGGGACTCATCTACGTGAATCCGCAAGGTCCCAACGGCAATCCTGATCCTCTCGCTGCGGCGAAGGACATTCGGGAGACATTCGCCCGCATGGCGATGAACGATGAAGAGACCGTGGCCCTGATTGCTGGAGGTCACACTTTTGGAAAAGCCCACGGCGCCGCGAGCCCGGAAGGAAACGTCGGACCCGATCCCGAATCAGCGCCTCTCGAGGCCCAGGGATTTGGATGGATCAACTCCTACGGAAAAGGAAATGCCGGTGATACCATCACCAGTGGACTCGAAGGAGCCTGGACCAGTGCCCCGGCACAGTGGTCGCATATGTATTTCTCCAACATGTTCGCCTACGACTGGGAGCTGACCAAGAGCCCGGCCGGAGCCCAGCAGTGGATTCCTAAAGACGGAGCCGCAAAAGGAACCGTGCCTGATGCTCACGATCCTAAGAGAGGCCACACTCCGATCATGTTCACGACCGATCTCGCTCTGAAGATGGACCCAGAATACGGGAAGATTTCAAAACGCTTTTTCGAAAATCCGAAAGAGTTCGAGCAGGCCTTCGCGAAGGCATGGTACAAGCTGACTCACCGCGATATGGGACCCGTCTCCCGCTACCTCGGAAATGACGTTCCCGATGAAGAACTGATCTGGCAGGACCCCGTTCCTGCAGTCGATCACGAGCTCATCAATGATGCTGACATCGCCAGCCTCAAGGAGAAGATCCTCAGCTCCGACCTGACCATCTCACAACTGGTCTCAACCGCCTGGGCCTCGGCTTCCACCTTCCGTGGATCCGATCTCCGTGGAGGAGCCAACGGCGCACGTATCCAGCTCGCTCCCCAGAAGGATTGGGAAGTAAACGACCCGAAACAACTCGCGAAGGTGTTGGATGCACTCGAAGCGATTCAGGATGAATTCAACAGGGCTCAGTCCGGCGACAAGAAAGTATCTCTGGCTGATCTAATCGTGCTCGGTGGATCTGCCGCAGTCGAAGCCGCAGCGAAAAAAGCGGGTCACGAAGTGGAAGTGGCGTTCGCCCCCGGACGCACTGACGCGACTCAGGAAATGACGGAGGTAGACTCCATCGCCTACCTCGAGCCGAAGACGGACGGTTTTCGGAATTACCTTGGGAAGGTGCTCGATCGCCCTGCTCCAGAGAACCTCGTCAATCGCGCTCAATTGCTCACCCTGACCGCTCCAGAAATGACCGTTCTCGTAGGCGGCATGCGAGTGCTGGACACCAACGTTGGGCATCCTGATCTCGGTGTTCTTACAGATCAACGCGGAGCGCTCAGCAACGACTTCTTCACCAACCTGCTCGACATGAGCACAGAGTGGACTGTCTCCCCCATGTGCGACCATTGTTACGAGGGCCGCGACCGCGAAAGCGGAGATCTGAAGTGGACGGCCACCTCAGTTGACCTCGTCTTTGGTTCCAACTCTCAACTCCGCGCCATCGCCGAAGTATACGGCAGTTCGGATGGAGAGAAAAAGTTCGTCAACGATTTCGTGGCCGCCTGGGCCAAGGTAATGCACCTTGATCGTTTTGATCTTGATACCTGATCAAGAATACCCGGCGGAACTTCCTGCCAGAATTTCATCCCACCTTGGCGGCACAAGTCGTCAGGGTGGGATTTTTCGTATCCAAGACGGAAGCACATACTGAAGAAGCTCCCGATTCCTGTATCGCATCCCAGATCTGCAGACTTGTCAGAGCAGGAATCAAGCAATGGTCGACATATAGCATATACGGCATAGATCTACCTGTATTTGAAGGCCGCATTAATACCAGCGAGATTACTGATCCAAAGATCAGGCTAATGATGTGCGTGCATTTCCTAGATCTGTGAGAGGGAAGTTGCTTCTGTAGGTTGCTTTTCCATGTAACAACGATCAAGGCATTCGGTCTTAAGATTGCTCACTCTATCCTGCGCTACGATACGAAACGCCTAAATTGGCCCTATTCTGTATTCAACAGC
>JAACDM010000638.1 GCA_009936795.1 Verrucomicrobiaceae bacterium | reverse complement strand
GTGTTTGCTTCAAAACGCTTGGCGGTATCGAGGGCCTGGTCCGAATAAATCTCTGTCAGGGTAGCTGACGCGAAGGCGTGATAGGTCGGAAATTTATCGCGGACAAAGGGCATGGCGTTCTGTGAGCAACTCTTTCCACGCACAGGCAAGACCGTCTGCCCGTAGACCTTGGCCTCGATGATTTGCGGGGTAGCGGTTTCGCCGAATGTTCCGTAATAGATTCGGCTCGGTTGCTCGTTGGTGGGGTGATACTTTGTGTTGTGCCCGAAGTTGGTCGCGACGTAGTCGATGTCTCCGTCGTTGTCAAAGTCGCGGCCGGCGATGCCGTTCCACCAACCCTGGTAATCGGCTAGCCCGGCGCTTTCTGTCGCGTCTTCGAGCACCCCGCTGCGGTTGAGGAAGACCCGAACGGGTCCCCACTCCGTGGTGACGAGGAGATCGACCCACCCGTCGTTGTTCACATCCGACCAGAGCGCGCTGGTTGCCATCTCAAGAGTCTTTAAGCCGGGTGCCATCGTATCTGTGGCGTCCTTAAAGACAGGCTCGTTAGCCGCTTTGGAATCGTTGCGAAGAATAGCACTTCCTGGACTCAGAGGGTACTGACCAGGAATGACTCGGCCTGTGACGACGAGGTCGAGATCGCCATCTCGATCGATATCCGCTGCGGCTGCCCCTCCGCCGCTGACTGGGCGATTCGGAAGAGCTTTAGTCGTTTTGACAAATTGATCAGGCTTCTGTTGCACATATAGGCGATCTTCTAACAGATGCGTTGCCTGACCAGCTTCAACGCCTCCACTCACAGAAAACCAATCCATGTCGCCATCAGCATCGGCGTCGAAAAGCAAGGGGGCCATGTCTTCGCAGTGGGCGTCATACCTGCCAACTTTGAAATAGCCGATGAGCCATTGCCCGGCATGAAAGAAATGGGCGTGAGGCTTTTCTCCACGAGCGGTGCCAAAGATTACGTCATCATCACCATCACCGTCGAGGTCCTCGGTAGATACGCCTGGTCCGAGCTGAGAGAGCTTGTTTGGCAGAAGCGGTTGGGTTGCGAAGTCGTCGAATGTCGTTTCAGTGTGCTTCGCCACGCTAAGATTGTTGTCCTTGACAGGAATGTACATCGACACCGTTGCCAGCTCGTCCCTCTTAATTGATTGGTTAGGCTCAGCGATGAGTAAGTGGCGATTTGCTTCGACGCCGGCCAGTACCTGGATTGTGCCAGTAGGCCAAGTGATTACGAGTTCGTCGATGATAGCTGCATCTCCTAGCCCAAAGTGAATAATGGGATCGTTTGATGACATGAAGCCTGTGGCGGGATTGAGCACACGAGTCAACGTGCGTGTACCCGTGCGCGCGGTGACTTTTGCACCGATGCCATACGGGTTTTTGCCGAGTCCGCGGAGAGAAACGAGTAATCTTGAGTTAGCGCTACCACGATGTCGATAAACACTAACATTATCATTCAAATTACCCACGACCAAGTCGAGATTACCGTCGCGATCAAGATCGGCCCAGGCGGCTGCATAGCTCATGCCGTCGTGGTCAATGCCCCAGGCTTTGGCGGTCTTGTCGAATTGGAATCCATCACGATTGCGGAAAGCCATGTTGGGCTCCGTCCGGCGTGGTTGATCCTTGAGGTAGGACCAGTCTTCACGACCGACATACTCAGATTGATTTCTGCCTAAGTCGGCATTGGTCAATTCTGCCGTCATGCCATTGGTGATGAGCACATCGGTTAGGCTGTCATTGTCAAAGTCGGCTAACTTAACTGCCCACGACCAGTCTGAGCTCGCTAGGCCACTGAGGTGGGCACTTTCCAGGAAGCGGCCCATGCCGCTGTTGAGGAAGTAGGCGTTGCGCATAAGTTGCCTGGGCTCGGCCTTGTCCATGAAGCTGGCGTGGCGAGCCATGTCGCCCATGTTGAGTTTATGTTTGTAGTGCGTCGTGGAGGACATGTCTAACACGAACAGATCCACAAGCCCGTCATTATTCATATCAGCGGCGTCACTACCCATCGAGAACCACGGCGTGTGCGGAACAACTTGTTGTATCACATCTCGAAACGTGCCGTTGCCCTGGTTCTGATACAGTCTGTCTGGATCTTTGAAGTCATTGGCCACATAGAGATCGAGGTCATTGTCTTGGTCGTAGTCGATCCATGTGGCGGAGAGCCCGTAGTGGTCTCCAGTGATGCCTGCGCTTTCTGTTGCGTTGGTGAATTTACCCGTGCCGTCGTTCTGAAAGAGCTGATCGGGTCTTCCCTTGGTTGTCACTACGAAGCGATTCTGTCCCGTTTGCTCGAGCTTATAGTAGCGCTCGAACTCTGGCAGAATAGCAGGTTTGCCATCAATGATGTGGGTAGGCTCTTTGGGAGGCAAACCACCCGCGCGGTAAAGCCGATTCGTCACCAAGTAGAAGTCGAGATCCCCATCTTGATCATAATCTTGGAAATGAGCTGAGAGACTGGCGTCTTTCACGGCCACGCCTGCTTCGCTAGCGTTGTTCTGGAAATTGCCTGCACCGTCATTGAGAAAGAGCCGATTGGGAGAGTCATAGGCGCACACGTAGAGATCGAGGTGACCGTCACCATTCACATCGGCGAAAGCGGCACCTGAACTCCAGATGTCCGCCATGGCCACGCCAGCCTGCTCGGTGATGTCTTCGAACTGAAACGCAGCAGTTTGGCGATAGAGGCGATTGGCCCCTGGGCCTCGGGTCAGGTAGAGATCGGGTAAGCCATCGGCATCGACGTCGCCAACGGCCACTCCGCTGGAGGCGAAGCCACTGATGTAGAGGCGGTTGAGTGGATGGGCGTTGTCGATGGGATTGACAAAGTCGATCCCCGCGGCTGTAGCCACGTCCTCGAAGAGTGGCTCTGCCGGCGCTGAACCGCTGGAGAAGGTCTTGAGGACAGTGAGCGAGCCAGGCGTGATCGTTGGCAGTGATGCCTGCGGACCTGCGGTGCGCGTCGGGGTGGTAGATGCCGATTCGTTCCCACACGAGATGAGCACGAAGAAGAGGGGTGTAGCGAGGAGCCGTCGGATCATTGTTTCATTATGCTCAGAGAGATGCAGCCGACAAGGCATCCATTGCTGCCATTCTTGCCGCAGAGTAGCTTGTCCTATGCTTGTATTTCGATTCAAACTGATTCTTGCGCTACTGATGCCGATTGCGACAGCCCAGGAACTGGTTTCTGACCGAGATCGTGTCTTTGCCAGCTACGGCACGTTAAAGACGCTGGCCGGGGTGGGCGATGAGGATGATGAGAATTTCTGGAAAGCCTCTTTCGAGGGGGCTTTTGCGCGAGAAGTCGAGCTGTCGAATCCGCACATGACCATGGCGGATGGAGCGGGGAACCTCTATATCGCGGACAAGGAATCTCACAGTGTGCTCAGGATCGATGCCGCAGGGATTCTTCATACCCATGCCGGTACGCACGTCGCTGGTATGAATGGCGAGGAAGGGCTGGCCACCGAGATTCAGCTCGACAATCCGAATGGGCTCTTTGTGCGACCAGACGGCGTGGTCTACATCCTCGATTTCTTCAATCAACGCATTCGCAAGGTAGATCGCGAGGGCCAACTCACCACGTTGATCAACGACCCAGATGGTTTTGGTCCTGGACGCGGTCTGTGGGTGAGCCCCGACGAGCAGTTGGTCTATTTCAACGGTACGAATCAGGTAAAACGATGGACCCCTGATGGGGGGATCGAGGTGGTCGTCTCCAATCTGACGGATCCAGGTAATTTGACTGTGGATCCTTACGGAGCGCTGGTCGTGAGCTCGCGGGCGGGCGATGGTACCGCCGGAACGAGCCATCGTGTCTACCGTGTGGGTGCCGATGGAGGGCTCAGAGTAATTGCTGGGAACGGCACGACGGACGAACCGATGATCGACGGCGTCCCTGCGACGAGTGTCGGGCTGGAGTCTGCGCGGAGCGTCGCTTTTCTTCCAACTGGAGGATTCTTTCTGGCGACGCAGAAGGGTGGTGATGTCTGGTATGTCGATACCAATGGCTTGATCTGGCGATTTGTCAGTGGGGCGCCTAGGGGGAATGTCAGGAATGGCGATGGCCAACATTTCTCTACGCCCGGTGATAAGATTGCCGAGCCGCGAGCGGTGACCCTTTCTCCGACTGGAGATCTCATCATCACGACAAACGACAACGGCTATATCCGAGTGGTCGAGCGTTTTCAGACACCTCAAATGACGGTAGTCTCCCGCGAGTGTGTCCATTTGCGGCTCACCGCCGGGCGCGAACATCGCGTGGAAACCAGCGCTGATCTGAAGGTCTGGTCGACCTGGCAAGCGTTGGGACCGGAAATCACCGAGACGACGTTGTCAACGTGGCCCGTTGGACGGCCCTTTATGCGGGTTGCTTGGTGACTTGGCTGGTGGGGTGTTTGGAAAGAGCGATGGACGGTTGTCAATCGCCGCATCTCGCGGTAGAGCGTCCACATGTCCGTCGATGGGGAGAATAGTCCCGGGCGCATGCCCTGGTGGCTGTGGCCTACGGCCCTTTGTATCCTCGCACCGCTCTCTGCTTGGAGCTGGCAGGCTCTCTTCGCGGAAGTGACCAACGTCCGCCTCTCGACATCGGTTCATACGGCGTTGCCGCTGACCGTGTGGGTGATTGCCCTTGGTGACCGTTTGTTAGAGGCCTCTCGTCGTCGTACGACCTGGCGTCATCGTTTTATTCGTAATCACCGCCCCTACTTCATGGGGGCCCTCTTGGTAGGCTTAATCATCTTGGCGCGCCTGATCTTCTGGTCGCTCTCCACGACGATTATGGAGTTCGGTATCTTTCTTGCGGTGGCCGTGCTCTTCTATCTCTTCTTTGCACGCGTAGAAATTGGACCTAAGGTGGCGCTTCCTCGCGAGATTGTACGTGGTGGTGTGTATTCGGCTGGCGTGCTCTTGCCGACCTTTGGCATGGCGAGTGTGCCTCCTGCGGCTCTGCAGCTGATGATCGCACAGACGCTTCTGGTGAGCCTCGTCCTATTGTCGATTGCTTGTCATGAACACCAGAATCTTCCTCAGGAAAAACCTCACCAACAAGATTGGCAATCAATCGAGGCGCGCATTGGTGTCTGGCTCTTTCTTCTGTTAGGCACCGTCATTTGGCTAGCGTATGTGGAGTCGAAACAACCAAGTAGCAATATGGTGCGCTACTATATTATTATGGGGCTGGTGGTCGTCGTTGCCTTTGGCATTTATGTGATGCGGAAACGCCTTAGTATCGATGCTCTCCACGCATTGAGCTGGGCGGCGCTGAGTTTGCCAGCAGTCGTTCTGTTGTTTTAATCGGCTAGGCCAACGTAGATCGCGGCGATCCCGCCACTTAAGGGGGTGGCACTGACGTCAGTAAAACCGGCCTCGCTGATCAGGGCGCACATGGCCCGACCGTGCGGAAACTGGTTGATGGAGTTCGACAAGTAGTCGTAGGCCGACCCGTGACCCGTGAGTAAGCCAGCGATCTTTGGCAGCACTTTGTGTAAGTAGAAGAGGTAGATTCGCTTGAAGGGCTGCCAAGTGGGCTGCGAAAAATCCAGAACATGAAGCTTGCCACCAGGCTTGAGTACGCGTCGCCACTCACTCAGGGCGTCCTTCCAGCAAGCCATGTTTCGGAGACCGAAAGCTACGGTCACGATGTCGAAGGCAGCGTTGTCGAAGGGTAGCTGCATGCCATCGGCGACAACAAGGTTAGTGAGCCCAGAATTCCGGGCAGTGGCGAGCATGGGCTGACAGAAATCTGTAGCGACAACGTCAATGTCAGGACATTGACGGAGGATTTCTTTGGCCACATCACCACTGCCAGTCGCCACATCGAGTACATGTATGGGCTCGTCTGCTTTGACGCCGCGCACGAATTTCCGACGCCAGAGGATATCTGTTCCAAAGCTAAGGACGTGGTTCGTAAGAACATAGCTGTCTGCGATGTCCGAGAAAGCGCGTTTAACAAATGCTGGATCCTGCACTTAAATAAGAGAGACGGTGGAGAGTACGACCTTAGCGAATGATACCGCGGTCACTAGACTCTACGAAACTTTTCAGTTGTTGGACGACCGGATCATCCGCAAACCGTTCATCCATGGCTTCAAGGGCCTGCTGGACGTTGAGCTTCTCGCGATAGAGCAGTTTGTAAGCCTCTCGCAGGGCGCGGATGTTGGTGTCCTCGAAGCCTCGCCTTTCCAAACCAATCTTATTGATGCCGCGAACCTCGGCAGGATTCCCATCGGCAATCATGAAAGGCGGCACATCTTGGACAATCTTGCTGCAGCCACCGGTGATCGCATGTTGACCAATGCGGCAGAATTGATGCACTGCGGTTAGCCCACCGATGACAACGTGGTCTTCCACCACCACGTGGCCCGCAAGTGTGCCATTGTTAGAAAAGATGACATGATCTCCTACGACACAGTCGTGAGCAACATGGCTATAAGCGAGGTAGTTTCCATGGCTGCCGAGGACCGTCTTTCCGTCTCTAGCAGTGCTTCGGTGAATCGTGACGTTCTCGCGAAAGACATTGTGGCTACCGATCTCCAAATGGGTTGGTTCACCAGTATATTTCAGATCCTGAGTTTGCTCGCCCACTGCGGCGAATGAATAAAAGACATTGTCAGAGCCGACCGCGGTCGGTCCTGAAACGACGACGTGGCTTTTGAGATGGCATCGATCCCCTAACTGAACTGGCCCTTCAATGACACAATACGGACCAATCATGACGTCCTCGCCGAGCATAGCCCGGGGGTCGATCACAGCGGTTTGGTGGATTTCCTGAGTCACGAAGGAATGCTATACTGTGGTTAGGGAGCGAAGAGGCTGAACTTCAGATCAGCCTCAGAAACAACTTCGCCATTCACAAGACAGCGTGCGGTCGCAATGCCGATGTTTCGGCGAATTTTCACGATCTCAGCCTCGATGAACAGACTATCGCCTGGGAAGACAGGTTTGCGGAATTTCACCTTATCCGCGCTCATGAAATAACCAATCTTCCCTTGGTTCTCGCTCTTGCGAAGCATCAGGATGCTCGCCACTTGGGCCATTCCTTCCACTTGCAGAACGCCTGGCATCACTGGGTGACCCGGGAAGTGGCCCACAAAATAGGGCTCATTAATGGTCACGCCCTTCACACCGGTGCACTTGTTGTCACCTTCGAAGTCGACAATTCGATCCACCATGAGGAATGGAAAGCGATGCGGGAGGATCTGCATCACCTCGTTCACATCGAGCACAGCTTTGCCGGTGGGAATCGATACGGGTTTCACCATGGAGGCCTGCTTTGCGAAGTGCGCGCTTAGTAATTTCGCCATTTCCGTATTGGAAGCGTGTCCAGGCATGACCGCAATCACATGGCCCATGAAGCGTTTTCCGCACAAAGCGAGGTCACCGATAATATCGAGAATCTTGTGTCTAACGAACTCATTTTCGAAGCGTAGGGGCTCTTTGCTCAAGGTGGTGTCATCGCGAATGACAACCGCATTCTCCAGACTCCCACCTTTGATCAGACCCTTCTCCATGAGCGGCTTCACATCTTCATAAAACACGAACGTTCGCGCTGCCGCGATCTCATTCTCATAGGTATCCGGCGTGATGTCCATGCTCAGGTACTGCGTCATCCGACCGTTTGGACCAGCATGCGTGCAAGAAACCCGAAACTTCTTATCAGGTACGATCGTTAGAATGGATCCGTTAGGAAACTCTTTATGAATGGGCTCGCGGATCTCATACACGTTTCGCAGCGACTCTTGCTTCTCTAGACCAGCTTGCTTGATGCACTCGACAAATGGAGCGGAGCTACCGTCGCCGATAGGCGGTTCGTTTGCATCCATCTCGATGACTGCATTGTCGACGCCCATACCCGTGAGGGCCGAGATGACATGCTCAACCGTATGCACCTTCACACTACCCTCAGCTAGAGTCGTGGCCCGCTCCACTTTCTGAACCTTTGAAACGTGCGCATCAATAAATGGTTCGTCCTTGAGATCGATCCGTCGAAACTTCAGTCCGTGGTTAGCGGGAGCTGGCTTGAGGGTGAGCGTAACCTTCTCGCCCGTGTGCAGGGAGGTCCCTGCCAAGGAACTCGATTTGGCCAATGTATGCTGAAAGTCGGAATCCACCATGTGGCCCCCTATTCGCAAACGAACCGCGCCCATGCAAGTTCAACCCCGTGAAGGGATCTCCGGAAGCGAACCAGACAATTGAACGTTTCACGATGCAGAGCGTCTAAATCGCATATTCTGTTCAATATTTCTTGAACTCACCCCCCTGAAAGGTTAGAGGAATTAGAATTCAATGGAGATGCCACAAACCCAATTAATTCTAGAGAGCGATGCCTCCGAAAGCAGTCTGACTGCCTTAGAGACAGGCGTTATAGACCTCTTCGTGAATGGGGTGCGTGTGCTCGGTTTGCCAAAGTCGATAGGAGAAATCTACGGCCTTCTCTACATTTCACCGGAGCCTCTCTCCTTTGACGAGATTCTTTCCCGGCTCCAAATCAGCAAGGGATCCACCAGCCAGGGTCTCAAAATTCTGCGCTCTTTGGGGGCTGTTCGAGCCGTGTATGTCGCGGGCGCACGCCGCGACTACTTCGTTGCTGAGACCGAGCTGAAGAAGCTTGTAGGCGGCTTTATACGAGAAGAACTCTCCCCCCATCTTGATAGCGGCACGGAGCGGCTCGAATCTATCCAAAGCCATCTGCCGGACGCTTCCGAACCGGACGCTCAGTTTTTCAAAGATCGCGTGGGTAAACTTGGTACCTGGCACAAGCGTACCGAGTTGCTTCTTCCGATTATTCGCAAATTCCTCACCTAATGTCGCACCACCTAACCCCACCCGCTCGTCTCTCGTTACCGTGATTCCGCCCGAGCTCCCCCCCAACCATTTTCCAGACGGTAGTGCCTGGTTCACCCTCCGCACGAAGGTAAAATGCGAACACATTGCAGCGGCTCATGTGCGTCAGCTTGAGAACGTCGAGACGTTTTGCCCTCGGATTCGCTACCACAAAGCGACCCAGCGAGGCAAAGTGCTCTTTCATCAGGCCATGTTCCCCTGCTACATCTTCGCCCGATTCGACTTCGAGAAGCAAAGTCGCGCCGTTACCTACGCCAACGGAGTCTCCACCATCGTTCACTTTGGAGAGCATCACCCCTCTATTTCGCCTGAGTTCATCGACTTTCTCCGTGCTGAAATGGGCAACGAAGAAGTCAAAACCCTTGAGCCTGTATTGAAAGCAGGCGACGAAGTAGAAATCGCTGAAGGGCCATTTCGAGGGCTCAAAACCATCGTTCATCAATTCCTACCAGCCAAAGACCGTGTCCAAGTGCTCATGGAAGTTCTTGGGCAACTCCACCCCGTTGATGTTGGCACCAAAGACCTCGTCGCTGTGAATTACCTTTAGCTAAAATTCACTTTGTTCATTCAAGTTTGAACGAAGTGTGATCCATTCTTTCAAATAGCCCGTTCCACCTCAACATAGCAACCTCGACTCACCGAGTAGGGGCTAGCGCCCAGATTGATATGATCGTTAGCCTAGAACCTGATCCAGCTCCTCCCATTGGTCTTCCTCCCACTGAGGCAAACGACCAAGGGCGGCAGCGTATCTAAATAGAAGCACTGAAACTGCAATTGTTCAGGACTTTACAATTCCTACAGTTGGCTTAGCAATTCACAAATGATCGAGAAGATCCATCACGGTGAGCGACTCCTTGCCATCATCATCCCCGCCACCTTTAACGAGCCTGGTATTCATTTCTGTACCCAGGATGATGCTTCCCAACAGATCGCATTCATGCGGCACCCTAAAGGCAAAGAAATCGTTCCTCATGTCCACAACCCCGTGGATCGCCACATCACAGATACTCAGGAAGTCCTGATTATCCGGAAAGGTAGCCTACGTGTTGACTTCTACACACAGGAAAAAGAATACCTAGAAAGCCGCACCTTACACGAAGGAGATGTCATACTCCTCATTGCTGGTGGTCACGGATTCCAGGCCATGGCGGACCTCGAAATGATTGAAGTCAAACAAGGCCCTTACGTTGGCGAAGCCGATAAAGTCCGATTCGAGCGCCCTGTCGAACTCGCTGGCTAACATTGACAATGTCTGGCTTAGAAAACGCAAACATCCTTCTCACCGGAGGTCGAGGCATGGTCGGACGTGCGCTCACGCGTGCCCTAAGGAAAGCTGGAAACCAATCGATCCTCTCTCCGACGCGTGCCGAACTCGACCTCTGCAATCAGGCCGCCGTCGAATCCTACATTGGCGAAGCTTGCCCTGACATCATCATTATCGCTGCCGCAAAGGTCGGAGGTATTTACGCCAACAGCACCTACCCAGCTGACTTTCTTTACGACAACCTCGCCATCGCTGCACATACCATCCACGCAGCCCACAAAGCAGGCGTCAAAAGGCTCCTCTTCCTCGGCAGTTCATGCATCTACCCAAGAGAAGCTCCTCAACCGATTCCAGAGGATAGCCTCTTAAGTGGTCCGCTAGAGCAAACGAATGAACCTTACGCTGTTGCCAAAATAGCCGGCCTGAAACTTTGCCAAGCCTATCGCGAGCAATACGGAGTTCTCTATCACTCCGCCATGCCCACCAACCTCTACGGCCCTGGTGACAACTATCATCCTGAAAACTCCCACGTCATCCCCGGCCTCATCCGTCGGTTCCACGAGGCAAAGGAAAACGGCGCACCCGAAGTCGAAGTCTGGGGTACTGGAAAAGTCCTCAGAGAATTCCTCCACGTGGAGGACCTTGCTGCCGCCTGCCTCCACGTTCTCAGTCTAGCGGACCCGCCAGACTGGATCAATATTGGCTCTGGGATTGATCAAAGCATCGGCGATCTGGCTCAAGCTGTAAAAGAAGCCGTGGGCTACGAAGGAAAACTCACGTTCGACACTTCCAAGCCAGACGGCACTCCACGTAAACTCCTCGACTCCACAAGGATACAAGACTCTGGCTGGAACCCTGCCATTTCCCTGCAGGACGGCCTCAAGACCACCTACAATAGCTTCCTCGAAGCCAGCGAAGGACAAACTGTCTAAGAAAAGCCTCATCAGAAAATGAAGAAAGCACTCATTACCGGTATCACGGGGCAAGACGGCTCCTATCTAGCAGAACTCCTTATCGAAAAAGGTTACGAAGTTCACGGCATCATCCGACGCTCCTCCTCCTTCAACACCCAACGGATCGAGCACATCTACTCAGATGCCCACTATGATGACACCAAACTCTTTCTCCATTACGGAGACCTAACCGACACCGGTGCCCTCTCCAAGCTCCTCCGAGAAATCGAGCCTGACGAGGTTTATAACCTAGGGGCTCAGAGCCACGTTCGCGTCTCCTTTGATATTCCGGAATACACAGGCGACGTCACTGGTCTAGGTACCCAACGTCTCCTAGAATCCATTCGGGAAACAGGTCTCATTCAAAAAGTTCGCTACTACCAAGCCTCCTCCTCGGAAATGTTTGGGAAAGTGCAAGAAGTACCCCAGGTAGAAACCACCCCTTTCTGGCCACGTTCGCCTTACGCCTGCGCCAAAGTATACGGACACTGGCTCACGATCAACTATCGCGAATCCTTTGGGCTCCATGGCAGCAGCGGCATCCTCTTCAACCATGAGTCTCCTCGCCGCGGTGAAACATTTGTCACAAGAAAGATCACGCGTGCTGCCACACGCATCAAAGCCGGAATCCAAGACAAACTCTACCTGGGCAACCTGGAAGCAAAACGCGACTGGGGCTACGCGAAAGAGTATGCCGAAATGATGTGGTTGATGCTCCAGCAGGACACCCCTGATGAC
>JAACDM010000637.1 GCA_009936795.1 Verrucomicrobiaceae bacterium | reverse complement strand
TCCCGGGTAAGACTTATTAATGAAGACAACCCCGTAGTCGCGGTTGGGCTCCATCTCCAGCGTGATGCGAAAGAAGGCCACATAAAGACCTCCTAACAGAATGGCGAGCATGAGCAAATTCGCCGCAATGCTATTCTTGGCAAACCAAGCGATCACTTATTATCTACTCCCTCCTTCGCGCCACTTGGATCCAAGTCCTCTTCCAGCGCTTCGTCATCCACAATCTCGACCTTTCCACCGTCGGGCGCATAGACCAAACGGTCCAAGACCAAGAAGGTGCCGTCTTCAATCTCGGCATCACGAAACACGACAGATTCATCATCCGCCCACAGCTGCGCTATCTTCGCACTCTCTAAAACAAGCGTCTCCGGATCCACGAGCCGAATGCGATTCAGACCCGAAATGGCTTCGCGCGAAATCACAAAGACGCCTTCGAGCTTTCTCCCAGGAATCTCTGAGGTCACAGGCTGCCCAAGACGCAAGGGCACTTTGTCAGACTTCAGGCCGAATGGATCTTGAACACGAGCCACGGCAAAGAGCTCGAGCGTACTGGCATCCAGAGCACCTTCGGTTCGTAGAATCTGGGCATTCCACTTCACCTCTGAAGCTTCGGAGAGGCCATCCCTGAGAACAATATCGACAGGCGCATCAGAAACGTCTTCTGGCAAGAACACGTCGGTCAAGAACTGGGTCGAGACGGGCAAACGCGTCTCGCTGTAATCCGTGGCAAAGATCGTGCCTAACGACGTGCCGGCGCCGACCGTTTGACCGATACCGGCAACTCGAGTCAGCACGCGGCCGTCGAAAGGTGCCCTGACTTTGGTTCGCTCTAAATTACGCTGAGCACTGAGGAGTTGTTCGTTCGCACGTTTGAGCTGACTCTCTGCCAACTTCACATGCGGTATCCGCACCACGAGATCACTAGGCTCATCTTCGTAGCCCAAGTCGGCCCAATTGAGCCGCGCTTGTTTGGCGCGAGCCCGCTCTTGTTCCAGATTAAACTGAGCGAGTGCCAACTGCGCTTTGGCATTGGCCAGCGCTTCTTCAAAATCAATCGCGTTTAATTCTAACAAGACGTCTCCTTCATTAAAGAACGCGCCCACCTCGAACCCTGGAGAGATAGTTTCCACCCGACCGGCAACCTGAGTAGTCAGGACGGCCTGGTTGTGGGCCTGCATCACGCCGTGGGTCGGCAGGCTAATCTGATAGTCTAGCTGTCTGAGCTCAGCGACCCGCACTTCCAACGGCTTGGGTTTCGCCCGTGGTTCTGCGATCTGAGGCGGCTCCTTGGAAAACCACACGTAGCTGACACCGCCCGCTGCGAGGAGAACAAGAGGGAGCAAGATACGAACAGCCAAACCAGATCTCGAGCCAGAAGGGGCGTCCTCTCGATCGGCCTGTTCAACTTGATCTTCAGTGGGTTGGTTCATTCGTGGTGTTCTCTGGCCAAATTCGTCTGCTCTCATCGCGACTACTTCCGCATTCCTTTCGACCTGCCGAAGATTGTCTTGTCTTTATGGCAAAGAAATCTTGCAGAAGAGGAGACAAAACGAAAGCGCCCTTTCTTCCTGGTGATTGCAGTGAAGATTGGCCTAGTGTCAAACACCGCTTCAATGTGCACACCAAAGGCGGCGTGACCAGGGGCGTTCGCAGCAAGCAGGAACAGCAGACCGCTAATCACACTTTCAACAAAGTCGAATCACAATCCTAACTTTAAGACTCCCAGATCACATGAACTCAGCCCAAGAAGCCTCACCCCCCCCCACGGATCTGCCTCCCATTCCTCAAGAAGCCTTCGATTGGTATGACGAGTACGCACACGGGGTAATCGATCGCCGGACCTTCATGTCGCGATTGTCTAGCGTAGCCACGGCAAGCCTGACTATGGGGGTGCTCCTCTCGGCGTTGATGCCTGATTATGCACAAGCCGAGCAGGTATCGTTCAATGATTCCGATATCAAGGCGACCTATGAGACGTTTCCCTCACCCAAAGGCCACGAAGAGGGCCGGGGTTATTTGGTCAAGCCCAGCAAACTAGACGGAAAGGCTCCGGTAGTTTTGGTCATTCACGAGAATCGCGGACTGAACCCTTATGTCAAGGATGTCGCTAGAAGGGTAGCGAAGGCGGGCTTCATCGCTTTCGCGCCAGACGCTCTCCACCCATCAGGCGGGTATCCTGGCAATGATGATGAAGGGCGGTCCATGCAACGTAGCCTGGATCGCGCCAAGATTGAGGCGGACTTTATCGCTGCGGCGACGTTCCTCAAAACACACGAGCAGAGTTCTGGCAAACTCGGCGCTGTGGGATTCTGTTTCGGTGGTTATGTGGTTAACATGTTAGCTGCGGCCATCCCAGATACCTTGAATGCAGGCGTTCCTTTCTACGGCACGCCTGCGGCCAAAGAAATTCGCAAGAACATCAAAGCGCCCATGCTCGTTCAACTCGCCGAACTCGACAAGCGCGTGAATGGCAGTTGGCCTGAATACGAAGAAGACCTTAAAGCAGCCAAGGTTGATTATACGATGCACATGTATGAGAAGGCAAATCATGGCTTTCACAACGATTCAACTGGTCGCTATGATGAGAAGATGGCCGAGCTTGCCTGGGAACGCACGGTGGCGTTCTTCAAGAAGCACTTGTCTTAGGTCGTCAGATCGTGTGGCTTGCTGATGTGGCAAACACCTGCCGGCTCGTTTTCCTAGCCATCGCTACGCTAGTCGTATGCTCGTGTGTTGGTGGCTCGCGCGGTGTCGTGACGGCGTTGGTGGAAGCCAAACCTTCCTATCGTGAAGCGGGCTCTTCGTTGCGCCTAAAGCACTCAGGAAGCCCTTGGTGGGAGACCTTTGATGATCGAACGCTCACCAAATTGATCCCGCAGGCGCTGGGAAACAACCTGGAGATTCAGGCGGTCGCCGCCCGCATTTCGCAAGCAGACGCGACCTTGCGCCAAGCTGGCGGCAGGCTCTTCCCACAGATCGATGAGGAGGGGTCGTATGGCGTTCGGTGGACAGATGACGATGATGGTTCTGGGGATGAACGGGCGATATCAACAAACTTAAGCTCTCTGTTAGATTGGGAAGTGGATCTCTGGGGTCGGCTGCGATCTGCTCGCGAGGCGCGTCAACTTGAGCGGGACGCCACGATCTCGGATTGGTTAGGCGCGCGGCTCTTGCTTTCAGTAGCGGTCGCGGAGGCTTACTTCGAGATTCTTGAGCAGAAACGCCAATTGCTTCTGTTAGACGACCAGATCGAGAATAGCCAAACGCTGCTCGATCTGACGGAATTGCGTTTCGGACAGGCCCAGTCTTCTGTGGTCGATGTGCTGCAACAGCGGGAGCAACTTGCCGCAATCAAGACCCGCGTGCCTGCGGTCGAAGCCCGACTGGAGCAGCTCACCTACGCATTAGAGGTCTTGCTAGGCCTTCCTCCTGGAACCGGCCCTTCGCTTGCAGGCGAAGAATCAAGATTGCCACCATCATCGTTGCGCACCGTGGGGGTGCCCTCAGATCTTCTTCAGAACCGTCCAGATCTTGTCGCGTCGGCGCAGCGGGTTGCGGCTATTGATCATGAAGTCGCCGAAGCCATCGCCGATCGTTTGCCAAGGCTCACTCTCGGCGGCTCCGGTTCAGGATCAGGAGGCCCGGGCATCGATACCTTGATCACCAATGCCGTCGCTTCGGCAACCACACCGATCTTCGATGCGGGTATTCGCCAAGCGGAAGTCAGTCGCCGTCAGGCAGCACTCAATGAAGCGCTGGCCTCATACTCCCACGATTACCTGACCGCGGTCCGCGATGTTGAGACGGCGTTAGTGTTGGAGCGGAAGCAAGTGGAACGTATGAATCTCCTCAACCAAGAACTCGACACGGCAAAGAAGCTACTGCGCGAGTCGCATCACCGCTGGGGCCAGGGGCTCACGGACTATTTGCCGGTCCTCACTGCGGTGGTTACGGTGCAACGATTGGAACGAGAAATCATCACTAGCCACCGGGAAATTGTCAGCGCTCGCGTCACCCTTCATCGCGCGATCGGTGGGCCCATGGATGCGGAACTCAAACGCTAGACGCCCTTGACCAAGCCACAGAGATCCCACCGTAGCATTCTAGTTATCTTGGTTGTCCTGGCCATAGGAGCAGGCATTACGGCTTACTTCATGATGACCGCACCGACGACAGAGCCGGTGGACAAGCCAAAGGCAGTGACGATCGTGCAGACGATCGATGCGGTGGGTTCCAATGAGTCCGTTCATGTTCAGGCCGATGGCATTGTCATTCCGACGCGAGAGGTGACAATCAAACCCGAAGTGCGCGGGCGTGTCCTCCAGCATCACGAAGCTCTTGTCACAGGTGGTCACATTGCAGCTGGAGACGAACTTGTACGGATCGACCACGCCGACTATGACTTGGCTCTCAAGGAACACCGAGCGGCACTCGAAGAGGCAGAGTTTGCCATCGCCATCGAAGAAGGCAGGCAGGTCGTGGCAAAGCGTGAGTTTGGTCTGTTAGAAAAGGATCTTGAAGCCAGTTCGGTGAATCAGGCCTTGGTGCTTCGCCAGCCTCATCTGGAACGCGCCCAAGCGCTGCTCGCTATGGCTGAAAATGAAATTGCGAAGGCAGAACTCGCCCTGACTCGGACAACTATCAATGCCCCTTTTAATGCGGTCGTCATCGAAGAATCCGTTGAAATGGGGCAACTCGTGGATTCCGGAGATGCCATTTGCAAGCTCGCCGGGACGGACGCGTTCTGGGTGCACGTCACCATTCCATTTGAAGACTTAAGATGGATCCGTGCGTCCACCAACGGGAAGCCCGGATCTTCAGCTACGGTCTTTCTTGATAAAGGCGATCGCTTTCACGCCGAGTGGGTAGGCATTGTCGAAAGGATTCTTCCAGAACTGAATCCAGAAACCAGGATGGCTCGTGTGCTCATTCGCGTAGATGACCCATTCGGCCACCAAGCAACTAACGGTGACTCAGAACACTTTCCACTTCTCCTCGGAAACTATGTGAGTGCGAATATTGATGCCGGTGTGCTCAACGATGTCATCACCATCCCAAGGGAAGCCTTGCACGATGGGCAACTCTGGCTTGTTGATTCGGCCAATGAGCTTCAGATTCGGCCAACCACGGTCATGTGGAAGAGCGAGAAGACTTTGTTTGTGAAAAATGTCTTGCAGGAAGGTGAGAAGGTGATTGTTAGCGCTCTTCGAGCCGCGCTTCCCGGGATGAAAGTCTCCCCCCAATCCTTGCCAGCTCCAGACAAGAAGCCGTGACGGATTCATCGACAACGCATCGCGGCATTCTGGCGTGGTTCGCCCGCAATCACGTCGCCGCGAACTTGCTCATGATTGCGGTCGTGTCCGTCGGTATCGTCGCCGCTACCAAGATCAAACAGGAAGTCTACCCGACGTTCGCCATCGATACTGTATCGATTCGAATGCAGTATCGCGGTGCCAGTCCGGAGGAAGTCGAGCGGTCGATCTTGCTTCCTATCGAGGCAGAGCTGCGCGGCATGGAGTTGGTTAGGCGCACGGTCGCCACCGCTCGCGACAGCAGTGCGAGCGTGATGGTGGAAGTGAATCCTGGATTCGATCGTAATCGAGCTCTTCAAGAGATCACCGCTGCCGTGCAGCGCGTTAGTCTCTTCCCGGACGATGCCGAGCCACCAACTATTGCTCTTGGCTCAGGTCGCCGCCGCGGGGTCATGAGCATTTCCATTTATGGTAATCTCGACGAACGCACGCTCGTCAATTTCGCTCGTCAGTTGCAGGATGGCCTGCTTGCCGAACCTGACATTGCCCTCGTCGAGGTTTCTGGGATGCGTGAACCCGAAATTCACATCGAGATAGCTCAAGAGAAGCTGCGTGCCTTGGGGCTCACTTTGAGTGATGTGGCCAGGACGATCGACAGCTCCGCTCTGGATGTACCAGCGGGCACGCTGAAAACATCAGGAGGCGACATCCTCTTGCGAACAACTGAACGAAAAGACTTTGCCAGTGAATTTGCTGAAATTGAAGTCATCAGCACGGCTGATGGCTCCAGCGTGCGTTTATCAGAGATCGCCGAAGTTCGCGACGACTTTGAAGAGTCTGAGCGTGAAGCCTATTTCAATGGACAGCGAGCTGTCTTCCTTTCTGTCTACAGCTCGGAGGAACAGCCCCCCCTGAAGGTGGCGAAAGCCGTTCGCCGATTCATTGAGAAGCAACAGCCTAACCTACCGCCGTCAGTCGGCGTCACCCTGACAAGAGACCGTTCTGACGACTACAAGGAGCGGATTCGCTTGCTCTTTCAGAATGGCATCATCGGGCTAATCCTTGTCTTAATCGCTTTGGGATTTCTCCTGGAGCTTCGTGTCGCTTTCTGGACCGCCATTGGAATTCCCGTTTCGATCATCGGTTCTTTGGTCCTCCTCCCCGTGCTAGATGCCACGATCAACATGATCTCGCTCTTCGGGTTCATCATCACCCTCGGCATTGTTGTGGATGATGCCGTGGTCGTGGGGGAAGACATCTTTCACAAGATCAGCCAGGGCATGCCGAGGTTGGATGCCGCCGTGGAAGGCGTAAGACAAATGTCCGTGCCGGTGGTCTTTGCGGTGTCGACCAATATCATCGCCTTCCTGCCCTTGCTATACGTCACTGGCGAAGCTGGCCTGTTTTTTAAAGTGTTGCCCGCCGTCGTCATCGCCGTCTTTACCGTTTCGTTAGTAGAGTGCCTTTTTATTCTTCCCGCGCACCTCAGTGGCTCTCGTAAGACAGGTGATGCCACCAAAACTTCTTGGTTCGGAGCTTTTGATCGAAAGCAGGAAGCTTTCCGCAACCGATTGGATGCAGCCATGGAGCGGAGCTACACGCCTATTCTAGCCGCCGTCATGAGAAATCGCGCGGTGACCATTAGTATCTTCGTCGCGGCGCTGGCAGTTGTCTTTGGTTACGTGGGAAGTGGGAGTATCAACTTTGCCTTTCGGCCAACCATCGAAACCAACTTCGTGCAAGGCGAGATCGAAATGCCGTCGGGCACACCCATTGCCCGCTCCCGCGAAGTCGCGATGCAAATCGAGGCTGCGGCCAGACGCGCTGTCGATCGCACGGGCGAGGAAGGGATTCTCGTAGGGATCTTTAACGAAATCGCTGAGAGGTCTAGCAATGAAGCCGAAGTCTCCGTGACCCTGGTTCCCCAAAGTCAGCGTAAGGTGACGAGTGCGGAGTTTGCCGGAATCTGGCGCGAAGAAATCGGGGTGATCCCTGACCTTGAATCCCTTTTCTTTGACTACATCTTCGGCCCAGGTGGTTCGGCGGAGATCGATATTCAACTCGCTCATCCCGAGGTTGAAACCCTAAGAGCTGCCGCCACCGAAGTCGCAGACGCCGTAGCTCTCTATCCGGGCGTGAAAGACGTTCGTAAGGGATTTGGTCGCGAAATGCCGCAATTCAACTTTGAGATCAAGTCAGCCGGAAGAAGCATGGGGATCACGGCAAGCGATCTCGGTCGCCAGATTCGCCATTCTTTCTACGGCGCTGAGGCCCTGAGACAACCCCGTGGCCACGACGAACTACGCGTCATGGTGAAGCTTCCAAAGGATGCAAGGCGCTCACTGGCGGGACTCGAAGACCTGCTCATCCGGGCGCCAGGAGGAGGTGAAATTCCGTTAGGCCAAGCCGCCACGGTCATTTCAACAACCGCTCCTGTCAGAATTGAACGGGTCGATGGTGCGCGAGTCATCAATGTGACCGGCAACGTCATCCGAGGGACGACGACCGGCAACAAAGTGCTGGGAGCCTTTTCCAAGAACAATCTGCCTGATATTTTGGCAAAATACCCTGGTCTTCGCTACACTTATGAAGGTGAGCAACGAGAGCAACGGGAGGCGATGGATACCTTGCTGTGGGGACTGGTCGCCTCCGTGTTTGTGATTTATGCGCTGATGGCGTCGCTGCTCCGAAGTTACATGCAGGCCTTCGTCGTTTTCCTAACGATTCCATGGAGCCTGGCCGGTGCGATCATTGGCCACGTGCTTCTTGGGTTTGAACTGAGTGTCTTTAGCGTGTTCGGCATGATCGCACTCTGCGGTATGGTGGTGAATGGAGCGTTCGTTCTGGCCGTGACCCGAAACCGCTATCTAGCGGAAGGCCGCGATCCATCCCAGGTGACGAAGCTCGCTGCTCAACGTCGCTTTCGACCGATTCTCCTCACCTCGCTCACAACCTTTCTCGGACTTGGCCCCATGATTTTTGAAACTTCCATTCAGGCAAAGTTTCTCGTGCCCATGGCGATCTCCGTCGGCATTGGCACGCTCGTTTCCTCGCTCGTGATTCTCCTCATGATACCGGCCGTATTGTCTCTACTTGAGGGGGCACAGCCTTCCGAGAGCGGTTAGACTGTAGCACAAGAGGATTTGTGATCACTTCTACTCCGATAATTTTTATGGGAGTGTCGCTTCGACATACTGCCCTAGCCTTGGCCTGGAAGGCCGCACTACTCCAAAGGGTGGGGCGTGAAGACAACGCTGGTTTCATCGTCATTCGCGTTTGATATCAATTGAGCAAATTAACCGCGTAGCCTTATTACCCGGCTAGACTGCTCCCGTAGCCCAAGGTGTCAGCCTTCGGGCCCCTCGACAATGGCACTGTTCCGGAGCCTCACGGCATCGGCTACTTGTGATGTGAATGCGCGCACAGGTGAGGAGTTCCCGTTGTACTTTCAACTTTGGTGTTTCTGAATCTTCTTCAATCCGATAACAATGTCTGATGAAGGCTCAGGAAATCTGTCCAAAATTTAGGAACTGCCAATTGTTGGTCATGCTCGGCTTATTTGCGGCGTTGCTGTCTTGCACCTTGGCAAGACCTGTTGCTTTGAGCATCGATTGGTCTGGCGTCGATGGGACTGAGGAATCCGGTAGCATCTTGGTAGCATCGGGAACGTTCATTGCTCAGAATCCCTTCTTGCAAGGACCAGTGATGCTAAATTCCGGCGAATCGTTAGTCGCTTCGCTTCGAGTCAATATAGGAGAGAACAAACCTGCCTTTGATAACGACGGCCTATTCATTGGCTTTGGCAACAGTTCTGGTGGCGGGTATGTGTTAGGTGAGTTTGATACCGGCGTCCCTCAAGCCGAACCCTTCCGTCATCGTGCGCGAGTCGGCAGCACGAATCTCGCAGGCACCGTCGATCTGACACCCCTACCAACAGAGAGCGCCATGCCGGAACTGGCGGCTACCAGTCACTTTGACGGCGACAACACCGTGACCGTGCGCTTCGCAGTGACGCGCACTGCAGACGGGTCCGACCTTGAAACGCGCTGGAACGACACCGTTTTCAACACGACAGTGTCAACAGACGAGTGGGCGCCTGGCGAGGATACTCTGGACACGTTCTTCTTTCGATCCCGGCAATCAGCCGATTGGGAGGTCACCAATGTCTTGGTGGAATACGAAACATTACAGGGACTCGATCCAGACTTGTTAATCGAAACCGTGTCTTTGCCAGGACGCACGGGGATCAACTCGGAAGCCTTGATGTTCGTGGCGCCCATTAGTAATGGGGGTGCTAGTATGGATCTTGAGATAGACTCGGTCGTCGTTGAAGGCGAGGCAGAGGCGCAATTCACAGTCGATTCCTTTCCCTCGACGCTAGCTCCAGGAGCTTCTGGGGAAATCGCCCTGACCTTTAATGCGGCAGGACTGAGTGGGACGTTTGAAACCACGCTCATTGTGAATGCCAATACAGAGGACAGCCCTCTGAGCGTCCCCTTGGCGACACGTGTGCCGTTGATCACCACCTTTCGCGCGTCCCCTACCGTCATCAACAACGGAGCGTCCGCAACGCTGTCTTGGGTGGTCGATCCCAGAGCCGAGCTCAGTATGGATCCTGATGTCGGCGACCTCGCCGGGGCCATGGTCAATGGATCCGGAAGCCTAACAATAGCACCCTTAGCAGACACGGACTATACCTTGACCGCCTCACTGAAAGATGACCAGCAGTCGCGCTCTGTGCCAGTAACGGTACTTCAGACGATTGAGCGAGGTCTCGTTCCCGTTGAGGAATCGTGGACGTTCAGCGCAGGCTCCGGGGATGGAACGGAGAATTCGTTGAGCGGTAGCGGAACCTTCATTGCACGGCAACCATTTGCCGTCGGTCAACTCGCTCTGGCTGAAGGAGACTTTCTTAGTGCACGGATGCGCATCGCGAATGGCGACCTAAAACCAGATGTCAATGAGGACGGCTTGTTCATAGGCTTCGGCAATAGCGAGGCCGGTGGCTACATTCTCAGCGAGCTTGATACGGGATCTGTTGGAGAGGAATTCGTTAGACATCGCCATCGCGTCGGAGGGACGAACTTGGCCAGCACGGTAGATTTGATTCCCGCCACGAACTTGACGGGAATCGAACTAGTCCCCGATGAAAACCAACAGTTCACCGGAGACCACACAGTCGACCTTGAGGTGATTCTTGGCCGAACGGGGGAAGGTTATCTCTTCGAAACGATCTGGGGTACAGCGCGCTACTCCTCTGTCATTCCATTCGAGAATTGGTCTCCCGAGAATCATGCGATCGACACGTTCTTCTTCCGCGCTCGGCAAGAAGCTGACTGGGAAGTCACCAGTTTGGCCGTGCAATTCAACCTGGCTGGTCAAGATCCCGATCTCGCCGTGGCCACGAATCCGATTCAAGGACTTGAACCTGATGCAGGCCCCTATCAATTGTCAATTCCCCTGACCAACAGTGGTAAGGAAGAGACTCTCGAGATTGAAAGCATCCGTGTCGTGGGTCCAGATCAGGATTTGTTTACAATCGGTGATCGCCCTACGGCAATTCCTCCCCAAGGCTCAGAGCCCGTCACATTAACGTTCGCACCCGGCGGTCGCCGCGGTGGCTTTGCAGCTCTGCTCGAGGTGCAAAGCAACGACTCTGCCGACAAGGTTTCGCAATGGGACCTGTCCACCTTCACCGGTAATTCTGGCAACTTGATCGCGCATTATCGTTTCGATGAGACAGAAAGCACAGGCCCCGTTTATGATTATTCAGGGCGCGGCTCTCATGGGGTCTATCAAATCGGCGACGGCGCCATGATCGCAGTGTCCCAAGACCCACTCGCCTCGGGAACCTCCGTCACTCTCACACCGGGTGAAGAAGAGGCTGCTTATGTAGAGATCCCCGCAAATTCTGGCATTCCTCCATTAGAGGAATTCAGCCTCTCTCTATGGTTCCAAGGAAATCCTAATGCCGAAAGTGTCAGTGTATTATTCTCTAAAGGTGACGCTCTGGGCGATCCCTTCTCATTTGCCCTCGCAGGGGATAGTCTTTTGTGGGTGTCGAACGGCCAGCAGTCGGAGCCATTCGCGGGCGTCGTCACGGGTGGGCTGCAGCATCTGGTCGCTGTGGCCAGCGCCGAGGAGTTAACCCTTTATCTAGACGGAGAAACCCAGGGCACCATGACCGTCGACCCTTTCGACGATTCACGATCCTCAGCCTTACGTTTCGGCTCATTGAATAGCCTCTTTGGATTCCAAGGCTCTCTTGACGATGCCCAGCTTTACAACCGAGTGCTCAGTTCTAAAGACGCAGCCTTCCTGAGCCAGAATCCTGGAGCCGTGTTACCTGCCGAAGACTCCGGCATCGCCCCTGGTGACGTCGGCTCGGCAAACCTTCGAAGCACTGCCGATAATGGAGTGGAGATCAATTGGGTGAGTAAAGACGATCTGAGTTACACCGTCCAATACTCGGAAACGCTGCTCCCTGACTCTTGGCAAGAGGTCGATGCGAATGCACAGCCACCCTATACAGACACGGCAGTGGAGCGCGTTGGGAATGCGACTGGTTTCTACCGCATTCTTGTCGAGCGTTAGATCTGAGCGTTAAAGCCCCTCAGAATACTCTCATCATTCGGGCCCTTCGATAGTTTTCCGGGAATCAACTATCTTGGCCTCGGCATGGAAGCCCCAACTTCCTTGCGCCATATGTGAAGCATGGCGATCAGTTCTGCGACCTTCTCTTCCTGCTGCTTTGCTAGATCATTCTGTTCTCCAGGATCAGCCTTCAGGTTGAATAGCTGCACCGTGTTGTTCTCAAAATACTCGATGAGTTTGTAGTCGCCTTGGCGAATTGCACCGCATGGGCTCTGCATGCCGTGATTGCTATAGTGAGGAAAGTGCCAGTAGATGGCTGCGTCGCGTTTAAAGTCGGAACCTTCGACCGCTGCTGCGAAACTAAGGCCGTCAACATGTTGTTCGGGTTGCGCCGGAAGGCCACTCATTTCAAGAAATGTAGGGAAGAAATCGGTACTCGTGACGGGTTCTTGGCAGATCGCCCCGCGCCGTCCTTGGCCAGGCCACCTCACAATGAGGGGAACACGCACGCCACCTTCATAGAGCCAGCCTTTCGCGCCACGTAACGGGAGGTTGGACGTGGCGTAGGCTAAATCGATCGCGTCCTCGGAAACAACACGCTTCGGGTTGCCCCAATTGCCTGCGGACATCCCTCCATTGTCCGAATAAAAGACAACGATCGTGTTATCGCTCAGCCCCAGCCCATCGAGCTTCTCCAAGACGCGGCCAAGGCTCTCGTCCATCGCTTCAACCATCGCCGCAAATTGAATGTTATCCGGGTGCTGCTTAATCTTAACGGTTCGCTGAGGCAACACCTTGTGGCCTTGATGTGAGGGTTTCTGTATTAGCTTGTCGAGCTGGCTTGCTCTGAGCGGATTGTCATCATCTGGATTCCCTTCGAGAATGAACGATGATTCTCCCGCAGGGTTCATGGCAGCGAGCTTCTTCCGGTACTTCTCGACCAGATCTTTCCTTCCTTGGATGGGGTCGTGCACCGCAAAGTGGGACAGGTAGAGAAAGAATGGTTGCTCGGTCTTGCGCTCGATGAATTTCAAGGCCTCATCCGTTAGGCGATCAGTTAGGTAGTCGCCGCCTTCATACGCGATGCCATCCATTTTAAAAGGCGCATGATAACCGCCGCGTGGACAGCAGCCATCCCAATCGGTAACCCGAACATCAAAACCATGGGCCCTAGGTGAGGAATCACCGTCACCTAAATGCCACTTCCCAAAGATTCCCGTGCGATAACCATGGGCCTTCAGCACCTCGGCCACCGTTTGTTCTTCCTGCGGCAGCTTCAGCAAATTGTCGGGTTCCAACAATCGCTGAAACTCATGGTCTTTCCGCCCGGGAATCCAATCCGTTAATTGCAGCCGGGCGGGATACTTCCCGGTCATGAGACTTGCCCGAGTTGGCGAGCAGACATGACAGACTGCATATGCCTGCGTGAAACGAACGCCCTGCTCGGCGAGACGATCGACGTTTGGCGTGTCGTAGAATTCACTACCATAACAGCCGATGTCCGACCACCCCAAGTCATCGACGAGAAAGAAGACA
Organism: Verrucomicrobiaceae bacterium; assembly: GCA_009936795.1. Lineage (GTDB taxonomy): Bacteria > Verrucomicrobiota > Verrucomicrobiia > Verrucomicrobiales > DEV007 > JAACDM01. The sequence continues at coordinate 24,303 of JAACDM010000637.1, read as the reverse complement.
ATATTAGGGGGGCTATCACGGTTTGTCGCCTCTTCCTGAGCGCGAGTGGTGTGGCTGGTCCACAGGAAGAGGACACAAACGAGAACGAAGTCCAGGCGTGTAAGTGATAAGGTTTTCATTAGTTAATCATCAACAGGCCCACCGGAGCAGAGGCCATTCCCCACCGTACTATCATGATGAATCCGAGTTGTCAGGAACAACCTCACCATTGCGTATCGCTCGATTAGGTGCTTGACCCCAAAGCGAGGATACAGAGGCTGTCCGCATGAAATTCCTCATGGCTTTGCTCGCCCTACTCTGCATCGTCGCGGGATCCACTTCGGCAGAGATCACCAAGGCAGAACTTTCCAAGTTACTTAAGGAATTTCCTCAGGCAGACGCAAATGGTGACGGCCACCTGAGTAAGGAGGAAGCCACAGCTCACCGCAAGAAACTTGAGAGGCGCGCCAAACGCCCTCGCCGAGGCGTTAAAATTACCTTCAAGGTCGATCCCGGTTGGAACGCCAAGCGGTTCCCCGAGCACGCCATGTGCTACCGCACCCCGGAAGAACTCAAGGAGATCTACCCCAAGGTGGTGTCCTTCGAGAAGCCAACGGACGGCGCCTTGCGGATTGTCGCCACCGGACACAGTTTCATGATTCCAGGTTTCAAGACCTTTCCAACCATATGCGAGTGCGCGGGATTCGAGCAACCCTTGCATGCACACACTGGAGGTGGCATGACCGGAAGTGCGCGCTACAAATGGGAAGAGGAGAACGGCATCTTCCAATTTGAGGGCAAGCCAAATCCCAAGCTACTAACATCGATCGCCAATGCCGAATGGGATGCCATGATATGGGGGCCTTATTTCCAAGATCGCCCCGAGTATTACGCCTGCTGGATCGACTACTGTCTTAAGTATCACCCACACATGAGATTCTTCCTCTCAGACGCTTGGCCATCGATCCAATCATTGGACAAGGAACCGCAATCAGAAAAAGAGCTCACCCACGAACTCTTCGTCCAGTTAGAGAAACAGATGCAAGCTCCCTACCGAACGATCATGACCACTCTCAACACTCAATTTCCTGACAAAGCCTTTATCTTACCCACTTCCGCAGCCATGGTGTTGGCAGTCGACTACTATCACCGCGGCGAACTACCCGGCATCGAAGGCATCCACCGCGCCGCCGGTAAAAAAGAGCGCTCATTGTGGAGGGACCCGCTCGGCCACCTCGGACCAGGGTTTGACCGCCTCGAGGGCTACGTCTTCTACGCCACCATCTACGGCAAATCGCCAGAACTTCTGAAGGAGGACGTCAGTATTGATGACAAGCCAGGAGCTTTCCCAAGCCGCGCCTTGGACAACATCTTTCGTAAGATTGCCTGGCAAGCTGTGATCAACCATCCACTGTCTGGAGTGACCGACAAGGATGGCAACGGTATAGGTGACAATTTGTAGACACCGGTCGCAAGACTAAAACGATCAAGCGCCTTTCTTCGCTACCAAAACCAGTTCTGCCCTGAGATCACCATCCAAGGCTCTTCAACGAACTGAGTTAGCCGTTCCGTCCTCTACAATTCTTATCGCGATCTTTGGTAGAAATTTCCTACTTCATTTGATGGAGGAACGCCATGAGATGCCCGATATCCTCAAGACTGAAGCGATTGAGCAACTTAGCCGGCATGAGTGAAGTGGCTTGCGCCTCGATCTCCTTCACGCTTCGGCGTGGCAATCGGGTAACTTGATTCTGAAGATCGGTGATCGCAATGAAGCCTTCCGATTGTTCCGTGAGAAACCCACCAAGTGTTCGCCCATCGATGGTAAGGACTTGTTGGGCTTTGAAACGGTCTGGCACTTGACGCGACGGGTAGACCAGGGCTTCGGCCAATTCGCCGACATTCAGCCGTTTGGTCACCCCAGCCAAGGCGGGACCAAAGACCGCACTCGATTGGTCATCGACACCTCCGTGGCAAGCGAAACAACTGGCTTCAAGATAGACCTGCCGACCACGCGCAATATCGCCTGAGTAGCCTTTCATACCCACAACGAAATCGTGCAGGGCGGCATCATCGAGCTGTTCACTCGGGGGCAGCCTGGGAGCGAAGGGCTGGCCAAACCGGTGGCGATACCACAGTTGCCAGTACTCTTGAATGGACTCTGGCTGTGTGAGCGGCTCTTTCCCGAGGCGGTTTTTCATGGTTGTCAGGACATTGTCCGTCGGCTTACTAACATCTTTTCCAGCGTACCAGTTCCCCACCGCATCGCCCCGCGTGATCCAGCCCTTTGGGGGCTCCACCGTATTCACCTTCCAAGTGGTATCCGTCACGACTCGCCCCGATCTTGTAGAGGTTTCCCAGGCCAGGTCCAACGCCAGGCCCGCGGGCCCGCCATGATTGAGCCCCACAATGCAAAACCGATTCTCACCTTCCCGGAGCTTGGAAGCCACGTCCACGGTCTGCGGGCGCTCCCAGTTTTTGCCCACCGCGACGCGTTCACCATTCAGGTGGGCTTCAAATTCATTGTCGCAGGTGAGGAGGAGCTTTCCCGAAACAGGCGCACCTTCTAGACGAAAGCTCCGCGTGAACCACGCACGTTCGTCATTGTTCTGTTCTGTTGATGTCCAAATGACCTGAAGCATGGGCTGATGACTCGGGCGGGAATGGGAGACGACGGCTGCCAACGCTCCCTCAATCTCAATAACAACGTCCGGGTGTTGACCCATCAACTCAAGTAACCTGAATGCGACTGCTTGTTCACCGCTCCAATGGTCCAACTGAAGGTCTTTGCGGAATTCGTATTCTTCGAAAGTAAAGGCATCCGCCCGCAAACGCTCCGCACACCGACTGATGGTACGCTTGTCTTCCACTTTCAGAATCTCTTGAAGAAAGAGGGCCGACCGTTTCGCAGGCAGGTCGTGCGCAGCCAGGGCCGCAACGAAAGCATCGCGCCGCGCACGTTCATTGGTGCCGTCTAGCTGGCCAAGCAGAGCTTCGACCACCGTCGGTGTCGGCATTCCCTCAAGGACACCCAACAAGCGCTGCGTTTCTGCCAGACCTGACGCATCACTCAAGGCGCCAATTACAATCTTATCAGCACCAGGTGTCTTCTGGATTACCTTAAAACCCACATCTGCTAATTGGCTCCCGCTCACAAACTGATTGGCCTCTGCCATAAACGCCTGCCCATGAAGGCTCCCCAGACGCGTGAGCACTGCTCCCCAGAAACTGGGAAACTGCCGTCCCTTGCCTTCAAACTCGGCAAACCAGCCCGTCTGGGCCGAAACAAGCCAACGCACCAGACGCTGGCTCTCCTCTGGAGCCCATCCTGCTGAGATCCGCGAGAGACAATCAGCAAGGTGAAACTGGGTGACGCCGTCCGTTTCGCGTTCCAGCTCCTTTAAAATGAGCGTGAATCCTTCCCCCACCCCATAATCTCCGAGCAAGCGTCCTTTCTCCCATCGTAGTTCGCGGTCTTTTTCCGGATAACCCTGGATAAGATACTCCTTCACCCGGCCTACAAGCGCTTCATCTTTGGAGACTTCCTTTTCAAAGAGGCCTAACACACGCAGGAAATCCAACTGTGCAGCAACGTCGCCGCTCCGCTCGGCAACAAGCAAATACTCCACCACCCGGCACACATCCGCAGATTCCGGCCGATCCCGGCGAAGGTGTGTCGCAACTAACAGGCGCAGCAGCGCAGCAGGCTCGCGAGATTCTTGCATCAAGGCGACAAGCTCACCCGTAGGGCGGTGAGACAAAGCGGTCATTGCTGCGTAACGCACGAATCGGTCCGAATCTGACAACCGGGCGACGAGGCCCGGCACGGCTCTTGAATCGGAGAACCGTGTGAAACACTCAGCAGCACGACGCCGCACAAAGGAATCGGGATCTTCTAACAAGCCAATGATCCAGGAAACCTCTTCAGCACGTTGACGAAGCCCAACGAGCCAGGCTGCCTGGCCACGCATCTCGGGCTTTGGATCTTGAGTGAGCCCTTCAATGAGTGAGCTCTTCAGATCGCGAAATGCCGGTGCCCGTAAACGTAAGGCACGCAGCCGTTGGCGCAACGGTTTGGCGGGGTCTTGGATCCAGACGTTGAGTGCCTGACTGAGCTGTTCGCCATGCCCATCGAGCATGCCTTTCTGTGCTACACGGCTCCATTCTGCCATCGGCTGAGGTAATGTAAGGATCGCCTCGACAGAGGGCTCTTGAGACGGAACGGTCGGCACTATTTCAGGAGCGATGCCGTCCGAATTGGGATCGTAGAACAATCGCCACACCCCTTGATTCTGATCACTGATCATCAGGCTACCATCTGGAGCCACTTCCACATCGACCACGCCAAATCCGATATCACTTTCGCGCTTTGGCTGTGCAAGGACAGTCATCTCGGCCTTCCACGTGGCCTCCGATCGTTCGAGATGAAAAGCAACGACCCGCCCGGGATTGGCGTAGCCACCTGAGGTGGCGGATTTCCACTGATAATCACACACGAGAAAGGCATCGCGGTAATGGGCAGGGAACGCCGTGTGTTCATAAAACTGCCCCCAATCGGGGGAACCTCGGCCCACGTCGAGCACGCCAGGCAAGCAATCAGGATAGTATTTTGGGTAGGCCCCCACGCTTTGCCATCCCTGATCACCACCCGTCGCCCAATGGTTGAGTCGGACAGGGCGATAGAAGGGCAAATCAACATGCCATTCCATGTCACTATCAAAGCTAAAGAACTCCCCAAGGTAATTCATGCCCAAGCTAGGCGGATTGCGTCCTCCAGAACCCACACATTCCCACTGCTGACCGGTGGGATCAATGCGAAACACCGAAGCGTCCCGTTCATAGAGGACGGGAGAAGTCTCCTCCGTGATGTGTTTGCGATCACCAGTACCACCGCCATCACCACTTACAAAGTAGAGGTAATCATCTAGCCCACGAAGAATCGTATGCGCTGCATGGTCACCACCTGTCCGGAACGAAGCTCCCAGCCGCCCCTCATGTTTCAACGGGCCTCCTGACTGATAACCACTGAAGCGTTGCAAACCATCCCCGCCCACGGCGTAAAGCGTGTCGCCAAAGACGACCAGCCCCTGCGGCCCACGACCACCCAGCCCTTCGGCAATGATGGCGTACGTGTCATAGACCTGATCCCCATCCGAGTCGTCAAGCCGCCTTACATTCTTGCCATCACCGACCAACAACCGCCCCTCACCATCAAAAGTAATATCGTAGGACCCAGCGGTGAGCTCTGGCGGGGCCACTTTGTAAATGTGAAATCCTGGCGGAAGATCAAAGGCATCGTCCTGCAAGACGGGTGCCGCCGGGGAAACTGAGACGAGCAAGAAGGGAAGGAGAAAGAGTAGACGCGGGTGCATAGAGACGATCCTAGCGACTTCTCGCGAGGAGGAGAAGCTCATGGTTCTAAAGTTCGCTTGCCCACGCCATCCAAACACAATCTCGACCTTGGTCCGTATGGCTCAAGCCTCTCGGCATTGGGCGGGTATCCTTAGACGGCGACACGCGACAAATAAGGGGCGGATTTCAAGCGGGGTTGATCGATCAACGATAATGGATGCCAGCCAGCAGAGCCGAACTCCCTCTCTTTGCTACTTTGAAGTTGCTACTCAACCTTGCCAATCCATTCATGACTGAGCTAGGCTAGGAATGGAGACCTAAAATCGCTACGTTTGTTGAGCCATGAAGCTATTAAAGATAGGAATTACCCTACTGTTAGCCGCCGTTGGCATTGCCTCCGGTTCCCCAAATGTGGTTCTGTTTCTCGTCGATGATCTCGGGTGGATGGACCTTGGGTGCCAGGGCAGCAAATACTATCAAACTCCAAACATTGATGCCTTGGCCAAATCTGGTGTTCGTTTCACCAATGCCTATGCGGCTTGTGCCGTTTGTTCGCCAACGCGTGCCGCCATCCTGACCGGCAAGTATCCTGCACGGCTCATGCTCACCCAGTGGTTGCCTGCCGGCCGGTGGAACGCCCAGAAGAATCGCAGGCGTGAAGGACGCTTTGTCCGTTCCTTGCCCCTGGAGGAGATCACGATTGCTGAGGCGCTTCGGGATGCCGGTTATACGACTTGGCATATTGGGAAATGGCATCTCGGCGGGGCGCCGTTCTCACTACCACAGCATCATGGTTTCAACGTCAACATCGCTGGGGACGATCATGGCGCGCCAGGCAGCTACTTCTACCCTTTCAAAGGCACATGGCGCATTCCCACGACACCGCACAAAGCATCGAAGCAAGCATTCAGTGGCGGCAAAGAAGGCGATTACCTGACGGATGTGCTATCGGCAGCAGCGGTGAATCTGATTCGTAAGCATGATCAAGAGAAGCCGTTCTTTCTCTACTTTCCCTTCTACAATGTGCACACGCCTTTGCAGGGGAAGAAGGACAAGGTCGACCGCTATGCGGCCATTCCCAAGTCCAAACGGCAGGGCACGCCAGACTACGCGGCGATGGTCGAGTCGGTTGACGAAGGGGTAGGCAAGGTAATGGCATCACTTCGGGAGTTGAATCTACTTGAGAACACTCTCGTGATCTTCACGTCCGACAATGGCGGGTTTGCCAGGGCGACCACGCATGGCCCACTGCGTGCCAACAAAGGATCCCACTACGAAGGCGGCATTCGCGTACCGCTGATTATGGCGGGTGCCGGTGTGCTCAATCCAGATCGGACGAGCACCATCCCCGCGACCAGTTCCGATCTTTATCCAACAATCTTGGAAACGACTGGTCTATCGCCGAAATCTCACCAGCACCTGGATGGCATTAGCCTAACAGGCATCCTAACCAAAAAAGCATCACCTGATAGGAAATCCATCTTCTGGCATTACCCCCACTACAATCGACACCCGTCGAGCGCTCCCGTCTCCATTATCCGCCAAGGCCCGTGGAAGCTGATCGAGTTTCTCGAAACGGACACCATTGAGCTCTACAACCTTGCAGCTGATCTCGGGGAATCCAAAGATCTCGCGAATGCCCAGCCCAAGCGTGCTGCCGAGTTGCGGGCGGAGCTCCACGCCTGGAAGACCACTGTGGGAGCAGATCCCATGAAGCCAAACCCAGAATACCAAGCCCCATGAAATGCTTCGCCTTGTTCCTCTTGCTTGCCACTCCGCTCGTCATTACTTCTGCTGCAGATAAGCGCCCTAATATTCTATTAATAGTATCGGAAGACAATGGGCCGGAGCTCGGCTGCTATGGTGAGCCCTTTGTGAAAACGCCAGTTCTCGATTCCTTGGCGACCGCTGGGGTGCGGTTCGAGCGAGCTTACGTTCCTCAGGCCGGCTGCAGCCAGTCTCGAGCAGCATTGATGACGGGATTGTACCCCCATCAGAACGGACAAATTGGCTTAGCTACTTGGAAGTTCGGCTTGTACGACGATAAGACTCCTAACCTCGTTCGCAGTCTCAAGCAGGCAGGCTACCGCACAGGAATCGTTGGCAAACTACACATCAATCCGAAGTCCGCGTTTCCATTCGATTTCGAAGCGATTCCGAAATCAAACTTCACCCGCAAAGGGCTTAAAGATTATGCAAGGGAAGCGGCCAAGTTTATAGAGACGAGTGAGAAACCGTTCTTCCTCAGTGTGAACTATCCCGATGCACATCGGCCGTTCACTACGCAGGTCGATGGGATACCGTCCAACCCATTGACGGGAGAAGACGTGAAACCGCTGGCCTACTTTGGCCTTGATTCGCCCGATCTTCGGCAGCAAACAGCCGACTATTACAACTGCATGGCCCGGCTGGATTCGCAGATAGGCGAATTGTTGAAAGTTCTGGAATCATCGGGGAAACGCGACAACACAAGGATCATCTACCTGGGTGATCACGGTGCGGACCTGCTGCGCGGGAAGCGAACATCCTATGAGGGTGGTGTCCGTATCCCACTGATCGTCGCTGGCCATGGCGTGAATGCGCAACCCGCGCGAAACGAATTAGTGTCTACGTTAGACCTCATACCAACGTTATTAGAAATCTCTAGCGCTCAGGCCGTCAGTGGGTTGCCTGGCCGTTCGCTGACACCGTTGCTAAAACAGAAACCTGTCGAGTGGCGGCAATACCTCTACACTGAGTTTCACACCCACTCGGCGCACAATTACTACCCACAGCGGACGGTTCGTGATGACCGCTTCAAGCTCATCCACAATCTCATGCCCGACAAGGTGAACCCAGGCTATAACTTCACCAATCGGCGCTTCTTTGAAGGTCTGGAAAAGGTGATCCATGCCACGCCCGAGCCCGTTCGTGGCGCCTATCAGCGCATGCGAAAGCCGCCCGAGTTTGAGCTCTACGATCTTCACACGGATCCTCACGAATTCGTCAACCTTACCCACGTTCCTGCACACGCGGAGACGCTCGCTCGTCTACAAAATCAGTTGGCGGCCTGGCGCAAGGCGACGAAGGACCCCATGCTGCGCCCGGCGAACATTTCTCGTCTAAAAAGAGAGATCGATGCCTGCCTAGAAGACGGCACGGCCAAGAAGGACCTGCTAGAACTGAACTATCGGGATTACTTCTTCTCAGAGGCTTCTGACACAACGAGCAAACCAAAGAACGTCCTGCTCATCGCTGTCGACGATCTCCGGCCTGCGCTTGGTTGCTATGGTGATGATGTTGCCATCACCCCCAACATCGATTCTTTAGCAAAACAAGGCACCACATTTCTTCGCACCTACTGCCAGTAAGCGGTGTGTAGGCCTTCGCGATTGTCCTTGATGACCGGACGACGTCCGGACACGACGCGTGTCTGGGATCTGAAAACACATTTCCGCAAAGCGCTTCCCGGCCCTTCCCTCTACACCAAACGCGGGAGGAACGAGGCGCGGGAGAGAGTCTTTACTATCATATTCAGTATGATGGTCGCTCGCACTACGATGCGATCGCGCAAGACAAGCTGCTCAAACCGTGCCACCTGAATGAGTTTATGAGGGAGTGGGATGGCGCCTTTCAACACATTGTCAGAGTGCACTGTGTCAGCAAAGAACCAGAAATCACCCTTTGGATCAATGGCTGCGAGATCAGCCACTTCATCGCAAGCACCCTTGATCTACAAGAGAAGTGCCCTGTGCAGATTGGGTCGATCGAGAGTTTTGCGGCTCATCCTTCAGGTAGCCTTGCGCTTACGTTCCATTCCATGCCGGAAGAAGAACCACCGTTCCTGTTGCGCGACGTGCGTCTCAAGCCATGAGTGGCCTTAATGCAGAATGGCACGGAATTAGGGTGGGTTATGGGCGAATTGCGCGGAATAGGCCTACGGCTAGCGTTTGGAGATTGGGGCTGATTGAAGCCTTTGGTAGAGGTGACCTCTATGCTATCAATAGGCTTTCACTTCGATTAACAATAGACTACACTAAGACTTATATTCTACCAACTATTGATGCTCTACTAGTGAGAAACAGTTCGCGTTGCCCGAGTGCCAAATAAAGACGGTGAGTTCCGAATAGACAGCGCTTTGTTAGCACTTGAATCCTGACGGCTGCCCTACAGGACGTAACCAACTGACTTTATTGGGAAGCAATGACCGTCTACCTTGCGAATCTCTATTGGCACAAGCGGCACCTTTCGTTGGAAAGCGCCTCACCAGATGTCACGGCCAGAACTCATAAGATAAGCTCGTGCGCGACTTGTCCGTGAACATCGGTTAGGCGACGCTCGATGCCGTTGTGGTAAAAGCTTAGCCGCTCATGATCCAGGCCGAGGAGGTGCAGCACGGTGGCGTAGAAATCGTAGACGGTCATGACATTCTCGACGGCTTTGTGACCGAAGGCATCCGTGGCCCCGTAGGTATAGGGCACCTTGACGCCGGCGCCCGCCATCCAGGCTGTGAAGCCTGAAGGATTGTGATCGCGACCACTGGCACCTTTCTGGAAGGTTGGCATGCGGCCAAATTCGGTGCACCAGATGACCAGTGTATTGTCTAACAACCCGCGCTGTTTCAGGTCGCGGATTAGGGCCGCCGTGGGCTGGTCCAGAACGGGACCGTGTTTGCCATACTGTTCCTGTAGAAACTTGTGCCCATCCCAGTTGCTCACACCTTCTCCACCCGTCTGGTAGGCGCCGTTGAAGAGTTGCACAAAGCGCACGCCCTTTTCGACCAGGCGTCTTGCTAGGATGCAGTTGCGTGCATATGCAGCCTTCAAATCCCTCACGGAATCACCAGCATCATCCGCGCCGTACATCTCGAGGATGTGTGCCGGCTCGGTAGTAATGTCGCTCACCTCGGGCACACTCAATTGCATGCGCGCGGCAAGTTCGTAGCTGGAAATGCGCGCCGCGAGTTCCGTGTCCCCAGGATAGCGTTTCAAATGATGCTGATTCAGTTTCTCCAAGAACGAGCGGGTAGCACGATCACTTGAAGGGCTGATTCCGTTAGGTCGATTGATGTTTCTTACAGGATTGGTCGCGTTGAAATCCGTTCCTTGAAAAGCAGCGGGAAGAAAGCCTGGCCCCCAACAGTTGACGCTTGATTGCGGATAGCCTCGCGGGTCGGGGATGGCGACATAGGCAGGCAAAGAGGCGTTCTCGCTTCCTAACGCATAGGTTGTCCATGATCCCGCGCTTGGAAAGCCATCAAGCGTGAAGCCGGTGTTCATGAAATTCTCACCGGGACCGTGGGTATTGGTCTTGCCGGTTAGGGAATGAATGAAGCACATGTCATCGACTAAGGCTCCCAAATGAGGAACCAAATCGGAAATCATCTTGCCACATTGACCGCGTGGACGGAACTCCCACGGACTCTTGGTGAGATTACCCTGCTCGCCTTGAAAGGTGATCAACTTGTCGCCTCCAGGCATGGGTTGACCGTGATACTTGATGAGGTCGGGCTTGTATTCAAAGGTATCAAGCGGACTACAGGCGCCCGAACTGAAAATCATCAACACATTGCGCGCTGCGGCGTCGAAGTGGGGTGTGCGAGGTGCGCTGGGATTTGCGGGATCAATGTCAGGTCGAATGGGGGTCTTCCCAGGGGCACTCTCACGCAACTGCGGCGTAGCGCCTAACAGGCTCTCTGATTGAAGAAGCTGTGCTAAAGCAATGCCGCTAAGTGCAGAGGCGTTCTCCGTGAGGAAGCGGCGGCGATTGAGAAGAGGGTGGCTCATGGGTAGTGGCGGTGATTTTCAGTCGCCGCAGTCTAACATTTCAGCGGCGACTGAAAGTCACCGCCACCAAGGTTCGTCATCAGAACACAAATAGAAATTCACTGGTGTTATAAAGCGCCCGACAGAAGGCTGGCAATCCTTCGGCCTGGATCATCTTAGCGGAAGTTTCCAGTTCATACCCATCGGCAGGCCTGCTGTAGAACAGCTCAAAGGCTAGTTGCACTTGTTCATTCACATCGGTTCCACATTCATCCTGTAAACGTTTTGTAAGGATATCTGCCTGTTGAAGCACGAAGGCGCTGTTGAACAGATTCAAGGCTTGAAGCGGCGTGTTCGACCGGCTTCGTTTGGGAATGACCTGATTTCCATCCGGGCAATCGAACGCTCCAAAGATGGCGTCTTGTTCCTGTCGGATCTTAAACAGGTAGACCATGCGCCGAAATTCGGCAGGACCAAATTCCTCTTTGGGAAAGTAATGCATGACGTTCTCAACCTGCACGCGCTGCAAGTAGAAACCAGGGCCTCCAAGGGAGAGATCGAGCGCGCCAGACACCGCTAACATGCTGTCACGAATGGCCTCTGCTTCCAACCGTCGAGGTGGAAAGCGCCACAGGTACTTGGCTCCTGCATCAATGCCGATGGCGTCTTCACGTGGCTTGCTAGACTGTTGAAACGTGTGGGACAACAAGATGAGGCGCTGCATGTGCTTGACTGACCAACCGGATGCCATGAATTCGTCAGCTAGCCAATCAAGCAACTCTGGGTTGGAAGGTGAAATCCCATTCACGCCGAGGTCGCTTGGAGTTTCGGCAATGCCCTTACCAAAGATGTAATGCCATAGGCGATTGACCATCACACGTCCAGTCAGTGGATTGTCCTTGCTAGCGATCCAATGCGCCAACTTGAGCCGACGTTGCTGCTCCTCTTCGTCCAAGGCCATGCCCAGAGTACCGGTCACGGTCAACGCATCGGGTGCCACGACTTCCCGTTTCTGCATGGGCTCGCCACGGTAGAGGCGATGCGTCACGGGTGGCTTGCCGAAATTGGCCAACCAAGATCTGGGGCCGTCGCGTAGCCTAGAGATCTCTGCCGCTAACTTGTTAGACTTCGCAATCAACGCGGTCGCACGTGCCTTCTGCGCTAGGTTCAACTTTGCGACAAAGGCATTCGGGTTCGAATTGCCATTGAAGGGTTCGCGATCTTGTGAGCTGGCTACCGCCTCCCACTCCTTCCCATCCAGAGATGCCTCAATTACATAATCCGTTGCCAAGCGATCCTTGACGATTCCAGTTCGATCTCTGCCCCAAACCAGACGCTCAATGGTTTGCGGCTGCGGAAAGGCAAGCTGAATCCATCCGCGCCCGGGACTATCAGAAATCCAACTGCGGTTGTTTCCCAGGAGCCCATCATTGATGTGAACGAGCTTGTGAATCGGATACCCCTTGAGCGCTCCTGATGCTGTCGGGGTGGTTCCGCTAGAAGCAAGAGCGACGTTATTCCCGTTGGAATCATAAATCTCCAACTCATCGATGCACGGTTCTGCCCCTGAGCTAGCTCTGATCGTGAACCTTACAAACAGAGCTTTAGTGGGGGAGAATGTCTCTTCATTGCGCTGAAACGTGACCGCCGATCGCCTTGCCTTCTCGTCGCCCTTCTTGGCTTGGGCGATCTTGCGCAGTCGCTTCAACTCTTTCTCAATGGGGAGTCGTTGCGACTCTAGATTGGCAATCCTCTCCGTGGCACGGTGGTCCTTTGGAACGTTCATTGTACGCTCTCCATGCGTCACTCCGGCAAAGACGGCCTGCATCGAGTAATAATCTTTCTGTAGGATGGGATCGAACTTGTGATTGTGACAGCGTGCGCATCCCATGGTCAATCCGAGAAATGCCGTTCCCGTGGTATTCACGATGTCGGCCAGCTCATCCTGACGCTGCATTAGCGTCAGGTTGATATCAGGACTTTTCACAATGTCGTAAGGGCCTGCGACCAGAAACCCCGTTGCCACGTCGGCGCCCACAGCGTCGCCAGCGATCTGTTCGATGATGAATTGATCGTATGGCTTGTCGTCATTGAAGGCGTTAATCACGTAGTCGCGGTAATGATAGGCCGTCTTACGTTCACGATTGGTTTCGAAGCCATTGGAATCCGCGTAGCGAACGACATCGAGCCAATGGCGTGCCCAGCGCTCGCCATAGCGGGGGCTTTCTAACACGGAGTCAACCAACGTTTCGTAAGCGTCAGGTCTGGCGTCTGAAAGGAACGCTGCCACCTCTTCAGGAGTAGGAGGTAGGCCTAGCGCGATGAGATACAAACGACGGATCAGGATCGCTTTGTCAGCCTGCGGGGACAAAGTGAGACTGCGCTCCTTGAGCTTGGCCAACACGAAGGCGTCGATCTCATTGCCATCAAAAGGAGGAACCGGTCGCATCACCGGTTGAAATGACCAATGATCCGTTTCGATCTTGGGAAGGTTGGAATTGGAGATGCCGGGAAGCTGTGCGCCCTCGTCGACCCAAAGACGTAGTGTTAGAATCTGCTCCTGCGAAAGCTGCTCTCCTTTGGGAGGCATGACTTCGTTAGGACTGGCCCCGCTGACGAGTTTGATGAGGTGGCTATTCGCACTGTCACCTGCCACGAAAGCCGGCTCGCCAGAATCTCCGCCCAAGAGGATGCCTTGGGCGGAATCAAGTCTCAGCTTTGATTTCTGTTTGTCGGGTCCGTGACAATCGATGCAGTGTGCGCTGAGGATGGGTAGGACGTCGTCCTTGAAAGAAACCTCTGCGAGCCCTGTTGCTAGCAGCAGGGTGGTGGTGACTTTTAGTCGCCACAGTAATGTTAGACAGTGGCGACTGAAAGTCACCACTACGACGAGTCTATTTGACAACGATACGAACATACTGAGCCTTCTCTTGTCGGGGGATGTGCAAGGTAACTTCCTCAAGATCACCCATAGGGCTTACCGTAATCTTATCAAGAACGGTTGCGTTCCAGTCCTCGAGATTGTTAGAAATCTCAACGACAGTCTCCATGCCAATTGGCCTTAGATAGCTTGCTTCGGTGACCTCTCCCGTCTCCATGACGGTTGTCCATTCTACGGTGGGCAAAGGCGGTTTCGTTTCATCGGCTTTGCCTGGGCTTGGACTCCCGGTGCCCCAACTCTCGACTTCCCTCCATTTGGATCGATCAGATTGAACGTCGATCACCTGCAAAGACTCTCCCTGACCGTCTGTTGACTCGAACCAATCATCGCGATAGGCAAATGCCAGGATGCGATGTGGCCCGTCGAGCAATTCGAGGCGCTCGCCGCGATTGCTCAGGCTGGTAGCGGGGCCATACTCGCCAACAATGGGTAGATCACTACCATAGTGCGATTCAAAAGCAGCTCGATTACGCACTACCAGAGCGTAGTCTCCTGCCACCATCGACGTCCCGTCTTCAAAGGAAAAATCAATCCCGTCATCGAACGTCACTCCGGTAAGATCCAAGGGCTGATCACTCAGGTTGAGGAGTTCGATGAATTCAAGGTCACCGTCATCGGCGGGGTGATAGTGCAGCTCGGTGATCCGCAGATGCTCGAACGGCGTTGGCTCCTTGGCTGTACTGGTGATGATGATAGAATCTGAACCCGGAGAGAAGAGAGAACCCAGATCCTTGCCTTGGAAATCAACGGATTGCAGGCTGATCGTGTTTGCGCCGAAGACCAGGGGTACGCTGATTTCCCAAGTCTTGCTGGTGGTCCACGTCACCTCCAATGGTTCTTCCCTATCCGTGAAGCGAACGCTCCTAACATTCACCCACCCTTCGCCTTCGAGCGCTATTGAACGGGCCTCGGTCGACATCGACTCGCCTCCATTGGTTGTGATGGAGAAGCTGATCGGTGGAACCTCACTTCTTACGCGACTGCGAACGAAGTTGCTGCGACTTCGGATGTAACTCAACCGTCCAGAGAAGTTTTGATCGATCACATTTCCGTAGTGCGCCAACCACGGTTCCATATACTCGGGATTAAAGACGGTATCAACCATATCTAACAAATGACCATAATAGATGCGCGTGTTGGTGGGGATGTCCATCACGCGACGCAGATTTCCTCCGGCCGATTTGATCGGGCCGGTAGCACTGCCGGTAAAGACAAAGTCCAAATCCCATGGCAGCCCCACGACTCCACGACCTCCTTGCGGTACATAGAGGCGTAGATTGTGTTGTAGACCAGCATTCCACCAGGTATCGCCAATGCCAGACAAGTTATGCATCGCGGCAGCACGCATCCAGGCATCGACATCCATGACTTCATCGATCTTGCGGCCTAACTGATCGTTTGGAAGGTCCATCGTCTTGCAGAAGTTGATCAGTCCTTCGTAGTCGTCTGCGCGTCGCCCGGTACGCATTTCCAACGGCCAACGATACTGTTCCTTATCCTCCCCGAGATCCGCAAAGTCCGTCATGTCGCCATGCGAGAAGGGCACTGGTTTCTTCACCGATTCTCGACCTGAGGAGGCCGTGGTTGGATCATAGGTGATCTCCAGGTTGAAGACGGAACCCTTGCTGCCATTCTCGAACTGGGTGTTCGTGAAGGTTCGTCCGTAGCGCGCCATGGAGAACAGCGCCGTGCCCGTTCGTGTTCTTGTCGGCGAAACGATGTAGCCCAAGTCATCAAACATGTAGGGGATGCCCGCGCGATTGAACAGGTGCTTCACATAGATCTCATCCTGGTCACCTGGAGTTGGTGCGCGACCTGAGCGATCAATACTGACACTATCATGAATCCCGCGATAAAGTTGTTCGGGTGGGAATCCGATATTGAAGCCCTGATAGAGAGCTCCGTCGCGTGCCCGGCCAGCCGGGCTGCCCTTCAAGCGCACGCCAGTGTTGTAGATGATCTCTCGATTGTCGACCAACACACTGCAGCCGAGGCGTTCATTGCTGATCAAATTGAGTTCATCAAACATGAAATCGAAATCGGCTTCCTTCATGATTAGCCGAAGTTCGTGAACGGGTAGGTCGGTGCTGCGCCCGTCATCGACGATGTAGAGCGCCCGTGAATTCGGTCCGGAAGCGGGGAAATGCGAGGCGACGCCTAGCGCATCCGTTCCTTCAACATAGAGCTGCACGACAGTCGCCGCGGCCATTCCTGGAATCTCTGCTGGGTAAATCCCGTCAGATTCTTCCATTGGCACCCTAATAAAGCCCGAATCCCCATCTTTGGCGTAATGGAGTGTGAGCAGTTCGATTCCATCGCTATCCTTAGCCTGCACAGAAACGCTCACGATTTCATCTGCCGCTGGCATGAGCGGCGAATGCCTGAATTCGGCGTAAGTTGGGCCAATGTTCTCGACGAACCGCGAATTTTGCTCACCCGGCGTGCCTAAGTCGTTTGGAGTGGCCAGCTCAATCGTCTTTGCCAAACGCGCGTAGTAGCCGCGAATATTGAGTTGATTTGAACCGGCCACCCAACGGGCGCGCATGCTCACTTCATACTCGTCACCGTCGATCAGTTTATCTGAGAGGGTCGTTTCGACGTGGTTGTGCTTGGTGTCGGTGGCTCCGGAAGCACGGAGGTGGAGCACCATATTGTTAGGATCATCAGGATCTGGCACCGCCGTGGAATGCCGATGATTACCAACAAAACGCCAACGCTGTGCGGCATCGTTATTGAACAATGTTACCTTGATAGCACTATTAGGGATCAACTGGTTGGCCTCACCATTCGGGTCGTGAATGATTTTCACATCATCGACTAGGACTTCACCGGCCGTGAGCATCCCAATGACCAACTCGTCCCAAATGTTGAGACCATAATTCTGCCCGGAATTCATGCGATAACGGATTTCTTGCCACTCTGCCTTATTACATTCATTACTCGCCGCCCAGGCTTCAGCCCTGCTGTTATCAGCGTTAGGATCGCGTAGTTCCAAACTGGAACCACCACCATCAGCGTAGGCGGGCCAGCGCCCACCATCGTAATAGCGCACTTCATCGGCAGGATTTCCATGCTGATCCCGCAAGAGAATGTTCTCTCCACTGTTGTCGAGCGAGCCACGAAAGCCATCGGCGCCACTGGCAATGACGAAGAAGCCGTTCGGCTTAATGATGCTGCCATCGGGGAAATCAAAGCGCACGGCCTCGTCCAATGTCCATCCTGACAACTCCACTGCGGCGTCGCTTCGATTGTAGAGCTCGATCCATTCCTCCGAGTTGTCGCGAAATAGCAGGGCAGGCGCGCCTGGCTCTATCAGTTTGCCTAGAGATACTTCAGCACTAAAGGCGACATCGCGGTCGAATGCTGAATTCTGATGGACTTCCGCAGCCAACACATTGGTGCCAATGCGCAGCCGATCTCTCGGCACGATCACGGTTTCGCTCCATGCTGGGGCTTCAATAAGATCCACGGCCCGCGTACTGGACTTGATCTCACCTTCGGGCAGATTGAACCGTGTGATCTCTTCGCCATTGAGATACAAGACCGCTCCATCATCCACGAGATGGCGTAGTTGCAGAGTCTGCCCCTCAGCAATTGTGTTGATGTTAAAAGGCACCCGAAAGTAGTAGGTCGACTTCCCAATATTAATGGGCGTCGCGTCGCCTCGTTCTTCCGGAAGGGCGGTGTTGCCGCCTCTGAAGGGCGCAAGACCTTGACTCCACTCGGCGTCATCGAAACCAATCTGCCGCCACGCCTCGCCTTGTTGAGGCACGCCCTGCCAGAATCGCCATTGCGTGTCGCCATCGACAAGCGGTTGCTGCTCGAAGACCGGGGGCTCTGGAGGCGATGCCGCTAGAGGGTAGGATCGATACATGATCTCGTTGATCACAATGGCATCGTTGAATGAGAACGGATTTGGTTCTCTGGGTGACGCCTCTGCAGGGAAGAGCCATCGCCCGGGATGATCGACGGATCGTCCACGGACGACGTCGTCGAGACGCACTGCACTCAGCACCTGTGTCTTGTTGGGCGAGTAGAGGCACAGTAGATCTCCCTTGTTCGTAGTGAAGCCTAACTGATCCCCTGAAACGATCACTGCATTACCTTCCGGCAGAACGACCTCGCGTTGACGATCGCCCGCAATGGCGACGACATGATCCTTGAGATCACCAGGCGACGTTTCCATCCAGAACGCCGTCGGATCGCCTGCTGGCGCTGTCTCTTCAATCACTATGGGAAGCTTGGGCGTGTTGAAATTATCACTCCCCGGTGATCCGCCGTAGCGGAAACTTGCCGCCCAACTCTCGACGGTGGCGCTGTCGGTTTCCTGATGCAGCTTTGCTAGAGTCGCGCCCGAACCGTCGGCTGCTTCGGGCCAGGGCTCGCGGTCGTTGTAGTTGACGACGCTCATGACGCGATTGGCGACGTTGCGCAGTTCAATGCGTTCTCCTTGATTGGATAGGTTGCCCTCGAAAGGGCCTAACGCCTTCTCGAAGGCAGATCGAAGCCTCACTTTAGAAGGGTCCGCCGCCACCACAAGAAACTCGCTGGCTGCAATGGTTGTGTCCTTTGGGAAAGTATATTCGACAGCGCCCGTCAGTTGCCAGCCGCCTAGGTCCATGTCGTAAGACATGGTGTTGGCCAGTTCAATCCATTCAGTCTGGGAGCCGTTCGCAGGATGATAGTGAATCTCGTTGATGACCGTGGTGGAATCTGCGTAGGCCGAGGCCAGGAGGATGGTGGTGGTGACTTTTAGTCGCCACAGTAGTGATACCAGGCTACGCCAGCTCATAGATTGCTTCCTCCGATAATCGGTAATCTCTTTGCTTCAGGGTTGCCTTTTCTGGATTCGCTCGAATGTCCTTTTGAAAACGCTCCAACTGATTCACGTCGCGCACGATGTGGTCATAGCTTTCGCATTGCAAAAGCGTACCGTTAGTTCTCAATGAGCGATTGACCTCCTTGGCTGAATAACCTTTGATCGACTTCAGAACTCTCTCACACTCGTAGTCCTTCGTGGGCATCAAGAGCACGTATACATGATTGGGCATCACGACAACATCGCCCGTCCACACGCGTTTACCATGAAAGAATTCAAGCGCGAAGGCCTTTAGCTGCATCGGTTCTTTCTCGCGAAGGGCACAACAGCCTAATCCGCAATCCAATCGGAAGTTTAGGTTCTTGGCGATGGTGCGTTCAAACTCACGCTGTTTGTTAGGTGACAATTTAGCGAATTGGCTCTTCCAATCTGCCGCAGACGGAACAATGCCATTGCCGGTGAGCCTGCAGTGGCGTTCTTCTTTCAGCTTGAAAACAACACTTTGAGGGAGAGAATCTGCTAGTCTTAAGGTAACGAAGTAAGTGCAACCATCCTGACGCCAGTGGGGAAGATCGCCTGCGTCGTAGATTTTTATATCTCCTCGCTCGTCCAAGCCTCGAAACGGAATGGGATTGCTCATAAGTGGAGGTGACTTTTAGTCGCCTTAACTATCTAACTAAATTACTGAGGCGACTAAAAGTCACCTCCACCAAATCCTATAATACCGCTGTCGATCCGCTACGGAATCAATCACCGAAGCCACGCCGTCTGCGGCGACCTCGATGGCATCGGCTCCGGGTAACATTTGCCAGGAATCTGGTTCCATCGTCTTTGAGAACTCGACGGTGTATTGAGCACCCACGTCGCCCACCCATGCCAAGTTGATGCCATCTGAAGAAAGGCCGATGGTGGGAGTAATCTCCATGGGCATGGCTCCGTAGACTTCGATTTCGTCAATCGCGATGGCCGGATTGGAGACCACAATTCGCACGCCGGTGGCGTTGACCGTTCCTTCGTCAAACGTATAAAGATGTCGCAAGAAACCGGTGAGCCCGCCGCCAATCTCCGTATCGTCGTTGGCACTCAGTTCTACTTTGCCGATCGTTCGCCAGGCACTCTCGGCACTGATGGTCGTATCGGTGGTGACCTGAACGACGTAGACACCCTGCCAACGATCATCGCACTGACCGCCACAAGCATCGGTTCCAGGATCAGAGTCATCAATAGCCCCGTTACCGTTGTCGCGTCCCCAAGCGATGGCGTTGATCTGCCGCATACCGCCAAGATCGATCCCCGCATAAATGATGTCGCCGGGAGAACCGATCCAACTGTTCGAGTTTCCGAAGAAGCCGTCGTTCAAATTCTCAGGGATATGGAAATCGAGTCCGCGATCGGCACCCAATGAACCACTAGCAAACGCCGTGGCACCATTGCTGGCCAAGGCCAAATTGTCAGGCACGATGGAGCCATCCATCGGCGGCATGGGATCAAAGAATTCGCCGTCGGTTCCATCCCAAACGAGATCTGGATCCGCAATTCCGTATACTTCGATCTCATCAATGGCAATACCAGGATCCGACACCAGCAAACGCACGCCTGTTGCTCTGACGCGATCACCATCGGCGGTGCCAAGGGCGTATTCATGGCGCAGGTACCCGGTGAATAGTTGGCCAGGCACAGCGTCAGCGCTTGCCGCAGGATAGTCGATGGTGGCAACCGTGGTCCAAGTGCTCGCGCCGTCAGGATTGGCGTCCGTGGTTACTTGGAGTTCATAGGTGCCTGCCCAGCGATCATCACATTGGCCGCCACAGGCGTCGGTTCCGGGGTTGGAGTCGTCAAAGGCACCATTCCCATTGTCCCTGCCCCAAGCGATGCTAACAATATCGAAACTGCCACCCAGATTCACGCCTGCATATATGGAATCTCCTGGGGATCCAATCCAACTGTTCGAGTTTCCGAAGAAGCCGTCGTTCAGATTCTCAGGGATATGGAAATCGAGTCCGCGATCAGTACCTAACGAACCGCTGGCAAACGCCGTGGCTCCATTGCTAGCCAAGGCCAGATTGTCAGGAACCAGGGAACCATCTGGAGGTGGCGTAGCATCAAAGTGATCACCATCGTTGCGGCCCCAACCCACGGTGAAACCTGCACTGGTGGAGATCACGGGTTCTGGCCCGGCCTCTGGATTGACCTCAAGCTCATCCACGGCTGTGCCGTTCGGAGGCACTACCAAACGAATGCCGGTCGCTTGGATAGCGCTGCCGTCGGCTGAGGAAACCTGATATTCATGCCGCAAATAGTTCTGAAACTCACCCACGACGTTCTCGTAGTCGAATTCTGCGATAGTCGTCCATGAATCATCAGAAGTATCAATGTCAGGGTCGCCAACCGTCGTAAACTGCAAGGTGTAGAGACCGACGACACGATCTCGCAGCTGGCCGCCACAGCAGTCGTTGGTGTTGTTCCCATTGTCGCGGCCCCATGCCACGGAGGCCACATCGATCATTTGACCGAAACTCACTCCGATAAAGGGCGTCGAATCGTCACTGCCGTGGATCCAGCTATTGGCATTTCCGTAAAAGCCGTCGTTGATATTGCTGGCAACATGGAACTCGACGCCTAGCTCCAGCCCCAGATCACTGGAGGTGAAAGGAACCGCACCATTCGCTGCAAGAGCATCATTGGCGGGAGCGAGCGCGCCGTCTGGCGGCGCACCTTCATCAAAGAAATCGCCTTCATTGCCATCCCAGGTGGCGGCAAATCCTGCGGCAGGTCTAATAAAATCGTCAGGACCCTCTCCGTAGACTTCCAACTCGTCAATCGCCGTACCACCGGCTAGACCCGCTGTCGGTACCAAGAGACGGAGTCCCGTGGCTAACAAGTCACTACCACTTTCACGGGACACCTGAAACTCGTGCCTAAGGAAACTCGTGAATGCGCCGCCTATCACCAGGTCTTCGTTCACACGATAGTCAAACGTACCCAGCGTGGTCCAATCGTCGTCGGCCGTATCCGCATTTGGGTTAGGCACGGTCGTGATCTGGAGGGTGTATAGTCCGGCTGCGCGATCATCGCATTGTCCTCCACAGGCATCACTCCCCGGCGCACTGTCGTCGACAGCGCCATTGCCGTTGTCGCGGCCCCAAGCGACCGAAGTGACTTTGATAGCCTTGCCAAAGTTCACGCCAATAAAGGGGTTGGCATCTTTACTAGCGCTAATCCAACTGTTCGAGTTGCCATAGAGACCGTCATTGACATTCGCTCCTACGTGAAAGGCAACACCCAACTCCGGTCCCAAATCGCTAGAGCTGAAGGGCAAAGCGCCCTTGCCCAGCGACGCGAGATTCTCTGGCACGAGCGGACCATCTGGCGGAGCGGTGGCATCAAAGTGTTCGCCGTCATTGCCATCCCACTCAATGACAAAGCCCTCCTCGGCACGAAAACCAAGTCCAGGAGGAATAAGCACGTCGCCAGGATTGTCTCGCAGAAACGTCACATCGTCTGGCTCGATCTCGACCTTGTAGAGTTGCACATCATCCACCGTTCCAATCATGCCAAACTGACCGGCTGTTGCTGCGATTTGCAGCGGTGACCCATTGCGATCATCAAAGCCACCAGATTCGAGATTCTCAAAGATCAACTCGCCATTCAGATAGACGCGCACTTCGCTTTCCCCCTCTACTTTGGGACCATTCTTGTCTTCGTGGGTGATCACCACGTGATGAGATTCGCCGGTTGCTATGGTCGCTTCCGTAGGATCATTCTCAAGGCCTGCCGAGAAGAATTGCATGGGCCCATCCACATTGGTGATGAGTGAGAACGGATCCCCCAACTGGGCTCCTTTCGAGACGATGCTCGAAAAGTTCCCCGCTCCAGACGGATCAAAGTTGACCCAAGTGGATATCGAGAACGTTTCCAGGACTGGCAATCCAGCTTTCGCGGGCACCTCGGCATAGGCCAGATCACCACTAAAGCTAACCGCCGTCCCCGACGCCAAGGGATCAGCACCGAACACCACTGCACCGCCGTTGCTAACAAAGGCGCCATGATGATTGTTCCCGGACGAATCAAGCAATTGATCTCCCTCCGTCTCATCCATCTTGTAGTGTGCGATCAAGCCATTGGCATGTTCCACTTGTATCCTGATCGGCACTGTGGTTTCCGGAAAGAACTCGTCATCGCTGACGATCGAGATTTCTGCCAGGTAGCGTCCGACTTGGCCTTGTGGGTCAAATTGCACGACGAGTGCCCCTTCTGCAAAGGGTCCCAGCATATCAGGGAAGGAGGTGAGTGTGAATGCAGGGTCTCCCGACAGGGTCGCAGAACTGATATTCAGTGCTTTGGTTTCGCCTCGGTTCTGCACGCTGATGTTCAGCATCTGCGCTGTCGGCCTATCACTGATCTGTTCAATAACCTCAGAAACGAACCTTGGATCACCTGCCGGCCCAAAGATTTCAATCTCATCGATCGCCGTGCCACCGCCTAGCCCTGACTGTGGCACAATGATGCGTATCCCAGTGGCTTCCGTTGGTTCGCCCGTGGTCCGCGCGATTTCATACTCGTGACGTAGCCATGGCGTGAACCCTTCGCCCGGCTCGATGTCCGCCGAGTCCAAGTAATCAAAAGTGCCGATCGTTTCCCATTCACTTTCCAAGGTTTCAGCGCTAGGATTTGGCGTGGTCGTAATTTGCAGAGTGTAAGGATCATCACCCTGCCATCGATCATCACATTGTCCTCCACAAGCATCGCCTCCCAAGTTCTCACTGTCATCAAAGGCCCCATTGCCGTTGTCGCGCCCCCACGCGATCTTGCCAACGCGAAACTTGCCACCCAAATCAATGCCGACAAATTTGTCTTCGTCCGCACTGGCACCGATCCAACTGCTGAAGTTCCCGTACGTTCCGTTATTCAAAGAAGCAACGACATGGAAATCCCACTGGTTTGGATCGAGTTCGCTTGATCCAAAGGGAATGGCGCCATTGGAGGCCAATGCTAGGTTGTCCGGCGCTTGAGCTCCACCATTGGCAGCAGGAGTCGGATCGAAGTGATCGCCATCATTGCCATCCCAGATGATCGACCATCCAGGCTCGGCCTCGATGACAAGGAAATCGTCACTGTGTTGTGCGTGTGAGGATGTAAGTAGAACTAGCAGTCCCAAAGCGACTGTTAGTCTCCTCGCGAAGAAGGGTGAGGCTTTCATGAACTCGCTTGAAATGAGTGGGTGCACAGATAGTATTATATACAATCCTTCACCGATGCTATGAAACCCTGCCTCATTGGGTCAAGCCATTGGTATCAGTTATTGCAAGAAATCCGGAATGCTCACGAAACAACTTGGCGGTAAGAACCGCACCACCGCCGCGATTTCAGTGCTGCTGGAGTCTGTTCTTCGAGGCGAGTTTCAAATCGGCGATCATCTGACGGAAAGCTTTCTCTCCGAAAAGCTCGGAATCAACCGCACACCCGTT
>JAACDM010000636.1 GCA_009936795.1 Verrucomicrobiaceae bacterium | reverse complement strand
TGATCCTACTTTGTTACGTTTTATGAGAGTGTAGGTCCGGCATCCTGCCGGGCGTTGCAAGGCCCGGTTGTGTATTGGGAGCAAAGCAGCGTCGCGATTTGAATGTTCATGTGATAGGGAGCCCTATGACCGACACGTTTACCGGACTCCAGTATCATTGCATTTGGAGCACGAAACGTCTCGAACTGTGGATTCGTGAGTAAATGGAGTAGTCTGTGTGGGCGATCCTCGCATAACCTGCCAATCGCCACGATATGCACGTCAAACGCGCTGGTGGAATTGAGAATGATGTTCAGGTGTTGGAATTGATTCCCAAGACCCTGTCTGTTTCTGAGGTCATGAAGCGGTCGAAAGGGGGGGCGTGGATCACGATTAACAAGGACGGTTTGTAAGGCGCTGGCTCAGTTGGCTACCAAGATGACTACGCCGCCTGCACGGTCAGCTCATCGAAGGTTCCTGACGTTATCCAATACATTGCACATCATCACAAACAGACTTTGGAGAATGAATTCGTGGCGTTCCTAAAACGGTACGGGGTCGACTACGATCCGAAAGACCTCTGGGATTGAGAGGTTGCTCCGCGAGACAGCCCATCGATTGATCGTATTCCGGGCGTTGAAGCGCCCGGCTAACATAAACAGTCACTCTGCGAACGGAGCAGCAAGACTAACAGCAATCGGATTGGTTTCTAAAACCAACCCTAATACCGTGCTATTCGCCTGGAAGCCCGCGCTACTCTAATCGGTTTTCACCGATCAGAAATGCTACCGTAGTGGAACCAGCCCTATTTCCGGCAATCCACAGATTCTCCACATGACCCGCGAAATTGAACCGACATGGCCCTCCGGCCGCGACGTCAACAGTCGTCTCTTTCACCAGCGGCTGATGAAATTCAGCCTCGGGTAGGATATCGACTTTCTCGAAGAAGAGTTTATAGTCTATCAAGATATTGCTAATTCGCTCGTCAGCATTTTTAACAAGCCCCTCGATGAAGTGCAGTTGTAACTGATAACGCCCAGCAGGTACGGGAATAACGTAAAAACCAGAAGACTCTTCGGGAATATAGCGCGCTGCGCGGTAAACATCAGGCACATCGAGGTCCCCCCGCCGCAGGTCTTTGGTGGCACCCGAAGAGGTGCTTTTCCCTGATTGAATCAATCGCTGCGCCAAACTGTGGCGTAATCTTCTTTGTAACAACTATCATTACAATAATACCCGCGGCCTGGGATCTTCCTCCGAGGCCTCTTAAAGCGTCGCCTGTAACGTCTCGTACCGTTAATCCTCAAGCAGATGTAGAGGTCTCCTTGGCAGAGGCGTCGGTAAGTGGTTGGCATTGTTTGGCTTAGTAGTTGGGCGATGCTCTACCACATGGCCGCGTCTCTGCCGACTTCACTTGCGCGCTAGCAATTTGAATCCACGTAGCGTTGATTCCAGACAAAACGAGATTGTGACACGACGTTCTACAACCGAGTTGAGCTGCGCTTGGCAACCAGAGCGGTCACTCTACCATTCGTCGACATTTCATATCTCTCAGCTCGATCATGATGCTCGACCGCTAGGAAAAAATCGACGCCGCATGGCAGCAATCGGCATCGGATTGGTTACTTTGGACACAGCACACATTTCCACTTCTTGTTAAAGAATGCGTCAAGCGAACGGCCGGTTTGTCCGGCATGGCGGATGACGGCTTGAATTTGGTGTCATTGGTCACCCAAAACCAGCCACCTAGGGTCACTTCAAAACCAGCCACTTTAAGACAGCTGAGCCTGGGCCTGAGACGAGGCAAACCTCATCTCAGGATGCCATGGCCAATCACCTCAACATGGCATCCATCCACTCCATCGAAGTCTTCTCAAACGCGGTTGGTCTCAACGACGAATCGCCAAAGAACTCGGCGTCGATCGCGGCTCGGTCAGCAAGATCCTCCAACGGATCAATGCTCCTGCCGACACCCCAGCGCCACCGATCAAGCCACCTCCGGTAAGCAATAGCGCCTGCCAACCTCATCACGAGCGCATCCAGGCCAAGCTCGACATCGGTCTCACTGCCGAACGTATTTTCACTGATCTCCGCCAGGAAGTCGGCTTCGGACACTCCTACCAGTCCGTCAAACGCTACGTCCGCAAACTCAAGGCCACGCCGCCCAAACGCGTCTGGCGTATGGAATGCGCCCCTGGCAAAGAAGCTCAGATCGAATTCGGGTTCGCCAAGACTCTGTTACATAAAGACGGCAAACAACGCATGAGCAACGTCCTGCGCATCACCCTCAGCCACTCTCGTAAAGGCTACACCGAGACTCTCGCTTCTCAGAGGACGGATCACTTTCTAACTGCCATCGAGAACGCCTTCCGGCACTTCGGCGGCGTCCCTGCCACTCTCCGCATCGACAACCTCAAAGCCGCAGTCAAACAAGCCGACTGGTACGATCCCGAACTCCACCCCAAGATCCTCGCCTTCGCGGAACCCTATCATACAACCATAATCCCAACGCGGTCCTACACCCCCGAGCACAAAGGCAAAGTCGAAAGCGACGTTAATTACGTCAAAATCAACGCTCTCAAAGGACATCAATTCCCCGACATCGCCTCACAAAACGCCCATCTCTGCCAATGGGAGACCACCGTAGCCGATCAACGCAACCACGGCACCACCAAACAACACTTTCAGAACACCGAAAAGCCCGCCCTACAACCCCTACCCAGCGGTCCCTTTCACAACTTCCAAGAAGCCCAACGCACCGTCCATCGTGACAGCTACATCGAACTCGACCGTTCCTACTACGAAGTCCCTCCCAAATACATCGGCCACCAACTCTGGATCCGCTGGGACACTCGCCTCGTCCGCATCTACGACGCCCACATAAAAGCCATCATACGCCACCTCAAACTCGAACCGGGCAACTACTCCCGAGTCCTTGGCGCCCGAGGCACCCACCCCACATCTCCCCATCGCACCAGCGCCCATTGGATCGACCAAGTGCAAGAAAACCTCGGAAACGCCGCTCAAAGCTGGGCCATCAACGTCTCCATCCACCAATCCGAACAAGCCCCACGCATCCTCCAAGGCCTCATCAACCTCAAACGCCGCCACGCAGAACAAGCCATCAACCAAGCCTGCCAACGCGCCCTCGATCGTGGCCAACACCATCTCAGTGACATCAAACTCGTCCTATCAAACCCAAACGCACAAACACCTCTCGTCACCGAACACCCACTCATTCGCCCCATACAAGCCTACCAAAAACTCATCACCCCAACGCCACCCAACAACAAAGAAACATGAACGCCACCCTCACCCCTCAAGCTCGCACTCTCCGACTCTCAGGGCTCCTTACCAGCCTCGAAGTTCGACTCCAAAAAGCCACAGGCAATCAACTTAGCCACGCCGCATTCCTCGAACTCCTCTTTCAAGACGAACTCAACATTCGCGCCCAGCGCGCCATCAATCGCCGTGAACACGTGCCCACTGCCGCGAACAACGCACGCTAGAAGACTTCGACTTTCGCTTCAATCCCAAGATCAACCGCAAACAAATCCATCCACTCGCCGCTGGTCACTACCTCAAGAAAGCCCGCGACATCCTCTTCATCGGTCCGCCCGGTGTCGGCAAAAGTCACCTCGACCAAGCGTTAGAAAAGGCCGCCATCAAACGAGGCCACGACGTCCTCTACGTCTCCATCTTCGATCTCGTCCGCGAACTCCGAGAAGACGACGCCCTCGAAAGCGGCCCTCAAGGAAGCCTAAAACGCTACCTCAAACCCATACTCCTCATCATCGACGACATGGGCATCAAAACCCTCCCACCACGCCGCGGTGACCGTCTCTTCGAAATCATCATGCGACGCTACGAGAAACGCTCCACCATCATGACTTCCAACCGACCCATCGAAGAATGGGGCAAGCTCCTAAGCGACGTCCCCAGCGCGACGGCCATCCTCGACCACGCCGAAATCATTAGCATCGAAGGGCAAAGCTACCGACTCGCCGACCGTCAAAAGAAGACCGCCGCAAAACCAACCAAGTGCCCCCACCAGTTAACAATCTCCGCCGTCACTACTTCCGGAGAGGAAGCCTCCACTCCAGGCCAGGAGAAAGGCGGCATAACTCCACATCGGGAAACCCGATGCTCCGGCCCTACGGGCACTTATACGCCTTTCACCTCGCCCTCCGCTCCACCATCCTCAAGCAGGACACATGTTCTTCTTCTTCGAAGAAAAAACCTTGTCTTACCTTCACTACCAAACACGCTTCAACCCATCACAGCTGGCTGGTTTTGAGGACATTTGGGATTCGTTCTAGAAACTGGGCACGGAGTTTTCCGACGACGTTGGCACAGAGTTTATAGACGCGGTGGACGGTGTTTGACTGTAAGGGTCTGACCGTTTGCCATAGGAAAGGCGTGGCGTAAAGGGCGCCGAGATGGTTGAATAGCCGGTTTGCTAGGCGATGCGCTGTAATTCTTGCTGCTGACAGGCTTTGAAGTCGTTGGCCCAGTTTGCTGGCGTGAGCTGATCAAGATCATTGGGATCAGCTCCAGGAAGGCGTTTAATGACGTCGGTTAGGTAGGTCTGAGGGTCGACGCTTTGAGCCTTGGCGCTGATGAGCAGCGTGTAGAGTATCGCACTGCGTTCACCGGCTTCGGGGTGGCCAATGAAGAGGTGGTTCTTCTTGCCGACGGCACTGGGACGGATGGCGTTCTCGACGAGGTTGTTGTCGATTTCTACCTCGCCATGCTCCAGGTAGACTTGCATTCTTGCCCATTGCCCTCGGGCATAGCGCAGTGCTTGCCCAAGTGGACTTTTGGGTAAGATGCTTACGTTTGTTAGGAGATGGTCGATCGCTTTCTTGAGGAGGTCTATCAGTGGGCGGCTATGCCGTTGTCGCATGCGCACTCTGGTTTCGGCGTCGGCTTGATGATCTCGGAGAATTTGTTCGCGAAGGTAGAGTCTTCCGATGATTTTCAGGAACCATCTGACCGTCTGCGGGTGCTGATCGCGGACGTTTTCGAACTTTCATCGAATGTGCGCTCGGCATCCTGCTCGTTTGGTCTGCTTGCCGTCGAGGGCATGGCTTTTGACTAGGCTTGCATAGGCGTCATAGCCATCGCTTTGGAGGATGCCTTGGAAGTGGTTGCCTAACCATTTTCTGAGGTGCTTGTGCTCGCGGCTGGTGCACCAGTTGTAGATGACTTCGCCGTTCATTCCTCGATAGACCCAGTAGTAGCCTTTACGGCTTCCTTTTGGATGCGCGCGATCGAGGTAGGTGATGGGTGTTTCATCGGCTTGAATGTAGCCGCTTAAGAGCATGTTTTCCTTCATCCGCCTGACGAGGATGCCTAACATATCGGAGACCTTCTCGGCGGCGTCTCCCATGGTTTTACGAGAGAGGTTGATACCAAAGCGGTAGTGATAGAGCTGCTCTTGCCTGTAAAAAGGGAGATGGTAGAGATATTTGTTGGTGAGGATTTCGCTCAGGAGACTTGGTCCCCAGAAGCCGCAGTCGATGATCTTCGGTTTTGCGGGTTCGATGATGGGGGCTTGAAAGGGCTGATCCCAAGGGACGCTTTTGGGGCGGACCGTGCGTTGGA
>JAACDM010000635.1 GCA_009936795.1 Verrucomicrobiaceae bacterium | reverse complement strand
TCTTGCATTGATGCAGGAGAAGGGGCGCCTGGTCGATTTCCTCATGGATGATGTGACGGGATTCAACGACGCCGAAGTTGGTGCGGCGGCTCGTGTTGTTCATCAGGGGTGTCAGTCAGTTCTGAATTCTCATCTTTCGGTGGAGCCTATTTCGCCGGAAGCGGAAGGGACGCGCGTGAGCTTGCCCGATGGCTACGATGCAGCGGATTTCCGTTTGTTAGGAAACGTGGCGGGCGAGCCTCCTTACGAGGGGGCGTTGGTTCACAAAGGGTGGCGGGTGACCAGTGTGACGCTGCCTCAGACAGTTGGCGGTGACGATACATTGCCAAATATCGCGGCAGCGCAGGTCGAGCTTTCTTAGAATGGCAAACACCTTTGTCGTCGGGATCGATCTCGGTACGAGTAACAGTGCCATCACCCTCTTGCCGTTGGAGACAGGTGTGCCGGGCACGGTGGATGTGGTGCAGGTTACCGGCCCGAATCGTGTGGAAGGGAGATCTGGTCTTTCCTCAGCACTCTATCTGGCAAATTCCTCAGAGTTTCCTGAGGGCGCACTGAACCTTCCTTGGCAGACTGATAATCCGAGTTCCGTCGTCGGTGAATTTGCCAGGAATCATGGGTCTCTGGTTACGGATCGCTTGGTGACCTCTGCAAAGTCTTGGCTTTCTAATCCGCACATTGATCCAAGATCAGCCGTCCTCCCGTGGGATACGGAGCTTCCTGCTGAAGAGAAGGTGTCTGCAGTTGAAGCCTCCAGGTACTACTTGGAGCACCTCCGCCAAGCGCTGACGCATGCTCATCCAGACTCTTCCTTGGATGATGCATCGATTGTGATCACGGTGCCGGCTTCCTTCCAAGAAGTGGCGCGCAATCTTACTCTCGAGGCTGCTGAGGCTGCTGGATTTCGAGATGTTATTCTGCTAGAAGAGCCGCAGGCTGCCTTTTATGCCTGGTTGCATCGTGTCGGCGATAGCTGGCGTGAACAAGTCTCCCCGGGAGATCTCATTCTCGTTTGTGATGTGGGCGGTGGAACGTCGGACTTTAGTTTGATCGTGGCCACGGAAACGGACGGGCAGCTAGGTTTGGAGCGTGTGAGTGTTGGCGAGCATCTCTTGTTAGGTGGTGATAACATGGACTTGGCCCTGGCCTACGTCGTGCAAGGCCAACTGGCTGAAGAGGGACACGAGATCGATACCTGGCAACTGTGGGCTTTGGTTCACGCTTGTTCGCAAGCCAAGGTGGCTTTCTTTTCCGATCCGAGCCTAACCGAAGTTCCGATTGCGGTCCCATCGCGTGGCTCAAGTCTTCTTGCTGGTTCGCTCTCTTCCACGCTTACTCGTGAGAGTGTGGAATCCATGATCATCGACGGCTTCTTTCCGCTTACTGCGATTGATGATCTACCAAGCGACGACGCTGCTGGTCTTCAGGAATTGGGGCTTCCTTACGCTTTGGATCCTGTCATTAGTAAACATCTCGCTCGCTTCCTCACCCGAAGTCTGGCGACGGTGCAGGTAAATGAAGAGCTAGCCTCTCTTGCTGAGAGTCATGGCGAGCAAGGCTTTCTTCGGCCAGATGTCGTGCTCTTTAATGGCGGAGCGTTTAAGGCAGATGCCGTAAGGGGGCGTGTGTTAGAGTTGTTGGCTTCTTGGATAGGTGAGCAGGGAGTGCGTGCCTTGGAGGGGGACGAACCAGATCTGGCGGTTGCCAAGGGGGCGAGTGTTTATGGGCAAATTCGTGAGACAGGGGAGGGGCTTCGCATCCAAGCAGGCATTCCTCGATCTTACTACGTCGGTTTGGAAAGCTCCATGCCTTCGGTACCCGGTTTCAAGCCGCCTATTAAAGCACTCTGTGTGGTTCCGCAGGGTATGGAAGAGGGGACTGAGTTGCTTATCGACGGACAGGAATTTGGGTTGGTCATCGGTCAGCCTGCGGAGTTTCGTTTCTTCAGTTCAGATATTCGCGGTGGCGATGAGCCGGGTGGTGTACTTCCAAATGCAGAGCGTGAACTCGTCGAGAATGCCTGCCTTCAAGCGACGCTCCCAGCGATGGAAGGCTTTGCGGAGGGGGAGCGGGTGCCGGTGAAAGTGAACGCTGTGGTGACAGAGCTAGGGAATCTGCAACTCTGGATGTTGCACGAGCCATCTGGAGAACGGTGGAAGTTCGAGTTGGAAGTACGGGGGGAATAGGGTTTCACGCGAAGGCGCAAAGACGCAAAGACGCGAAGATTGAAAGATTCAAAGATTGAAAGATTCAAAGATTCAAAGATTCAAAGATTCAAAGATTCAAAGATT
>JAACDM010000634.1 GCA_009936795.1 Verrucomicrobiaceae bacterium | reverse complement strand
GGTCCCAACGACGTCTGGGTGCTCCCTTATGGCGATCTCTTCTTTACCGATCCCTTCTACAAACGCCCCTACTGGAAACGCGGTGATCACGAGCAATCCCAGCAAGTCTATTTCCTGCCCAAAGGCGCCAAGACAGCCCGACGCGTGACCGATGACTTGGTCCAACCAAACGGCATCGTTGGAAAAGGTGAGCAGCTCTATGTTGCGGACATAGGTGACAAGAAAACCTATCGCTACAAGATTGGTAAAGATGGTAGTCTAAGTGAACGCAGCAAGCTGATCGACATGGGCTCGGATGGGATGTCGATTGACGAGGCAGGAAATCTCTATCTGACAGGCAGAGGCGTGACTGTGGTGAGTCCGTCAGGAGAGAAGATCGAGCACATTCCCGTTCCCGAAGGTTGGACCGCGAACGTGTGCTTCGGTGGCAAAGATCGTCGGACACTCTTTATCACGGCGATGGATTCTGTTTACACCATTCCGATGAAAGTGACCGGGGCGATGAAGTAGCTGCCGTTGGTTTAGACTTGTGCTGCTGAAGGAGAATAAATGAGCCGTCTGCTACTGATTGTTATAACGTTCGCAACGAACGTCTACGCGGCTTCGCCGTCGAGCGGCCTCAAGCAGATCGCACATCAGCATCTCGAAACGTATTGCTTCGATTGCCATGACGAGGAGGTGAAGAAGGGAAATCTTGACCTAATTGGATTGTTAGATAGTGGAGAGTTCGACGGCTCCCTGATGTTTGAGAATTTGATCACGGGGAAGATGCCTCCGGCCGAGAAGAAACAGCCTTCGACTGGAGAGAGGCAATCCCTCCTGAGATGGTTGGCTCAACGAGAAGTCGAAAGCCTCCCCAATTCCTTCCGTCGTATCAGCCGTCATGAGTTTGTCCATTCGATCAATGACCTGCTCAATACGAACTTCGATCTCACGAAACAGATACCTGAGGATCGCGGTACCTTCACCTTTGATTCGGATCGTCGGATCCAGATGACGAAGCAACAGCTGGCCGCCTACTTCGCCGTGGCGGACGACCTGTTAGAATTCGCCTTTCCGGCAAGTGGCTTTCATCCCGAGACGACCTGGGTCACGAACTCGGTTAGGGACAGCCATGAGACATACAGGGACTACGCGCGCAAGCACAAGGACGGCATCTTGTTCTCGTGGACACGGTCGAACAACGGGCGTCCTTATCCGTTCTTTTATGATCACTTCAACCCGCCGGTAGAAGGCTGGTATGACCTGACCTTTGATGCCGCCAAGAGGGGCGACTTTCCGGAGGACATCAGCATCATGGTCTTCGCGGGTAAGTACTTCTATGCCGATGATCGCCCGCAGCCACAGCGCGTACTAGACGTTCTCTCGTTGGGCAGCGATGAGCTGAAACCTCACACGGTTCGTGTCTATTTGAAGCCGGGCGAGAACGTCTCGGTTCACTGCTATTCCAAGCACACCTGGCGGCAGAGTGAAGGTGAACAGGGCGCCTACATCGAGAAGCTAACTGTGAAAGGGCCCGTCTTCGAATCATGGCCTCCACAATCCTATCAAACGGTTTTCGCCGGACTGCCACTCGATGTTCCTGACAGGTCAGTACAGCTAGGAACGGCCGATGGGGGCACGTTCGATCATATTGCGGTGAAGGCCCAGTTTCAAGCCATGCGGTCCGTGATCAAGCGATTCGCCGAACGCGCGTTCTCGTCGTCTCTGATCGAGGATGACCTAGAACCTTACTATCAAGTCAGCCTGAGGCATCTGGAAGAGCATCGAGATTTCGTAGCCGCTACCAAAGTCGGTCTCAAAGCGATTATCAGTTCGCACCGGTTCCTGCTAGTTCCAGGCGAGCACGCCAATGATTCCTTCAAGATCGCCGCCGACCTCGCGCGTTCGGTTTGGCTCTCTGTCCCTGATTCGCAATTGCTGGAACGTGCGGCCAGGGACGATTTGAAACCAGCTGCGCTGCATGCCGAGATCACCCGCCTGTTGGCAGACGCGAAAAGTGAGCGATTGATCCACTCTTTATGTGCGCAGTGGCTTAACCTACGTTCGTTTAACAACGTGGCGCCATCGCTAAAACTCTACCCGAATTATAACGAGCTGCTCAACCACTACCTACCGATCGAGACCGAGAGTTACCTCGCCCACCTTATCGAGCACAACCTGCCAGTTAGTCACCTGATCGATTCCGATTTCTCGTTTCTCAATCAACGCCTCGCCCAACACTATGGAGTGGATGGGGTAATCGGACAGGCAATGCGCAGGGTGTCCCTCCCACCGGGCTCCTCGCGCGGTGGTCTAATGACGATGGGTAGCGTGTTGAAAGTCACCACCGATGGTTTCGACACGTCCCCAATCTTGCGCGGTGCTTGGGTTTCTCGAAACATTGCTGGCAACACCCTATCACCACCACCAGAGAACGTAGAAGTGATCGAGCCGGACTTAAGCGATGCCACGACGCTCAAGGAACAAGTGGCCAAGCACAAGAAGAGCAAGATCTGCTACAGCTGCCACAAGAGCATCGATCCCTATGGTTTTGCATTGGAGAGCTTTGATGCCACCGGTCAGTGGCGGACCCTGTACCGTGTGAAGATGGAACACCGTGCCACCTTTCAGTATCGGCCTCAGGGCTTCTTTAGACTGGGAGGTAAGATCGATGCCTCCGGGGATCTCGACGGGGCGAAATTCGAGAGTATCGTTGATCTGAAGGATCTCTTGCTGGTCGACTCCACGAAGGTGGCCTACAATTTTGCAAGGGTCCTGTTTGAATACGCTACAGGATTGGCACCAAATCTCGAACATCGTATGGAACTCTATGACTTGATCCCCATGGACGCCGAAGAGTGTCGAATGAGAGATCTCTTGATCGACGTACTCACCTATTCATTCTCCCAGAAAGAAGACTAACATGACACGGAAGGAATTCCTCAGAATTGGCACGGCTTTGCCGCTAGCACTGCACTTGTTGAATCTGCGTGCAGCGGAGAAACCCAAGATGCCGCCCAAGCGCGTCATGTTCATCTGCAATTCATTAGGTTTCTATGAATCCCACTTCTTTCCGAAGACACGAGGAGACTTGTCCACTTCCACCTACCTGAACAGGATCAAGACGAAGGACAAGATGACGGTGTTTCAGAATCTCTTTCACCCAGGAATGTCGACGAGTAATCATGACTCCGAGAAGTCATTCCTAACCGGCGCACCAAATCCGGAGTCGACCACCTTCACCAATAGCATTTCTCTGGACCAACTTCTCGCGCAGCACATGGGTGGCGACACGCGGTATCCGTCTCTTCCCTTGAGCATATACGACCGCGGTTGGGGCTGTTCTTGGAACAGCCGAGGCGGGGCCATTCCGCCGATGTACGACGAGGCGCTGATCTTCAACAAACTCTTCGGCGAGGAGGATCTGGCGACCAAGAAACGGCAGATCGCCAATGATCAGAACGTGGTTCGTTGCCTCTACCGCGACATGGAGCACTTGAAAGCGCGCGGGGCGAGAGCAAGCAAGCTGGATTCCTATCGAACGATCATCCGTGAACTTGAAGCACAGCT
This sequence comes from Verrucomicrobiaceae bacterium, assembly GCA_009936795.1. GTDB lineage: Bacteria > Verrucomicrobiota > Verrucomicrobiia > Verrucomicrobiales > DEV007 > JAACDM01. The sequence goes on along the minus strand of JAACDM010000634.1, from coordinate 1,411 downwards.
GAAGCACGAAGAGTTCTGGCTTAACGCGAAGAAACCAATCGTGGTCAACACTCTTAGCAACGATAGCGAGTTCGCCTTCTCCACCAAGATTAAGAACCTATTAGAACTGTCAAAGTTGGCCTTCCAAACGGACTCAACGCGAGTGATCACATTCACCATGGATTGGATCAACGGGGCCATCAACGTGCCCGGCGCCACTGGCGGCTGGCACACGTTGTCCCATCATGGCAATCAATCCGAAACGATCGAGAAGCTGACGCGGATTGAGATCGATATCGTGAAGCATCTCAATCAGTTCCTTTTTGAGCTGGATCAGATCGAGGAAGGAAACGGATCTTTGTTAGATAATACCACGGTCGTCATCGGCAGTAATTTCGGTGACGCTTCAAATCACACCCATAACAATCTGCCAACGATCATTGCTGGGGGCGGCTATAGGCACCAAGGTCATACTGTTCTCGAGAGACCGACACCGCTCTGTAATTTGTATTTGGAACTCATGCATCGGCACAATATTGATGCAGCGAGCTTTGGTAGTAGTGAGCATGCGATGGGCCTATTGAAAGGATAACAACAACCAAGAGAGCGCGAAGACTCGCGTTTGTAGAGTGCTGGTAAGAGCTGCGTCGTATTGGAAATGGCGATGCTGACCAGTGGCGGACTGAAATACTCCTGCAGTGACTGGAGGGGGGCTCTGACATCGACCGCCGATTGATCGATGGGAAGTATTTCGAACAGGATAGCTATAGGGAACTCGCTGAATGCTTGGTAATCAGCGCCAAAGCAGCAGAATCTCGGCTCAGCCGTTTGTGCATGAAGCTCCGTAGAGAGATGGAAGCTATTGAAGACAACGATCAACCATGAAGGACTTTTCTGAAGAGACTTTGTCGAAGACGCTCGATCTCGTCGTTGCCAACGCCGGAATTCCCCGCGAAAGCCACCGCGCTCCCACTTGCCATAGGCGCTGGTGCGGTTTCGTATTGTGCTGTTCGTGAGACGCTGCCACCGAATGATGATCATCCCGCTCCATAAGTCGTCACGCAGTAGCCTCAGCAATACCTCGTGGGGCGGATCCCAACATAACAGGTTGGCCACTCAGGATAATAAACCGGGAGTTATTCTGCTCAACGACGATGGGTTAGACCGAATGTTTCAGGGGCATTCTTGTGGGACCTATATTGCCGCCGATGGTAATAGGCGACTCTGGGTGCCGGAACGGAGTGTGACTCCCCCGCTGATGCTGATGGGCTCTCTCTCTTAGGACGAGAGTGCGGTGGATTGACTGCGTTCAGAAACGTATTTCGAGAGAGTAAAGGGGGCCTATTGCGCGAACGGCGATGGCAGGCCTCTGAGGGCTACTCTGTCAGAGCGACGTCGCCTTCGTTCAAGTCGATGAAGTGGCTCCAGCTGT